>CAZSVK010000082.1:0-16407 GCA_964610245.1 uncultured bacterium
CGCAAGTCCGAAAGCAGCAGTGGCCCTGGGATCCTCCCGTACCGGAGGATGAGGTAGGACAAGGGTCGTTCCGGAAACTCCAGGTCAAAGGTGACAAGTCCGCAAGGGCGTAAGCTTCTGGGGAGAGACCCTTTGAAGAATCGGTACTGAAGACAGGAAGTAGTCACGACCCGGCTCTCGTATCCGGTGGGTGGCGAGAAGGACCTCCGTTCTGTCCCGTCTGGAAGGCTCATAGACTGACGCCGGCTTTCCAGAGACCAGGTTCCGCGTGGCGCCAGGAACCGATCGTGTGAGATTGCATCAAGTTCGATCGAATTCCGAAAACAAGCGGAATCATCGCCGTCAGCAGGTTGTTCCAGAGGTGAGGAGTAAAATCCAGAGTTTGGAACGAAGTGGTTGGACCCAAGAGGGACAAGACCCCGCGTAAAATCGTCCACAATCCAGTGCTCCCGGGCCGAAAGGTCTGGGAGTTCTGACATTCCGGGCGAGCTCACGGGTACGAACCGGGACAGGGCGGTGGGCGGTCGCGTACACTGGTGGCGACTTCTGACGCCGGAGGGCAGACATGGGCCCCATTGCACGAGTACGCGACTTCTTCTTGCCCGAGCCCGCGGTCGAACCGATCCGGGATCCCGAGACCATCAACGCGGAGTACGCGCGCTGGCGGAAGCGGATGTTCTTCGCGATGTTCACGGGCTATGCCGTGCTCTACTTCTGCCGGAAGAACATCCCGGCCGCCCTGCCGGTGATGGGCGACGAACTGCACTACTCGAACACCGAACTGGGCCTGATCAGCTCGACCTTGTACGTGACCTACGGCCTGGGGAAGTTCGCCAACGGGGTGCTCGCGGACGGCGCCAACATCCGAGGTTTCCTGTGTACGGCCCTGGTGGCCTCCGGGCTCATCAACCTGTTCTTCGGCTCGATGGCGACGCTGTGGGTGTTCGCGTTTCTCTGGGGCGCCAACGGGTGGTTCCAGTCGATGGGGTTCCCGCCGATCGCCCGAGGAATGACGCTCTGGTACACCAACGAAGGGAAGGCAACCCGGTGGGCGTTCTGGACCTGCTCGCACCAGGCAGGCACCGCGGCGGTGATGGGCCTGACCGGCTGGATCCTCACCTGGGGAGGCTGGCGGTGGTGCTTCTGGCTGCCCGCGGCGATGTGCGTCGTCCTGGGTCTCGTGCTCTGGTTCCTCATGGCCGATACGCCCGAGTCGAAGGGGCTGCGCTCGGCCGAGGCCTTTGTCCCGGCCCCCGAGGAGGCCACCGAGAGCTACTGGCTCACGTTCCGGCGGTGCGTGCTGCTCAACCGGAACGTCTGGGCGATCGGACTGGCCGACCTGTTCGCGTACGTCGTGCGATTCGGCGCGCTCGACTGGGTGCCGAAGTTCCTGAAGGACGAACGCGGCTATCAGGCCGGTTCGGCCGCCTTCAGCTCCGCGATCATGCCGCTCTTCGGCGTGGCGGGGGTGCTCTGCGCCGGGGTCATCTCGGATCGCCTCTTCAACTCACGCTACCGCAGCGTGAACATCGCGGCCTTCGCCGTGCTCTGCGTGATGCTCTGGGGCTTCTGGGCCATCGGAAACGCCAGCCCCTGGCTCGATCTGGTGATGATGGCCGCGGTCGGCTTCTTCGTGGAGGTGCCGCAATCGCTGCTGGGAGCGGTGGCCGCCGTGGACGCGGGCGGTTCGGCTCGCGTGGCCTCGGCAGCGGCGGGCCTCGTCGGCTTCCTCTCGTACGTGGGGGCGACCGCTTCCGGGATCGGCACCGGCTACGTCATAGACCTGTACGGGTGGGGTGGCGCCTTCGCGCTCTGGATCGGTTGCGGGCTGGCCGGCCTGCTGACCTGTTGGCTGGTCTGGAAGGAAGCTCCCGCGGTCAAACAGGAGTGAGTGGAGCTGAAAGCTCTGGAAGCTCCACAATCCAGTTCTCCCGGGCCGCAAGGTCCGGGAGTTCTGACCTTCCGGGCGATCGAGCGGGAGCGCGGAAGGCGTCCCGGCGCGGAACTGGCCAGCCTGCAGTTTGTGTGACGGGAGGGGGCGACAAAACGGGGGGCGGGATGCTATCCTGTTACGCCGCGACGTCGTAACGCAGGGAAACCGCCCGTCGCGCCTGGGCTGGTCCGGTCGTCGGAGGCCGGACGAAGCCGAGAGATCGGCCTCGACAGAAGTTCGAGGCCGAGCGTGCTCGCCCCCGCAGTTCCCGGTGAGCCGCACCTCGGCGCCAGCAGCTCGGGTTTCGAGTTTTCCCTGAGTCCGAGGCAACCGCATATGGTGGAATCGAACCCCATCGTGGGAGGCGTCCGATGAACGAATCGCCCGCAAGCAGGCGTAAGGTACAGAAGTTCCTGGGCAATGTGGAGATCCTCGTGGAGCGCTGCAGGGGCTGCGCCTTCTGCGTCGAGTTCTGCCCGACCTCGGCTCTGGAGCTGTCGAGCGGCTTCAACTCGAAGGGGTATCATCCGCCCGTGCTGGTGAGCGAGGACTTCTGCAACGGATGCGGGCTGTGCGGCCTGTATTGCCCGGACTTCGCGATCTTCGGCTTCCGCGTGGGACCGAACCCGCGCTACCAGAAGGACCAGCCCAAGGCGTCGCCGGAGCCGGTGCGGGCCGGGATGGAGGTGCAGAGGCCATGAAGAGCAGCGACACGACCGGTGTCCTGACGGGACGCCACTATCTGGACGGCAACCATGCGGCCTGCGAGGGCGCTCTCGCGGCCGGGTGCCGCTTTGCGGCGGGTTACCCGATCACTCCGTCGACCGAGATCGTGGAACGGATCGCGAACCGATTCCCCCCCGTGGGCGGGCTCTTCATCCAGATGGAGGACGAGATCGCCGCCTCGATCACGCTGCAAGGCGCGGTGTGGGCGGGCAAGAAGGCCCTGACGGTCACGTCCGGCCCGGGCTTCTCCCTGATGATGGAGCACATCGGTTACGCTGCCATCACCGAGACCCCGTGCGTCTTCGTCGACGTGCAGCGGGGAGGGCCCTCGACCGGTCTCCCGACCCTGCCCGGGCAGGCCGACATGATGCAGGCCCGCTGGGGCAGTCATGGCGACTACGAGATCATCGCCCTCTCGCCGACGTCGCCCCAGGAGTGCTTCGACCTGACCGTGGAGTCGTTCAACCTCTCCGAGAAGTACCGGGTGCCGGTGCTCCTGATGATGGACGAGTGCGTGGGCCACATGACCGAGCGGGTCGACATTCCGCCGGTCGATCAGATCAAGGTCGTGCCGCGCCGTTTCACGAAGAGTTCTCCGGACGACTACCGGCCCTACGAGCCCGACGAGAACATGGTGCCAGGGATGGTCAAGGCGGGGGACAACTACCGCATCCATATCACCGGTTTGACGCACGACGAGCAGGGCTATCCGGTGATCACTCCCGATGCCCAGGACAAGCTGGTGCGGCGGCTGGTCGACAAGATCCGGGTGCAGGCCGAGCAGATCATCCGCGTGGAAGAGGATGGGGTCGAGGGCGCCGACATCGTGGTCGTGGCCTACGGCATCACCTGCCGGGTCGCGCTCCGCGCGGTCGAACTGGCGCGCGCCAAGGGCCTGAAGGTGGGGTTGCTTCGCCTCGTGGTTTGCTGGCCCTTCCCCGAGCGGCGCATCCAGGAGCTGGCCTCGAAGGTCCACGCCCTGGTGATGCCCGAGATGAACCTGGGCCAGATGTACTGGGAGATGGATCGCTGCGCCAGGGGGCGCTGCAAGACCGTGCTGGTTCCCCACGCCGGCGGCGCGGTCCACGATCCTCAGACGATCTTCTCGGCAATCATGGAGGCCGCACGATGAACCCGACCAATCCTGTCATTCCCCTGCTCCGCGAAGATCGGATGCCCCACATCTGGTGCCCTGGCTGCGGCATCGGCACCACCGTGAACTGCTTCGCGAGGGCCCTGTCCGACTGCGGCATCGACCTCAAGAACCTGTGCGTCGTTTCGGGCATCGGTTGCACCGGCCGCGTCGCGGGTTACGTGAACCTGGACTCGTTCCACACGACGCACGGCCGTGCCATCCCCTTCGCGACCGGTCTGAAGCTGGCCAATCCCGACCTGAAGGTGGTCGTCTACTCCGGCGACGGAGACCTGATGGCGATCGGCGGGAACCACTTCATCCACGCGGCGCGACGCAACATGGATCTGACGATCATCTGCATCAACAACTTGACCTACGCGATGACCGGCGGCCAGGCCAGCTCCACGACGCCCGAGTCGTCGTTCGCGACGACCGCTCCCTACGGCGCCTTCGAGCACACCTTCAACCTGCCGTTCCTCGCCGACTCCTGCGGCGCGGTCTACGTGGCGCGCTGGACCGCCTACCACGTGCGTCAGACGGCCACCGCCATGAGGGAAGCGCTCGAGAAGAAGGGCTTCTCGTTCGTCGAGATCCTCGCCCCCTGCCCGACGCAGTACCAGCGGCGCAACAAGCTGGGCGACGGCCTGGACACGATGAAGCTCTACAAGGAGCGATCGGTCGTGAAGCCGAACGCCGACACCCGGTCGGTCGGCCTCTCGTTCGATGGCGAGATCGTCTGCGGGAAGTTCGTGGATATCGAGCGGCCGACCTGGCTCGAAGGCTACAACCAGCGGCTGTCGACGGCCCTGGGTCCCGAGTACCGCCCGTATCCCTGGCGAGATTGAAGAGGAAGTGAGTCCGATGACGAACGTGACGGAGATCAAGATCGGCGGTTTCGGCGGCCAGGGAGTGGTGATGGCCGGGTTGCTCGTGGGGCAGGCGGCAGCACTCCACGACAACAAGTTCGCGACGATGACGCAGGCCTTCGGCCCGGAGGCCCGGGGCAGCGCCTGCAGCTCGCAGGTCATCGTGAGCGACACCAAGGTGCTCTACCCCTACGTGACGCGGCCCGACGTGCTGGTGACCATGAACCAGGACGCCTACCAGCGGTTCTCGCCGGGGATGAAGCAGGACGAGAGCGGCCTGCTGCTCTACGAGGGCGAGCTGGTCAAGCTGGGCGACTCCCACGGCAAGGCCCGGGCGTGTGGTATCCCCGCCACCCGCTTCGCCGAGGAGTTGGGCCGGAAGATGGTGCTGAACATCGTGATGCTCGGGTTCTTCACGGCGATGACCAAGCTGTTGACGCCCGACGCGGTGCGGGCCGCCATCGCCGAGGTCGTGCCTCGCGGGACCGAGAAGCTCAACCTGTCGGCGTTCGAGAAGGGCTACGCCTACGGGCTCGAGCAGAACTGAAGCGAACGAGGTCGTCTCGCGGGGACGCTTTCTCCGAACCCCCGCCAGGGTGGGCGCCCCACCCAGGGAATCGGCAATGAGACGAGGAAGCGAAGCTTGATCAAATAGCTCGAGGGCGCAGAGCTGCGAGCGCAAGCACCACTCTCTCCGGGTGAGGGGCGAGCAACCTTGGGTTCAACGACCCGTTCGCGCTGCGGTCGTTCACGCGTGCGGGCAGGCCGGCCCGAACAGGGGCACTGCCCTGTTACAGCCACCTCTTCCGGCGGAAGAAGGCGAGCAGCACCGTGATGGTGGTGAGGATGAGGCCGAGGACGAACACGTAGCCGTACTTCCACTTCAGCTCCGGCATGTGCTCGAAATTCATCCCGTAGATGCCGGCGATGAGCGTGGGGGGCAGCATCAACGTCGACAGGATGGTGAGGAACTTCATGACCTCGTTGAGCCTGTGGCTGGCGACGCTGAGGTAGGTTTCCATCGCGCCGTTGACGAGGTCTTTGTAAAGATCCGACGTGTCTATGACGCGGTAGAACGCGTCATAGATGTCTCGGAAATGCAGCCGCGCTTCCTGGTCGATGAACTTGCTGCTGCCTCGCGAGAGGTTGGCGAAGATCTCGCGCTGGGGGCCGGCGAGGCGGCGCAGCGAGAGGAGCGAGCGCTTGAGGCTCTGGATGCGTCCGAGGATGGAGCTGTCGGCGTGCTCGAAGATCTCGTCCTCGATCACGTCGATCTCGCGCTCGAAGGTGTCCAGGATGGGGTAGTAATGGCCGACGAGGCCGCTGTGGATGACATAGAGCAGGTAGTCGAGCCCGCGCGACATCGCGTCCTCGGTGCGGTCCTGGTTGGCCATCAGTTCGTCCACGCAGGCCATCGTCGACTTCCGGTAGGTGACGAGGTAATTGCGGGAGACGAAGGTGTCCAGGTCCTCGCTGAGCAGCCCCTCCGGCCCGCGGTCGATCCAGTGCAAGATGATGTAGATGTAGTCGCCGTAGTCGTCCAGCTTGGGGTGGTGGATCTCGGCGACACAGTCCTCGATCGACAGCGGGTGCAGTCCGAACATCGTGGCGAGAATCTCGTTCTCGAAGTCGGTGGGCTCCAGCATGTCGACCCAGACCTTCGCGTCGGGATCGTCGAGCAGCCTCGCCAGCTCCTGCACGGGGATGTCGCGCCTGAACTTCCCGTCGGACGTGTATGCACAGATGCGGATCATCCTGTCGCCAGTCTAGCAACATCCCGGGTCCATTCGGCAATAGGCGGATTGCTCGCCTGCTCCGGGCGAATCTCGAGCGCGAGAGTCATGATGAACCCGCGGGCCGTCGCCGGCGTCGAGTGAGTCGGAACAGGAGGTCTCCGTTGATTCAGTTCGCCATCTCGTCGTTGTTCCTGCTGCTGGCTTTCACAGGCCCCTTGCCTGCCCAGACCGCGCCGGCGAGCGGGTTCCCCGACGAGATGATGCTGGCTCGCCTGGTCCTGCGGGCCGACATCGTGGACGGTGTGGCCCGCGTCCGCGTCGCGCAGACCTTCCGCAATCGGCGGCACTCCAGGATGCCTGGCGACGAGGCGATCACGAGCTTCGACGTCTCACCTCTGACGGCGTTCTGGAAGTACCGGATCACGGAGGAGGGCAAATGGTGGGACGGGCAGCTCGTACCTCGGCAGGAGGGGCGCGCCGAGTACGACCGTATCGTGAGCCGCAGTCGAGATCCGGGGTTGTTGGAGTGGCAGGACGCTTGCCGATACACCTCCTCGGTCTATCCCGTACCGCCCGATGAGGGCACCAAGGAGGTCGAACTCGAGTACGACGAGGCGCTCCGGATGACGACCGACGGCAAGCTCCTGTTCCGGTTTCCGCTCAACGCCTGGAGGGTGGAAGAGGCCCAGTTCGAGCTGAGGGTCCGAGATGCGCGCGGCCTCTCGGGGTATGGAGTGACCCCGGCGATTCCAGTCGAGCGCGAGCCGGCCGGCGGCGACACCTGCGCCTTCGTGGGCCGTCTGGAGCCGCTGGGAAGGCTCGGCGATCTCGAGTTGCGGCTGCACCTCGCCCGGCCGTTCGCCGGCCCCGATGGAAGGGCAGCCCGGCCCCTGGAGCTGCCGAGCGGCGAGCTGCTGGTGCCGATTCCCATCGGCCAGGAAGATCTGGCGTCGCGCGCGGTGACCGGCGGATTCCTGATCGGAAAGCGCCGGGGCCCGGCGCCCTCCGGCGTCGTCCACCTCGGCGAGTTCACTCCGGTGCCCACCGGGCCCGAGCGCCAGCCGCCGTTCGGAATCGAGGCCGACTTCTCGGCGAAGCTCGCGCAGCCCGCCTCGCTGGGGCCCGTCTGGGAACGGCTTCGCCAGCAGGCCGAGGCCCAGACGATCTATCGCGAACGGCTCTCGAACCGGGCCGCCGCTCCGTCCAGCGCCCGAACGACGGCGTTCGGCTGCGCCTCGCCTTTCGGTTCCTTCCTGGCCAAGCCCGCGCCCGACCCGGCGCGCAAGCTCCCCGGTCCCCGCTCTGCTCGAGAGGCAGCGCAGCTCGGCTCGCTCCCTGCATTGCCCGAGGAGGGCGGACTGGCGGCGCGAAGACCGGCTTCGGCCGACTGGCACTTCTCGCCCTTGGCCAGCTTCCGAGCGGCCCGGGAACAGGCCCATGACCGGGCCTGCTTCGCCAATCAGAAGGTGCTGGCCGGCGCACTCGAGATGTACGAGCTGGACGGTAACGTCAAGGTTGGTGGCGTGGGCGGGCTGGCGGACCGGGCGACGTTCGGCCCTCTGTTCTCGCCGGCCCCGGACGCCCCGTGCGACCTGGTTGCCGTGCACCCGACGAGGTCGCCGTGGCGTCCCGGCCGGTGGGTCGACGACCTGCCCGTGGGACTGTGGAAGGAGCTGGTGGACGGGGGCTACCTGCACGCAAGACTCGAGTGTCCCGGCGCCGGCGCCGAGTCGTGGGCCAACTACGTGCTCTTGCAACCCGAGGGGAAGGTGGTCTGCTTGCGCCACGGCACCTATTCCTCGACGGGTTCGGCGCGTCAACAGCTCGTGGATTTCGGGGTGAGCGACCCGGCGACCCTGGCCCGGGCCGAGCAGCTCGACTTCCTCGTCGAGCGGCAAAGACGGGCCCTGCGGCAAGCCATGGGTGAACTCGTCGAGCTGCTGGTCTTCGTGCTGATCCTGGGCCTGGTCGTTCTGGGCTTCCAGACGCTCGGGGTCGGATGGCGCGTGCTCTGTGGGACCGCCGTCGCGCTCATCGCCTCGGGGGTCATGTTCCTTCAGTTGCCCAGAGAGCGCGGCGCCGAAGAGTGGGGCCAGTTGCTCGCGGCGTTGGGTCTACTGCTCGTCTTCGGTATCGTCGGACGGCTCCTGCTCCGGGGGCTTGCCGCACTCACCCGGCGGGGTTCGGCCTGGCTCACGCCCGCCATCCGCAGCAAGCCGGAAGCTCGGGGGCCCGAGCGGTAGAGCAGGCTGGTCGCGCCAGCCGCGCAGCCTCTCCAGCTCGTCAGCCTCGCCGACCGCGCCTCACCTGACCGGGAGGGCGCCCGACGGCAGAAAGCCGAAGCCGACCGCGGCGATCAGCAGCATGAAAGCCACCATGTGGTTCCAGCGGAGATCCTCCCCGAGGTAGAGGATCGCGAAGGCCCCGAACACGGCCAACGTGATGATCTCTTGCAGGATCTTGAGCTGGGTCGCGCTGGCGACACCGTAGCCCCAGCGATTGGCCGGCACCTGGAGGCAGTACTCGAAGAACGCGATGAACCAGCTCGCGAGAATCGCCTTCCAGAGTGGCGCCGAGCGAAACTTGAGGTGACCGTACCAGGCAAACGTCATGAAGACGTTGCTGGCGACCAGGAGACTGACTGTCCGGGCAAGTGGTGCGAGAGCGTTCATCGGTCGACAACTTACTTCGACAACCGCGGTCGATCAATCCAGAGGGTGGCCCGAGCGCGTTGCGCGAGGGGGCCCATCGGGCTATCCTGCCGATCCCATGCCTCTTCGCGCCCGGTGGAACGGCAAGGATGTGCTGGCGTGTCTCCTCTCGGATGAGGAGTGGGCCGCGCTCGAACGCGACCGGCGGCGCACGGCACTTGCGCTGGCGCTCCCGTGCTGCGGGAGTGCGGCCTACCAGCGCACCGGGCCCCAGGGCACACGCCACTTCGTCCACCAGCCGGGCCACGTCTGCACCACCGCGCCCGAGTCGGACGAACACCTCCTGGCCAAGTCCGAGATTGCCCGCGCCTGTCACGCCCAGGGGTGGGAGCCTGTCACGGAGTACGCCGGGCCTGACTGGATTGCCGACGTGCTCGCTACCCGCGCCCGCCGGCGAGTGGCCTTCGAGGTGCAACTGAGCCCGCAGACGGCTCGCGAGACCCGGCTCAGGCACGGCAAGTATCTGCGCGACGGCGTGCACGACTGCTGGCTCTTCGCGACGGTACCCGACGGGCTGGAGGCGGACGAGGCGGTTCCGTGCTTCAGCTTGGTCCGCGCCGCGGTGGAGCCCCGCGCCCGGACGGGGCCGGTTCCTGGCATCGCTGGCCTCGAGTCGGGCGTGCTCCTGGGGGCAGCCGTGACGCCGCTCAGGCAGTTCGTCGGCGCCTGGCTCGGCCGGCGTGTGCGCTTCTCCCGGCGCCTGGTCGCCCGGACGCAGCAGCAGGTGACCCTGCTCTTCGTGCCGGCGAAATGCCCCTCCTGCAAGGCGGAGACCCATGTGCATCACCTGGCGGCGCCCTACCTATCGCAGTGTGGTCTCGAGATGCGCTGCGGGGCCCGCCCGGGTTGGTCGGCCGAGGCCCGCGTGCTCCCCCTGCTGTTTCGTCCCGAGATCCTGCGCCTGCTCGAGGAAGTGTCGCGAAGCTCGAGACACCCCCGGCTGAAGACCGGCGAACTTCGTCCGCGAACCGTCCCTGGCCTGCGCCGTTCGGCGATGACCTTCGGCTGCAGCGGCTGTGGCGGTCCCCTGGTATGGGAAGACTACTCCTCGCGAGTCCGGGAGGCGCAGACGACCGGCAAGGGGCTGGCGTGGAAGTTCGAGACTCGCGTGGCACTCGCCAGGAGTCTCCAGGAGGCCGGGCCCCACTGGTGCTTCCTCGGCGACGGAACCACCTGCGCCGAGGCCGCTGGAAGCTGAGGGCCGCTCGGGGTCAAAGCCCGCCCCAGATCCGCGCCCCGCGAACCGGCGGACGGCCGCACCAGGCCCAGCAGATCTTCGAAGGGCTGGGCGCGCTCAGCCTGGAAACGGTGATACTGCCCGGGGTTCCAGACGTCGCGAGTCGTCAATCCGGCGATCTCTCCGCCGCGCGGCGCGTCATCCATGCGTCATGCCTCGGGTGCCGCGCCCTGGCCCGCCAAGGTCTGGCATCGGGAGGCGCCCTGAATGCCGATGGTGTGGATCTCGATCGGCAGGTGGGGCGCGACGGCGTCGCGGGCCTGCACGAGTGCCTGGGCGATGCCGCCGCAGCAGGGGACCTCCATCCGCAGAACGGTCAGGCTCGCGGGGCGCGCCACGGCGACCAGCTCGCGCAGCTTCTCGAAGTAGTGCGGCAGGTCGTCCAGCTTCGGGCACCCCACGACCACCGACTTGCCGGTCAGGAACCGGCGGTGGAAGTCGGCCACGGCAAACGGCACGCAATCGGCGCAGACCAGCAGGTGGGCCCCCCGGAGAAACGGCGCCGATGCCGGCACAAGCATCAACTGCACCGGCCAGTGGCCGAGGGCCGAGGACTGATCGGCGCGAGCTTCCCGGGAGACGGATTGCTGGGCTGCGACCGGCGCGAACTGCCGGAGCGCCGCACTCGGGCAGGTGAAACCCGGCGCGTGGGCGTGAGCCGGGCCAGACATGGCGTCCGGAAGCGTGAATCGGGCCGGCTCCGGCGACGGGCGCGGGAGGCCCGCCCTCGCGGGATCCGCTCCGGGAGCGTGCCCGAGTTGACGCAGGCGGGTCTCGACGGCGACGGGGTCGAAGTCCGGCGCGTCACGCTCCTCGATCAGGATGGCGCCCTGCGGACAGTCCGAGAGACAGGCCCCCAGGCCGTCGCAGTAGGTCTCGCTCACCAGCCGGGCCTTCCCGTTCCGGAGTTCGATGGCGCCCTCGGCGCAGCTCGTGACGCACTGGCCGCAGCCGTCGCACCGCTCCTCGACAATCTTGATGACCTTCCGTTTCATCTCGTCTCCTCGCCTGCGCGGAATCGCACTCCACTCCGGTGGCCCACCGGCGTCCGATGAAAGATACGGCGTCCGCCCGGGCAGAGCTGCCTGCCAACCGTCTTCACGCCGACGGAACGCGAGCTCGCCCGCCGTGGAAGGAATCGCCGGCGGCGGCCAGCCGCGCCAGCAGAGCGGGAGGAACGAACCGCTCTCCGTGGCGCGCGGCGAGCTGTTCGAGTTGACGGGCGATCTCGGCACAGCCGACCCTGTCCATGAACCGGAAGGGGCCGCCGCGGAACGGGGGGAACCCCAGACCCAGGACCGCTCCGACGTCGCCGTCGCGCGGGCAGCGGAGCACGCCTTCCTCGAGGCAACGCACCGCCTCGGCGGCGAAGACGAGCCAGAGCCGGCGCTCGATCTCCTCGGCCGGTAGCGCGGTGGGCGCGCGCCCTCCCGGAAGCAGGCTGTAAACGCTGGCATCGACGCTCTTGGCGCCCTTGCCGTAGGTATAGAAACCCCGGCCGTTCTTGCGCCCTCGGCGGCCGTCGGCGAGCACGGAGGCGAAGGCGGTCGCCACCTTCAGGCGGCCCCCGAAGGCTCCGCCCATGACGCGGGTGACATGGGCCCCGATGTCGAGTCCCACCTCGTCGAGGAGCGTGAAGGGCCCTACCGGAAAACCGAAGCCGACCACGGCGCGGTCGACGGCGGAGAGGTCGGCGCCCTCCTCGAGCATCAGGGCCGCCTCGTTGAGGTAGAAAGCAAGGACCCGGCTGGTGTAGAAGCCGGGACTGTCCCGGACGACGATGACGGTCTTGCCGAGCTTCTTCCCGTAGGCGACGGCGGTGGCGGTGACCCACGGTGCCGTCGAGGGCGTCACCACGACCTCCAGCAGCGGCATCTTCGGAACCGGCGAAAAGAAGTGCATGCCCACGACCTGCTCCGGGCGCTTCGAGGCCAGGGCGATCGACGCGATGGGGATCGACGAGGTGTTGGAGGCCAGGACTGCCCGGGCCGGCAGGGCCGTCTCCAGCTCGCGGACCACCTCGTGTTTGACGGCCAGGTCCTCGAAGACCGCCTCGACCACCAGGTCGGTTTGCTGGAAGCCGGTGAGGCCGGTCGTCACCGTGACGCGGTCCATCGCGCGCTGTGCCTCCGGGCGCGTCATCCGGCCGCGTCCGGCCTTCTGCTCGAAGTAGTGGTGGCAGGCGGCCAGCGCCTTGCCGAGCATCTCGGGGCTCACGTCGCGCAGGCGCACCGTGGTGCCGGCCTCCGCGGCGACCTGGGCGATGCCGGTGCCCATGAAGCCCGCTCCCACGAGCCCGAGGCGCTCCACCGGAATCGGGTCGGCCGTGATCCCGCCGGTCTCCTTCTTGAGGTCGTTGGTGGCGAAGAAGAGGCGAATCAGCTCTCGGGAGACGTCGCCCACCGCCAGCTCGCCGAAGAGGCGCGACTCGGCCGCAAAGCCGGCCGCGGGGCCCTGCTCGGCGCCCGCCCGCATCGCCTCGAGCGCGGCCGCCGGGGCCGGGTAGTGGCCGCCCGACCTGGCCAGCTCCCGCTCCGCGCCCCGGTAGAGAAGCGCCCGCCCGGCCGGGTTGCGTTCGAGCAGCCAGCGCGTGACGCGCCGGGTGAGAGGAAGACCGGGGCCCGGGAGGCCGCGCTGCAGCCGCGTCAACTCCTGACGCGCCGCGGCCTGGAGCGATTCAGCAGGGGCCACGACGCCGACCAGTCCGGCCTTGAGAGCCTGACGCGCGCCGAGCACCCGGCCGGACATGTTGAGGTCGAGGGCCGTCGCGAGGCCGACCAGACGGGGCAGGCGCTGGGTGCCCCCGGCCCCGGGGATGAGGCCCAGCTTGACCTCGAGCGCGCCGAAGGCGGTCTTCGGAGAGTCGCTCGCCACGCGAGCCGTGCAGGCCATGGCCAGCTCGAGCCCACCGCCCAGGCAGGGCCCGTGCACCGCGGCGACCACCGGGAACGGAAGCTCCTCGAGCTGCTGGAAGACGCTCTGGGCCTGGCGGCTTGCGTCCGCGGCCTCCGCGGCGGTGGCCAGGAGCAGGAACTCTTCGATGTTGGCGCCGGCCACGAAGTTGTCCGGCTTGGCGCTCAGCAGGAGGAGCCCGCTCAGTCCGGGCTTTGACGCGAGGTTGCGGAGCGCGTCAGCAAGCTCGGCGAAGACTTGCCTCGAGAGGATGTTGAGCTTGCTTCCGGGGCAGTCGAGTGTCAGCGTCGCGAGCCCCCCGGCTTCCTGGGTGACGTTCCAGCTGGTCATGGTCGTGTTACTCCCGTTCCCAGACGATGGCGGAGCCCATACCCCCGGCGGCGCAGACGCTGACGAGGCCGAACTGCCCCCCGCGCCTCTGCAGCTCCCGGAGCAGTTGCATGCAGAGCCGGGCGCCGGTCGCGCCGAAGGGATGACCGATGGCGATCGAGCCGCCCATCGCGTTGAGCCGGTCCGGGTCGACTTCGCCGACCGCGGCGGGCCGCCCCAGCTTCGTGGCGGCAAAGGCGGTGCTGGCCAGGGCCTGGAGATTGGAGAGCACCTGGGCGGCGAACGCCTCGTTCATCTCCACGCGGTGCATGTCGGAGAGCGCGAGACCGGCGCGGTCGAGCGCCAGCGGCACGGCATAGGCTGGTCCCTGGAGAAGCTGATCGAACGGGTCGAGCGCGGCGTAGGCGTACGACCGCAGATATCCGAGCGGCCGGTAACCGAGCGCGCGGGCCGTGTCCTCGCCCATCAGGAGCACTGCCGCGGCTCCGTCGGTCAGGGGAGAGGAATTGCCGGCCGTGAGCGTCCCGAAGCGCCGATCGAAGGCCGGAGCGAGGCGGGCCAGTGCCTCGAGGCTCGCGTCCTTGCGCACGCTGCTGTCTTCGGTGACGCAGGGGGCGTAGCGGGGCGGAGGGTAGACCGGGACGAGGTCGGCGGGCAGACGGCCGTCGACGATGGCTGCCGCGGCGCGCTGATGGCTGGCGAGGGCCAGACGGTCCTGGGCCTCGCGGGTGACGCCGTTCTCGCGGACCATCTTCTCGCAGGACTGCCCCATCGTGAGACCGGTGGTGGCCTCGGCGATGGCCGGCGGCACGGGAAGCAGGTCGCGGGGCCGGAGGCGGCGGAAGGCGGCCAGGCGCTCGAGAAGGGTGCGGGCCTTCGAGGCCGCCAGCATGGCGCCGGCTGCCGGCCGAGACCAGAGGATGGGAGCGCGGGAGATCGTCTCGGCCCCGCCCGCGAGGACGACGTCGGCCAGGCCCTGGGCGATCAGATCGGCGCCGCTCGTGATCGCCTGGTTGGAGCTGGCGCAGGCGCGATTCACCGTCCAGGCTTCGACTTGCCGCGGCAGGCCGGCCCGGAGCACCACCTCGCGGCCCAGGTTGGGCGCCGAGGGGTCGGACAGGACGCAGCCGAAAATGCAGGCGTCGAGTTCGGCGGGGTCGAGCGCCGTGCGGTGGAGCAGTTCGACGACGGCCAGCCGCGCGAGGTCCACGGCGGACATCTCCGCGAACGCGGTTCCGGCTTTCACGAAGGGCGTGCGGCAACCGTCGATGAGGGCGACACGGCGTCGGGTGCTGGGCATGGCGGTGCGAAGTGTATCCCGGTCCAGGCGGTCCGGCCACCGGTGGGCGCGAGTCATCCGTTGCCCGGACCGAACGCGCCCCGGCCGGCGAGCGTCTCGAACTCGGCTTCGGTGCAGCCTGCTTCGAGAAGGACCTGACGCGTGTGCTCGCCCCGCTCCGGCGCCGGGCCGCCCGGCGCGGCGGGGGTCTCCGAGAAGAGCACCGGGAAGGCCGGCTGACGAACGTGTCCCTCGCCGGGAAGGGCGACTTCCCAGGCCGAGGGCCGGACGGCGGCTTGCGGGTGGTCGAACGCCTCCGGCAGGGTCAGCACCGGTTCCACGCAGCAGTCGGAACCGGAGAGCAACGCCAGCCACTCGTCGCGGGGCCGGGTCCGCAGGACGCTCTGAACGTCGGATTTTATGCTGGCCCAGCGGTCGGGAGTCAGCGTCACCGCGTCGGGAAGGCCGCGGAGTTCCAGCGCCTCGCAGAGCCGCGTCCAGAACTTCGCTTCCAGCGCGGCCACGGCCAGGTGGGCGCCGTCGGCGCAGCGGTAGACGGCGTAGGCCGGGTGGGCCCCGGAAAGGAGCGAATCGCCCCGTTGAGTTGTCTCGCCCGAGGCGAGGGCCGCGGCGCCCTGCAGACCCAGGCAGGCCATCGTACCGGCCGTCATCGAGACGTCCAGGTGCTGGCCGCGGCCGGTCCGGTCGGCCTCGCGGAGCGCCGCCAGGATCGCCACGACGGCCCAGAGCCCTCCCCCGGCCAGATCGGCGATGGGAAGCCCAGGAACGGAGGGCTCGCTGCCCGGTTCGCCTCCGATCGAGAGCAGCCCGGCGAGTGCGACGTAGTCGAGATCGTGGCCGGCCCTCGTGGCCAGGGGGCCGTGCTGTCCGTAGCCGGTGATGGAGCAGTAGACCAGCCGCGGGTTCTCCCGACGGAGGCGGTCCCAGTCGAGCGAGAGCGCCTGCATCACCCCGGGCCGGAAGCTCTCGACGAGCACGCAGGCTCGCGCGGCCAGCTTGCGGGCGGCCTCCTGTCCCGCGGCGGTCTTCAGGTCCAGGGTCACGGCGCGCTTGCCCCGGTTGAAGTAGGCGAAAGCCGCGCCGTACGGTCCCGCGAGGGGCGGGACCTCACGCAGGTAGTCGCCCGGCCAGGGGTCTTCGACCTTGACGACGTCGGCGCCCAGGTCGGCCAGGGCCAGCGTGGCGTACGGACCGGGCACGAGCCGGGAGAAGTCGAGAACTCGAATGCCGTCGAGCGGGCCTGGCATGCTGCGGACCTCCTGGTCTACTACTCGCAAGAGTCGTCGCGTGGCGCGAGGAGTTCAACCGGCAGCGACAGCCGTTCCTCCAGCCTCGAGCCCCAAGCCTCCAGCCTCTGAGCGGTCAAAGCCCGCGCTGAGTGGCCGCCACCCGGAGCCCACGGGCGGGCGCCGGAGGAAGTCTACTCCAGGGAATCCGTGTTCGGCCCACGCGCGAGCCGGTAGTAGTCTGTCCGGCGACGCACCGCAGTCCCGTCGGCTCGTGACCGCGGGGCGCCCCGG
>CAZSVK010000082.1:16417-16817 GCA_964610245.1 uncultured bacterium
TCCGACGCCGAGACGCTGGTCGTTGCGACCGTGACCGCGGGCGGTCGACTACTGGCACTGACGGTCGAACCCGAGCCAGCGGCGCGTCGGCGCTGATGAACTCGCCGCCTCCGGCTGGAAGTGGATTCAGAGAGCCCTCAACTGAAGCCGGGTCAACCTGTTGCGTCGTTGGAGGCCCAGGTGCCGGGTGCCGGGGATCGAGTCGATGGTTACCTCGATCCGGTTGAGGCCAGCCCTGAGAAAGCGCGGGTCGAAGGTCATCGTCCAGAGAGCGAAGGAGTGGTTCTTCGACAGCTTCATCTCGGAGCGCAACCGGTAGAAGTGAAACGTGAGTTCGCCGTTGAGCCGGACCCGGTAGACGAGCTGCGGCTAGATCGGAAGAGGTCGGTAGGGAAAGAGC
>CAZSVK010000083.1:0-5223 GCA_964610245.1 uncultured bacterium
AAGCCCCTGACCACCCTCACCTGGGACAACACCGCCCACGTGGCCCCGGCCCTGGCGGAACGTCTGAAGCTCTCGAGCGGCGACGTCGTCGAACTGACGCTGGAGGGACGGTCGGTGCGTGCGCCGATCTGGGTGATGCCCGGCCAGGCCGACGAGACGATCACGTTGCACCTGGGCTATGGCCGCACCCGGGCCGGCCGCGTGGGCACGGGCCTGGGCTTCGACGCCTCGGCCGTCCGGCCCAGCACGGCGCCCTGGACCGCCTCGGGGGCGAGGCTCGCCCGCACCGGCCTGACCTACGCGCTGGCCCCGATCCAGACCCACCACAACATGGAGGGCCGCGATCTGATCCGCGCGCTGCTGCTCGGCGAGACCCCCGAGAAGCACGAGGAGAGCGAGCCGAAAGAGTCGATGTACCCGGGCCACAAGTACGAGGGGTACGCCTGGGGCATGACCATCGACCTCAATTGCTGCATCGGATGCAACGGATGCGTCGTGGCTTGCCAGGCCGAGAACAACATCCCCGTCGTCGGCAAGGACCAGGTCGCCAAGGGCCGCGAGATGCACTGGCTGCGCGTCGACCGCTACTACAAGGGCGACCTCGACAACCCCGAGACCTTCCACCAGCCGGTGCCCTGCATGCACTGCGAGAACGCCCCCTGCGAAGTCGTCTGCCCGGTGGCCGCCACGTCCCACAGCGACGAGGGTCTGAACGACATGACTTACAACCGCTGCGTCGGCACGCGGTACTGCTCGAACAACTGCCCGTACAAGGTCCGCCGCTTCAACTTCCTGCAGTATGCCGACTACGACACGCCGAGCCTGCAGTTGGCCGCCAACCCCAACGTCACCGTCCGCACGCGCGGCGTGATGGAGAAGTGCACCTACTGCGTCCAGCGCATCAACGCCGCCCGGATCGCCTCCGAGACGGAGGGCCGCCCCATCCGGGACGGAGAGGTCGTCACCGCCTGCCAGGCCGCCTGCCCGGCCCAGGCCATCGTCTTCGGCAACGTCAACGATCCCGCGAGTCGAGTCTCCAGGCTCAAGACGCAGCAGCGCAACTACTCGCTCCTGGGCGATCTCAACACGCGCCCCCGCACCACCTACCTCTCGGTGGTACGCAACCCCAGCAAGCACCTGAAGGAAGGGATCGGATGACCACCCAGGCCGCCCCGGCCGCTCTAGAGCGCCCGCCGGTCCTCGAACCGGGCCAGTCGTTCGCGACGGTCACCGACAAGATCGCGTCGATTGTCCTCACCGGCAAGACACCCGCCGGCTGGATCGTCGGCTTCGCGCTCGCCTTCTCCCTGGTGATGGTGATGCTCTGCAGCATCACCTACCTCTTCGCCCTCGGCGTCGGCGTCTGGGGCATCAACGTCCCGGTGGGCTGGGGCATCGCGATCGTCAACTTCGTCTGGTGGGTCGGCATCGGCCACGCCGGCACGCTCATCTCGGCGATCCTCCTGCTCCTGCACCAGCAATGGCGCACGTCGATCAATCGCTTCGCCGAGGCGATGACGCTCTTCGCCGTGGCCTGCGCCGGGCTCTTCCCGTTGCTGCACATGGGGCGTCCCTGGTTCGCCTACTGGATGTTCCCCCACCCGAACACGATGGGGCTGTGGCCTCAGTTCCGCAGCCCGCTCATCTGGGACGTGTTCGCGGTCAACACCTACGCGACCGTTTCGCTGCTGTTCTGGTACATCGGCCTCATCCCCGACCTGGCGACACTGCGCGACCGGGCCAAGCACTGGGGCGCCCGCCTGATCTACGGCGTGCTCGCACTCGGCTGGCGCGGCTCGGCCCGCCACTGGAAGCGCTACGACCAGGCCTACCTGCTGCTGGCCGGCCTGGCCACGCCGCTCGTGGTCTCGGTCCACACCGTGGTCAGCTTCGACTTCGCCGTCTCGGTCATCCCCGGCTGGCACACCACGATCTTCCCCCCCTACTTCGTGGCCGGCGCCATCTTCAGCGGCTTCGCGATGGTGATGACCATCGTCATCCCGCTGCGCAAGGCCTACGGTCTTGAGGGGTTCGTCACGATGCGCCATCTCGAGAACATGGCCAACGTGGTGCTCGCGACCGGCCTCATCGTGGCCTACGGCTACCTCACCGAGATCTTCATGGCCTGGTACAGCGGCAACCTGTACGAGGCGTTCATGGTCGAGAATCGCTTCCACGGTCCCTACGCGGCCATGTACTGGAGCCTCATCCTCTTCAACATCCTCATCCCGCAGTTGCTCTGGTTCCGAGGGGTCAAGCGCAGTCTCCTCGGGCTCTTCGGCGTCGCGATGTCGATCAACATCGGGATGTGGCTCGAGCGCTTCGTGATCGTCGTCATCAGCCTCCACCGCGACTTCATCCCCGCCAACTGGGGCATGTACTCGCCGACGTTCTGGGACTGGACGCTCTACGTCGGCACCATCGGCCTGTTCCTCTCGCTCCTGTTCCTCTTCATCCGCGTCCTCCCGATGATCTCCATCTTCGAGATGCGCGCCCTGGTCACCGAGACCGAGGAAGAGGCCCACCGCGCGGCCCATCCCAGCCCCGCCCATCCCTGAACCCGTCCGCTTCGCCTCTCCCCAATCGCCATGCCCGACACTTACGGCCTCCTGGCCGAATTCGAGAAGCCCGACGCGTTGCTCGCCGGCGCCCGCCGCGCGCGCCAGGAGGGCTACAGCCGACTGGACGCCTTCGCCCCCTACCCCGTCGAGGGGCTGGCCGAGGCGATCGGCTTCTACCCGAAGCTGCTGCCGTTCACCGTCCTCGGCGGAGGCATCGCCGGCTGCGTGGGCGGTTTCGCGTTGCAGTACTGGGTGAGCTGCGTGGCCTATCCGCTGAACATCGGCGGCCGGCCGTTCAACACGTGGCCCGCCTTCGTGCCGGTCACCTTCGAGTGCACCATCCTGCTGGCCGCGCTCTCGGCCGTTTTCGGGATGCTGCTCTACAACGGGCTGCCGATGCCGCACCACGCCCTGTTCAACGTGCCCGAGTTCGGGAGGGCCTCTCAGGATAGGTTCTTCCTCATCGTCAGGTCGGACGACGCGAAGTTCGACGCCGAGGTAACGCGGACGTTCTTGCGCGGCTTGCAGGCCAGCGAGGTGTACGATGTTCCTCGTTGAGAGGCAGGCCCGGCGGCTGCTGGCGGCCGGACTGCTCGGCGCCCTCGTGGGCCTGGGCGGATGCGGCGGCGCCCCGCTCGTCCAGTGGATGGCCAACCAGCCCAAGGTCAAGCCGCTCGCGGCCAGCACCTTCTTCTCGGACGGCCGCTCGGCCCGCCCGCTGGTCGAGGGCACCGTCGCCCGCGGCCACCTGCGCCTCGACGCTCACCTGTACGCCGGCAAGGTCGACGGCAAGCTCGTGAACACGCTGCCGTTCCCCGCCACCGCCAAGCTCCTCGAGCGCGGTCACGAGCGGTTCAACATCACCTGTGCTCCGTGCCACGACCGGGCCGGCACCGGCGAGGGGATGGTCGTCCGGCGCGGTTACCGCAAGCCCCCCTCGTTCCACGTCGACCGTCTGCGCCGCGAGGTGCCGCTCGGCCACTTCTTCGACGTGATGACCAACGGCTTCGGGGCGATGCCCGACTATTCGGCCCAGCTCACCCCCGAGGATCGCTGGGCGATCGTCGCCTACATCAAGGCCTTGCAG
The DNA here is from genome assembly GCA_964610245.1 of uncultured bacterium. Classification (GTDB taxonomy): domain Bacteria; phylum Muiribacteriota; class UBA6191; order JACPRK01; family JACPRK01; genus CAZSVK01. Next base: position 3,649 of record CAZSVK010000083.1, read on the forward strand.
CTCTCGCAGGACGCCCGCGCCGCCGACGTGCCGCCCGAACTGCTCCACAAACTCCAGTCCTCCAAGTGATGCCGATGGCCACCACCGATCGCAATCTGCTCGCCGGCGTGCCCGAGCGAGGCCTCTTCCTCAAGGCCGGCGCCGCCGCCCTGGGCCTCTGCCTCCTCTTCGCGCTCGCCAACCCCGATCGCTTCTTCCAGGCCTATCTCTTCGCCTACGTCTTCTGGGCAGGCCTGACGATCGGCCCGATGCCGATCCTGATGATCCACCACCTCACCGGCGGCTACTGGGGCATGCTCACCCGCCGGATCCTGGAGGCTGCCTCGCGCACCGTCCCGTTGCTCGTCGTCCTGTTCGTGCCGATCGCCCTCGGTCTCGGCAGGCTCTACCTCTGGGCGCGTCCCGAGGCGGTCGCCGCCGATCACCTGCTGCAGCACAAGGCGCCGTGGCTGAACCCCACCTTCTTCCTGTGCCGCGCGGCCATCTGCTTCGCGGTCTGGTGGTTCTTCTCACGGTTGCTCTCCCGCCGGTCGGCCGAGCAGCAGGCCGCCCCCGCCGACGAGGCGATCGGCGCCCGGCTCCGCAAGCTCTCGGCGGGCGGCCTGCTCGCGCTGGCGGTCACGATCAGCGTCGCCGCCTTCGACTGGATCATGTCGATCGAGCCCAAGTGGTACTCCACCATCTTCGGGGCGATGATCGGCGTCGGGATGATGCTCTCGTCGTGGTCGTTCACCATTCTCGTGACGAGCCGGCTGCCCCGCGACCCGGAGCTGGACAAGCTCGCGAAGCCACGGGTCTACAACGACGTGGGCAACCTGCAACTCGCCTTCCTGATGCTCTGGACCTACCTCACGTTCTGCCAGTTCCTGCTGATCTACTCGGCCAACCTGCCGGAGGAGATCACCTGGTACCTGAAGCGGATGGAGGGGGGCTGGCAGTGGGTGTTCCTCTTCCTCGCGCTCGGGCAGTTCGTCGGCCCCTTCCTGGCGTTGCTCTCGCGGCCGCTGAAACGGCGGATTCACCTGCTGGCGCGCGTCGCCGCGGTCGTCCTGGCGATGCACCTGGTGCACCTCTGGTGGATGGTCGTGCCGGCCTATCACGAACATCACTTCTCGTTGCATCCGCTGGACCTCCTGGCGCCTCTGGGCATCGGCGGTCTGTGGCTGTGGGCCTTCCTGACGCAGCTCTCCCGGGCCCCACTCACGCCGGTGCTCCCGGCGCCCACGCTGCCGGACCACGACGAGGCCGAGGAGGAGGTGGCCGCCCATGCATGACACCAGGCCTGCCGCCGGGCCCCACCTGCACCGCGACACGCGCGACCTGACGATCCCGGGGATGGTCGGTCTGCTCGGCATCATCGTCTTCCTGACCGGCTTCGGCCTGGTGGCGGCCTACGGCTACATGCAGTTCGCGATCGGCAAGCCCGCGCGCCGGGCGGTGCCACCGGGCTTCGTGGCCCAGGCCCCGACGGCGCCGGCCGACCCGTCGGCCATTCCCATCTACGTCCAGCGCGCCGAGCTGGCCTCGCTGGAGGCCTCGCTGCTCACCAGCTCCTCCTGGCTCGACGCCAAGGCC
>CAZSVK010000083.1:5233-16764 GCA_964610245.1 uncultured bacterium
GCCTCGCTGCCTTCCGGCGGCACCCTGCACCCGGACGCCAAGGCCGGCATCGTCCGCATCCCGATCGACCGCGCCATCGCGCTCCTCTCCGAGCGCGGCCTGCCGGTCCGCACCGCTACCGCCGCCCGACAACCGTGAACATGTTCGAGGTAACGACCCGGTACTCCGTTCGCCCCGAGGAACCTCCGCGGGGCGCGTCTCGATGGGCCCGCCAGCTCGTCGCGGCGACGCTGCTGCTGGCGACGCTGGCGGCCGTCCCCTCGGCAGCGATGCCGAACCTGGAGACGCCGGGGCTGATCAACGAGAAGCCCGGGGCGCTCACCGACGTGGGCATCGCGCAGAAGCTCGACCAGCAGGTGCCTCTGGACCTCGTCTTCCGCGACGAGACCGGGGCCAAGGTGCCGCTCTCGACCTATTTCGGCAAGAAGCCGGTGGTGCTGGCCCTCGTCTACTACGAGTGCCCGATGCTCTGCACGCTCACGCTCAACGGGCTGCTGCGCGCCCTGCGGGCGATGTCGATGCTGCCGGGCAGGGAGTTCGAGATCGTCACGGTCAGTTTCGACCCTTCCGAGACGGTCAAGGAGGCGCGCGAAACGAAGCGCTCGTACCTTGCGCAGCTCGGGCGCAAGGGCGCCGAGCAGGGCTGGCACTTCCTGACGGGCGACACCGATTCGATTCACGCGCTCACCCGGGCGGTGGGATTCAGCTACCGCTGGGACACCGCGACCAAGCAGTACGCGCACGCCACCGGGCTGATGATACTCACGCCTGGAGGTAAGCTCTCGCGTTACTTCTACGGCGTCGAGTATCCGGCGGGCGATCTCCGGCTGGCGCTCATCGAGGCATCGGAGAACAAGATCGGCAGCGCCGTCGATCAGGTGCTCTTGTATTGCTACCGTTACGATCCGACCACGGGCAAGTACGCCCTGGCGATCATGAACGTGATCCGGGTGGCGGGGGTCGCCACCGTGCTGGCGCTCCTCGGCGCCGTCTTCGTTTTCCTGCGCCGCGATCGCAGGTCAGCGCCCGCGCTCGGGGCCCCTCTCACCGACCATGCAGGATGAATTCAAGCTGTTTCCCGACCAGGCGTCGACGCTGGCGTCCCAGATCGACTGGCTCTACGCGTTCCTCGTCGCGGTCAGTCTCTTCTTCGCGGTCCTGATCTTCGTCCTGGTCGGGTACTTCGCGATCCGCTACCGGCGAGGCACGAAGGCCGACCGCTCCAATCCCGTGCACGGGCACCACGCGCTCGAGCTGGCCTGGACGCTCATCCCGCTGGCGCTCTCGATGGTGATGTTCTTCTGGGGCGCCTCGCTCTTCATCAAGGCCCAGCGCCCGCCCGCCGACGCGCTCGAGGTCTACGTCCTGGGCAAGCAGTGGATGTGGAAGATGGATCACCCCAGCGGCAGGCGCGAGATCAACGAGTTGCACGTGCCGATCGGAAAGCCGGTGAAGCTGACGATGACCTCGGAGGACGTCGTGCACAGCTTCTTCGTGCCCGCCTTCCGGATGAAGATGGACGTGCTGCCGGGACGCTACACCACCGCCTGGTTCGAGGCGACGATGGTAGGCGAGTTCCGGCTGTTCTGCTCGCAGTACTGCGGCACCGACCACTCCAAGATGGGCGGCAAGATCGTCGTGATGACCCAGACCGACTACGAGCGCTGGCTCTCGGGCGGCGCGTCGTCCGATCCGCCCGAGGTGCTGGGTGAGCGCCTCTTCCAGAAGCTGGCGTGCGCCACATGCCATCGCGCCGACGGCGGTGGCCGCGGGCCTTCGCTGGCGGGCGTGTATGGCACGCAGGTCGTCCTGCAGAGCGGGATGTCGGTACTCGTCAACGAGGACTACGTCCGCGAGTCGATCCTCGATCCCAAGGCGAAGCTCGTGAAGGGGTGGGACGCGGTGATGCCCACGTTCAGCGGCCAGCTCGGCGAGGAGGGCGTCATCCAGCTCATCGCCTACATCAAGTCGATTGGAAAGAAACGGCAATGACCACCCTAGTCGAGACTCCCGAGAAGCACTACCTCAACGCCGACTGGAGCATCCGGTCGTGGTTGCTGACGACCGACCACAAGCGCATCGCCCTCCTGTACCTGGCCGGGATCACCACCGCCTTCGTCCTGGGCGGCCTCGCCGCCGTGGCCTTCCGTCTCGAGCTGCTGACGCCGCGCGGTGACCTCGTCACCGCCGACACCTACAACCGCATCTTCACCCTGCACGGCGTGATGATGATCTTCTTCTTCCTGATCCCGGCGACGCCCGCGGTGCTCGGGAACTTCCTGGTACCGATGATGATCGGGGCCCGCGATCTGGCGTTCCCCCGCATCAACCTGCTGAGCTGGTACGTCTACATGGTCGGGGCGTTCATCACGTTCGCGGCGGTGGTCTTCGGCGGCGTCGACACCGGTTGGACCTTCTACACGCCCTACAGCAGCACCTACAGCAACAGCCAGGTCATCCTGGCGGCGTCGGGGGTGTTCGTCACCGGCTTCTCCAGTATCCTCACGGGACTGAACTTCATCGTTACCATCCACACGATGCGGGCGCCGGGGCTCACCTGGTTCAGGCTGCCGCTCTTCATCTGGGCCAACTACGCGGCGGCCTTCATCATGGTCCTGGGCACGCCGGTCGTGGCCACGGTCATCGCGCTCGTCGCACTCGAGCGCACGATGAAGTTCGGGATCTTCGACCCGAAGCTGGGGGGCGATCCGCTGCTGTTCCAGCACCTGTTCTGGTTCTACTCCCACCCGGCCGTCTACGTGATGATCCTGCCCGCGATGGGCGTCATCAACGAGATCATCGCCTGCTTCTCGCGCAAGCGCATCTTCGGCTACGAGTTCGTCGCCTTCTCGAGCCTGGCCATCGCCGCCCTCGGCTTCCTGGTGTGGGGCCACCACATGTTCGTGTCGGGCCAGTCGATGTACGCCGGCCTCGCGTTCTCCTTCCTGAGCTTCCTGGTGGCCATCCCCTCGGCCATCAAGATGTTCAACTGGACGGCGACGCTGTACAAGGGTTCGATCTCCTGGGAGACGCCGATGCTGTACGCGCTCGGGTTCCTGGGGCTGTTCACCATCGGCGGGCTCACGGGCCTGTTCCTGGCAACGCTGGCGGTCGACGTGCACCTGCACGACACCTACTTCGTGGTCGCGCACTTCCACTACGTGATGGTCGGCGGCGCCGTGATGGCCTTCCTCGGAGGTATCCACTTCTGGTGGCCCAAGATCACGGGCAAGCTCTACTCCGACTACTGGGGGCGGCTGGCGTCCGTCATCATCTTCGTGGGCTTCAACCTGACGTTCTTGCCGCAGTTCATCCTGGGCTACCTGGGCATGCCACGGCGCTACTTCGCCTATCCGCCCGAGTTCCAGGTGCTCAACGTGATGTCCACCGCGGGCGCCGCCGTCCTGGGTTTCGGGTTTCTCCTGCCGGCCGTGTATCTGACCTGGTCGATCCTGCGCGGCGCGCCGGCGGGCGGTAATCCGTGGAGGGCCTGCGGGCTGGAATGGACCACCGCGTCGCCGCCGCCGACCGAGAACTTCCACGTTACGCCCGTGGTGACGGAAGAGGCCTATCCCTACTCCGCCGAGGAGGATGAGTCCCGTGGCGCATGATGCGGCCCTGCACGCCCACCACTTCGACAGCCTCGAGCAGCAGCACGAGGCGGCCACCCTCGGCATGTGGGTCTTCCTGGTCACCGAGGTGATGTTCTTCGGCGGGATGTTCCTGATGTACGCGGCCTACCGAGCGGCCTATCCGGCGGCGTTCGTCGCGGCCAGCCACAAGCTCGACCTGGTGCTGGGCGGCATCAACACGGCGGTGCTGCTCACCAGCAGCCTGACGATGGCGCTCGCGGTCAACGCCGCGGCCACCTCGCGCGAGCGAGGCAAGATCATCAAGTTCCTGATCGTCACGGCGCTGCTGGGAGTGCTGTTCCTGGGCTTCAAGAGCGTCGAGTACCACCACAAGTGGGAGCAGGGCCTCGTCCCCGGATGGCACTTCACCTACGAAAGTCCGCAGGCCCGGGACGCGCAACTGATGTTCTCGCTGTACTTCGCGATGACCGGCTTCCACGCGCTGCACATCATCATCGGGCTGGGCATCATCGCCGTGATGGCGCTCTTCGCCTGGCAGGGCCGGTTCTCGCCCGAGCACCACATGGGCATCGAAGTCACCGGCCTCTACTGGCACTTCGTCGACATCATCTGGGTGTTCCTCTACCCGCTGCTCTATCTCATCCGATGACCGAACACGCCATCACCAAGAAGCACTACTTCGTCGTCTTCGGCACCTTGATGGTGCTGCTGGTCGTGACCGTCGCCATTGCCGAGGTCGACCTGGGCTGGTTCAACATCGTGGCCGCCCTGAGCATCGCGTGCCTCAAGGCGGTGCTCATCGCCGTCTACTTCATGCACCTGAAGACGGCGCGGCAGATGACACGCCTCTGGGCCGTCACGAGCGTCCTCTGGCTCGGAATCCTGATCGTGCTGACCTACAGCGACACCCTGACCCGCACCTGGGGGATGGGGTACTGAAAAGACAGGGGTCAGGGGTAAGGGGTAAGGCCTGCGAACGGGGGCGGAGAGCGGGTCAGCGCTACCTGCGCTGGATGGTGACGACGGGGCCCTGCAGCGTGCCGGCGACGTCGAGCCCGACGCGGCGGATCGTGCCGTCGCCGTCGACGAAGAACAGGAAACCGGCGTCGACCGCGATGAGGTCGCCGAACTCGATCGGGATGCCGCCCTCCAGGCCCGACCCGGCGGCAGCGGGCGCCTGACCGACGGTGAGCGTCTTGGGGCCGGAGTAGACGTGCACGGCCAGGACCGAGAGGAAGCACGCGACCGTGACGACGACGAGGACTTTGCGCAGCATGAGAACCTCCTGAGGACAGGATCGTAGGGTCGGGGCAGGATCTTGTCAACCTTCGAGGGAAAGCGATCGGAACGCGATCTTGCGGTGAACGCCGGGCCGGCTTGTCACTTGCCGGATCCGGTCTTATGATTCCCTACGAGCCCGCGTGGCGCGTGGGCCCCTCGTCATGCTGAAACGGTTCCTGACACTCATGGTTCTGGGGCTGGCCGCCGTCGTGGCCGGGTGCGGCGGAATTGGCGACAGCGGGGTCTCGAACGGCGGCATCCTGGGCACCGTGCTGGTCAATCGCTCGGGCACCGGTGGTGTGGGGGCCTACGGCGTGCAGGTTCGCGCCGAGCGCACCGACGACCCGGCGGTCATCCGCACCGCCATCTCGGACGTGTACGGTCACTACCAGATCGACAAGGCGCCCGTGGGCACCTACCGGCTCACGTTCTATCTCAACGGCTACGCGACCACTCCGAACAACCTGGTGGGCCAGGTCTACGTCGAGCCCGGCCGCGTGAGCCAGGTGCCCGACGTCTACATCTCTTCGAGCATCTCGAGCGGCACCGCCGTGCTGGCGATGACCGTGGTCGACGCGGTGACCGGGTCGGCCGTGAACAACGCCACCGTCACCGTCGGTTCATCCACCGTATCCGGCGGCTCCAACGGGGTGTATTACCTGTACGTTCCGGTCACCTCCGACAGCCAGGGCCAGCCGGTTGCCCAGCGCGTCCTGGTCAACGACGGCGCTTACCTGTCCGGTTCCGAGCAGCCCAGCATGGTCACCCCCGTCGCCAACCAGACGGTATCGGTGACGGTGCGCGTGCAGCCGGCCCAGTCGAACGTGCAGGGCGTCATCAGGTCCAGCCTGTACGCCGACCTCTATCGCCAGCAGGGCCTGTACTCGAACGTCTCGATCACGAGCGACTCGATCGACCAGTCGTTCCTGAACCCCACGATCGAGAACAGCACCGGCCACTTCACCATCCGCGTGCCCGGCAGCTCCGCCTCGCTGTCGCGACGTTTCGGGCTGGTGTTCAGCGCGCAGGGGTTCTACGTGAAGGTGCTCTCGAACCTGATCGCGCCGATGGCGGGGCAGACCGCGAGCCTATCCGGCGACGTGCTCCTCGACCCGGCCACGATGACTCTCGAAGGGAACGTCATCACCTCGAGCGGCACCGTGCCCGCGGGCTCGCTCGACCAGGTGGCGCTCCTCGAACTGGGCCAGACGGTGGGCATCGTCAACGGCTCGTTCTTCTTCTCGCGCGTGCCGGTCGCGGTGCCGCTCACCGCGCGCGCCACGGTCACCAACCCGTTCCGGCCGGCCTCGCCGACCGAGACCGGCACGGTGCGCGTCACGCTCTCGGAGAACGGTACCGGCCGCTTCATCCTGGGCGCCATCACGACGCGGTAGCCGGCGGTAGGAGATCTGGGGAGACGAGTTCCGGGGACACGATGCGTCATCGCGTCCCCGGAACTCGTCTTCCCCTCCACATCGTGCGTCATCGTTCTCGCCACGGGCCCGCCGGGTGAAGCGATTATCTCAGATTGCCCTGAATTGACGCGGGTTCCCGGCCGCGTCATCATCCTGGGGTCCTTCGAATTCGTCTGGCCGGGCCTCGTCTCGAAGGCCCGAGACCCCAGGAGAGTCACGATGCTCGCCTCGCCCCGAACCTCCGCCTCCCGGACCGGCTTCGTCCCCACTCATCCTGCCGCGACCACCGGCGGCCGCGACCGCGCCGACCGCGCCGACCGCGCCGACCGCTCAGGCCGCGTCGGCCGCCCCTCCCCCCTGACCGCGACCGCCACGCCGGCGATCGACGCCACCGGCACCGGAGCGTTTCTTCCGCTGGCTTCGGTCGGCTTCATCGGCCGCGAGACCGAACTGGCCGCCATCCGCGACGCGTTCGAGTCGGTCCGCATCGTGTTCGTCGAGGGGCTTCCCGGCTCCGGCAAGTCCCGCCTGCTCGAGGAGGCAGGCAGGCGCTGGGGCCGCGGGCCCGTCATGCGCGCGGGCGAACTGCCGGACCTCGCTTCCCGGCCCGGTGCCGCTCCGAAGGCCACGGCTCGGGCAACGTCGGATCCGTCCCTGCCCGCCCTCGTCCTGGCCGACGGCCTCGAGGGTCCGGCCGACCAGGGCCGTCTCGAGGCGGCCCTCGCGCGGGGTGACTACGTCCTCGCTGCCTCCAGGACGCGCCTGCCGGAGCCCGCCCAGCCCGCTCGCCACCTGCTCGTCGGGGGGCTCCATCACGACGAGGCGGCGAGCCTGCTCGCGTCGGCGCTGACCGCGCTAGGTACGCCATCGCTTTCCCGGACAGCGACCGCGGGAGCGCTGCCGTCGCACTGGACTCCGGCGGGGTTCGAGGGGCTGGGCGGTCACCCGGCCTGCATCCTGTCACTGGCGTCTCACCTGGCCGGCGGCCACCAGGCCGAGCCTTCGGCCGTGGTGAGGCAACTCCTGGGCGCCGGCCTTCCCGACGCCTGCGGACCGCTGCTGCAAACGCTGTCGGCAGTGACCGTGCCGCTGCCGCGCCAGCTCCTCGACTCGCTGCCTGGCTGCGACGAGCAATCGCTCCGGACAGCACTCCACCACTGCCTCGTCGTGGCCGGCCCCGAGGGAGTTGCCGCGGCCCCGCCGCTGCGTGCTCTCTTCGCCGGTCATGCTGACGTTCCGCTCCTGCCGCTCGCCGACGCCCTGCTCGATCACGCCCGGCAAGGCCACCGGACTGCCTTCGTCCGCGAGGCGCTCCGGCTCCTGGCGACCGCGGGAGAGTCGCGCCGGCTACAGGCGCTGCTCGAGGAGGCAGGCCTTGAGCTGCTCGCCGCGGGGCACGTCGCCGAGCTGGAACTCGGGTTGCGGATGCTGTCCGACCAGGGCGCCGACAAGCCGGAGCTGCGGCTGCTGCGCGCCGAACTGCTCGTCCAGACTGGCCGTCACGAGCAAGCGCGGCCCCTCCTGGAGCCGGCGCCGGGCGGGTCGCGCTCGCAGGCCGAGCTGCGTCACAAGGCATCGCTCGCGCTGGCGCTGGTGCAACTCGAGGCCGGGGAGCTGGAGCCGGGGTTGGCCAGGCTCGACGAGCTGGCCGCGGGACGCGGACCGATCGCCCTGAAGGCCCTGAAACTCCGTGCCGATGCCCACTATCGCAATCACGCCTTCGCGTCTGCCGAGGGCGACTACCGGGCTTGCCTCGAGCGGGTGGCCGCGACCACCCAGGCATCGACTTGCTCGGCGGAGCTGGCCTCCGTTCGGCAGGGGGCGCTCACGGGACTTGCCAACCTCCGTCGCCGGTCGGGCAACCTCCTGGCCTCGGCCGAGTTCGCGGACCGGCGCGCGGCCGAACTCGCGGACGAGGCGTCTCCCGCGGCGATCGCCGCCGCCCTGACGACGCGCTCGACCCTGGAGTTCCTGCGGGGCAATCTCGACGAGGCCGCCGCCTCGACGCGCGAGGCGATCCGGCTGAGGGTCGCCGGCGGCCACGCGGGCGGATGCGCTGTGGCGCTGGCCAATCTCGTCCAGCTCGAGGCGCTGCTGGGGCGGGGCGCCCAGGCCCGCGAGGCCAACGCCAGACTGGAGATGCTGGGCGGCGAAGCCACCAGCGCGAGCCGCGCCGCCGCGGCCAAGGGGATGGCGTCGCTGTACTTGGCCGAGGGGCGACCGCTGGAGGCCCTCACGGCTGCACGCCAGGCCCGCGAACTGGCCAGCGCCTGGCGCGACGGTGCCGAGGAGGCCGAGTGCCTGGCCGTGCTTGCCTCGGCCCTGCTCGCCTGCGACGAGCCCCAGGCGGCCCGGAACGCCGCCGAACAGGGGTTGAGCCTGGCGCGCAGGATGGAGAGCGCGGTGGCAACGGCCGATAACCTGCTCGTCCTCTCGGCGCTGGAACTCGCTCGCTGTGACACCCGGGCAGCCCTGGGCCGGGCGGAGGAGGCGTCGGCATCGGCCACCGGCGCGGGATACGCACCGGGTCGGGCCGCCGCGCGGCTGGCTCAAGGTGAGGCGCTTCTCGCGGCCGAGCGGTATCCGGAGTCGGTGTCGGCACTCGAAGAGGCGGTCGAGATGCTCTCCCGCCAGGCGGCCCGGCCCATGCTTGCCCGGGCGACGGAGAATCTGGCGTCCGCGCTGCTGGCCCTGGGCGAGTGGTCCCGGCTGCTGCGCCTGGGGGGTGAGCTTCAAAGCACTCCAAGCTCCCCGGCGCTGGCGGCGCTCAGGTCGAGGGCTGGCGCGGCCCTGAACTGTCCGGAGCAGTCCCCGCTAGCCCCGGCCGGCGCGTCACCCGGTCCGGGCGCGATTCTCGCCACGGTCTGGCGAGACCTCAGGCAGGGCCGGCCAGCCGAGGCCCGGGCGCGACTCGAGACGATGCCCGCAACCGGCCTCACGAGGGCAGAGCGCGTGGAGGAGGCGCTGCTCACAGGCGCGGCGCTGTTCGGCGAAGGCCGCGCGGCGGCGGCCCGAGGCCCGCTGCGGGAGGCCGCCGGGGACAGTTGCGCATGCCAGGCGAGGGCCGTGGCCCGAGCTGCACTCGCAATGCTGGAGCACGCTGCCGGCGAGGCCCCGAGCGTCGAGCCCGCGGCGGCGACCGCGCGCGAGCCCGAGCCAATCCGGCGCTGGCTGGAGGCGCTCGGATTCGGAGGCGCCCTCGAGAACACCCGCTACGTGCTCGTCGACGGCAACGGGCCCTCGTTCGTGAGAGAGAACGGCCCCGGCACCGCGCAGCTCGAGGAGATGGACCTGGCCGTCGACCTGGAGAGCCAGCGCGTCTTCCTGCGAGACGCCGGATGGTTCGACCTCAGCGGGAAGTCCCGGCCGCTCGAGCTGCTGGCCTTGCTGGCCCGCGAGCGCGGCCGGCCGCTGAGCAAGCAGCGCATCTACGAGGCCGTCTGGCGCAGGCGATACAACGCCGAGCTGAACGCGGTGAACGTGCACCAGTCGATCCACCGGCTGCGCCAGTTGCTGCGGGAGAACGGCTCGTCCTTCGACTGGGTACGCACCGACCAGACGACCGGCTGCTACGGACTGGCTCCCGACCTGCGCTGCGGCCTGTGGATGCGGCCGACTGCCCGGCCCGGGGCGAGTTGACCGGGAAGGGTTCGAAAGCCCCGAAAAAAAAGGACCGGCTGCAGGCTTGCCTGCGGCCGGCGCTCCCCGTTGGAGCTTGTGATCAGCTAACCGTGTCGAGCGTGTTGGCCACGCGCTGCAGCATGCTGTTCACGTTGGTACCCGTGGCGTTCAGGGCGGCGATCGCGACGACCGCGATCAGGCCCAGGATCAGGCCGTACTCCACCAGGCCCTGGCCTTCGTCCTCCCGCTGCCGGAGCAGCTTCTGGATCTTCTTCATCATTGTTGATTCACCTCCTTCCATCAAGTTCTCTCGAAAAGGCCAAGGCGATGCAAGGCCGATGCCAGCGCCGGAACCCGCATCAACACTGGCTGCAAGCAAACGGGCAGCGGTAAGTTCGCCACACAAGCAATCCGACCGCGTCATGGAAACCTCACTCGAGAGAAGAAGCTGTTCACCACTGCGGCAATCGCGAGCAGCGTCAGGCCGTAGCAGATCAACCACGGGATCGAGTCGGCCGCCATGATCCGCAGGAGCAACGACACCAGTGCGTCAGCGAGCCCCAGCAGGCTCCGCAGCAGCCCCAGCGACCAGCTCGCCTCCTCATCGGAGACAACGATCTCCTCGGGGGGCGCCGCCTCCTCGACCGGCGATCCGCCCGCCGAGCGCTGCCCCGCCGGCAAGGGCTCGAACTCCACGCCCTCGAGCCGCAGGTACTCGTCGTAGAGGTGCCGCTGGGCCGGGTCCCCGAGTACCTCGTAGGCCCGGTTCAGGTCCACCATCGTCGCGGCATCGCCGCCCAGGTCCGGATGGTTCTGCAGGGCCAGTTGCCGATAGGCCCGCGAGATCTCCTCCGAGCTGGAGGTCGGCCTTACCCCGAGGATTTCGTAGTAGCTGGCTGACATGGGTTTGCCGTGGCCGCGCGTGGCGACGCGGGGCCGTCCGGCGTTCAGGCAGGATCGGGGCCAGAGCCGGCCGTCCCAGGATGAGGCAATCCGGCCGCGGTACCGGCAGGCGGGGGCGTCTCCTGTGTTATACTCCCGGTCTTCGTTCCGGCCCTACCCCCCCTTCACTCATGCTCGAATTCGCCAGAGAGATCGCACTCGAGGCCGGCAAGCTCCTCCTCGACAACATGGGAGCGCTGTCGGAATCGGACGTCAGCTACAAGGGACACATCGACCTGGTGACCCGCGTCGATCGCGAATCGGAGGCGCTGGTCACGGGAGCAATACGGGAGCGGTTCCCGGACCACGGCATCCTGGCCGAGGAAGGCGCTCGTCGCGACACCAGCACCGAGTTCACCTGGATCATCGATCCTCTGGACGGCACGACCAACTACGTCCATTCCTTTCCTCTGTACTGCGTCTCGATCGCCGTCGCCCGGGGCAACGAGCCGGTCGTGGGCGTGATCTACGCGCCCTACACAAACGAGCTGTTCTGCGCCGAGACCGGCCGCGGGGCGACCCTCAACGGACGGCCCATCCGGGTCAGCACCGCCACCGCGCTGGGCGAGGGCCTCTATTGCACCGGCTTCGCCTGCATGCGCCAGCCCGAGAAGCCCGATAACCTCGCCAACTTCATCCGTCTGCTCAGGGTCTGCCAGGGCGGGCGCCGCGGAGGTTC
>CAZSVK010000084.1:0-16708 GCA_964610245.1 uncultured bacterium
CAAGATGGCCGCGGGGACAGCGTCCCCGGCAGAACTCGAACCATGGCCGTCCACCGCTTTCCACGACTGCACCCCTCGGGCGACGTGATCTGGCAGGGCGGGGCTAGTATGGTGAAGCCGTGACGATCGCGCCCCATCACGATCTGAATCGCGAGGTGCTCCGGCGGATTCCTCTCTTCCAGGATCTGCCGAACGACGCGCTCGATCATCTGCTGGGGGCCTTCACCCTGCTCCGGTGTTCGAAGGGCCACCGGGTGCTCGAGCAAGGCAGTCCCAGCAGTCACGCGCTGTACCTGATCCGCTCGGGGTGCGCCCAGATGACGGTGCTCGAGCCGGAGTACGGACAGGAGCGGCTGGTCGCCGTCCTGGGCCGCGGCGACGTCTTCGGCGAGACCGACATCCTGACCGGCGACCACGTCACCACGACGGTCGAGGCGCTGCTCGACAGCGAGCTGTGGGTGCTGCCACGGCAGGACTTCCACTGCGTGCTCTGCGACCACCCGATGCTCGCGGCCAGGCTGGCCATCCTGCTGTCCCAGCGGCTGGGCGAATCCAATCGCAAGACGGTCCTGCGACGCACGCGGCGGGTGATCGGGCTGGCCGGGGGCGACTCGGACGAGATGACGGCCTTCCTCGCGATCAACCTGGCGGCGACGTTGCGCGAGACCACGGGCCGGCCGGTGGTGCTCCTCGACCTGTTGGCCAACGACGCCCGTCTGGAGCGGATTCTCGGCCACAAGGCGATCGCCGATGTGGGGGAGATCCTGGCCGACGGTCTCTTCCTGCGGCCGGAGGCGATCGTGAGCGCCGTTCGAGCGGCGCCGCAAGGCTTCGACGTGCTCGGGCTGCGCCCACCCGCCGAGCAACGCGAGACCTTGGCCGAGGGGCTCGTGCCACGGCTGCTCTCCTTCCTGCGCGACTCACATGCGTTCGTGCTCGCGGTCGCGGGAGGCACGCCGGAGCCGGTCGCGCTCGAGGCGCTGGCGCAGGCGGAGGTCGTGTTGTCGGTGACGGGCGGGGGCTGGCCGGGGTTCGGGAGCGGCCGTGGCTCCCCGCTGGTGCTGACCTGCGAGCCGCGAGAGGACGCGGAGGGCCAGCCGGCCGAGGTCTCGCTGCCGGTGCGGAGTTCGGTGCTCGGCCGGTTTCTGGCGGATGGGAAGCCCGCCTCGGAGTCGTTCCCGGGCTCGCACGAGGCGCTGGGGCTGGTCAAGCTCGCCCGGCGGGCCCGCGGGGCGCAGCTCGGGTTGGCCCTGGGCTCCGGCACGGCGCTGGGATGGAGCCACGTGGGAGTGCTCGAGGTGCTGCAGCGCGAGGGGATTCCGATCGACGTCATCGCCGGCACCAGCATGGGGGCCTGCATCGGCGGGCTGGCCGCCATGGGGATGACCGCGACCGACCTGACCGAACTGGCCAGAAACGTCGATCGTGACAGGGTGCGCGCGCTCTTCGACTACAACCTGCCGTTTCCCCGCGACGGGCTGATCCGGGGCAACCAGATAGAGGGCCTGCTCCGGGACCTGTTCGGCGACACCGAGTTCAAGGATCTGCTCATCCCGCTGCGGGTGGTGTCGACCGATCTGATCACCGGCCGCAGGGTGGTGCTCAAGGAAGGGCTGGTCTACAAGGCGCTGCGGGCGTCCAGTTCCATCCCGGGCGTGCTGCGGCTGGCCGAGATCGACGGCCGCACTCTGGTCGACGGCGCGGTTTCCGAGTCGGTGCCGGCGCAGACGCTGCGGGACGAGGGAGTGCAGCGAGTGGTGGCGGTCAATTGTGCCCAGTGCCCGGACATGTCGGAGCGCTGGGCGGGCCGCTCGGCGCGCGACTTCAATATCCTGGAGACGCTGATGCGCAGCACCGAGATCGCGATGTACCAGCGCAATCGCAGCCGGGACGTGCGAGGCGACGTCAACCTCAACCCTACCGGCACCGGCGTGAGCTGGAACGAGCTGTGGCGCGGGCCCGAGCTGATCGAGTGCGGGGCGCGGGCGGCCGAGGCCGCGCTGCCCGAGATCCGGAAGCTCGTGGCGGAAGACTGAGCAGGCTCAGGCAATCAACTCGGGAACGAATCTCGACATTTCTCATGTTCGGGGCGCACCTTCTGGCAAGCTCGCGCGTCCAACGCATCGAGATGATGAAGACTACCCACAGCGTTCCGATCGTTGCCACCGGCGGCTGGCCTGGCCTGTCGCACGGCACGAAGGACGCTGCTGCCAGCCGCTTCGGCCAGGAGTCTGGTCGTAACGCCAGCGGTAGGCCCGATTCTACCTCGGAGGTGCCCGGCTTCGGTTGAGATTGGACGAACTCTCTACCAGTGCGTGCCTCACGGGGCCGCGGGCCGGGCGATCCGGACCGCGGCCCCGCGGCTTTCCGGGCCCCGGGAAGAACGAGGAGGAGACGGAACCAGGGGGAACTCGAGCCGGCAAGTGCCGTCGGAGCGCAGGGCGAGCCGATGCGGAAGACGAACAAGGTGATGGTCGTGAACACGAACGATGCGGAGATGAGGTGCGGCAAGGCGGCGCCCGGCGAGGAGGCCGCGTACAGGCGCAACCTGCTGTTCCTGGCGCTGGTGGAGGCCGGCTGGGGACTGGGCACGGCGTTCGTGTCGCCCGGAGCGGTGCTGCCGATGCTGGCGGCCTCGATGGGCGCCTCGATGGCGGTTGTCGGGCTGCTGCCCGGCCTCTCCTCGATAGCGATGTCGCTGCCTCAGCTGCTGGCGGCGCACCGGACGGCCGGCATGCGGCGACAGCTTGGCTTCGTGGCCAGGTGGCACGTGTGGCCCACGTTCGGATTCCTGTGCCTGGCCGGCGTGGTCGCGGCCGGTGGCCACGGCCCCGGGGCCGTGGCGCTGCTGTACGGCGCGCTGGCGCTCTGGTACCTCGGACTCGGATATGTGGTGCCGGTCTGGGTGGCCTTCGTCGGCAGGCTGTCGGGGCCGTCCCGGAGGGCGCACGTCTTCGGCGTGTTATCCACGGTGGGCTTGCTGCTCGGTTCCTGCGGGGCCTGGCTGGCGGGGCGGATGCTCGTCGCGCTGCCTGTGCCGTGGAACTACGCGGCAGGGGCCGTCGTGGCGTTCGTGGCGCTCAACCTGGCCAACCTGGCCTGGCTCGGCGTGAACGAGGACGCGGCCCCCGCGGCCGAGGCGCTTTCCGAGGAAGAGGAGAGACCCGAAGGACTCGTGGCCTACGTGCGCCATCAGCTCCGGACGGTGGCCGGCGACGTGGCCTTCGTGCAGTTCCTTCTGGCCCAGCAGCTCCTGCTGTGCCACCAGGTCCTGGGCTCGTTCTACCTCCTTTGGGCGAAGGGCCGCTTCGGGGCCAGCTCCGGCGACGTGATGGACTGGTCGGGCCTGACGATGGTCAGCCAGGCCGCGGCCAGCGTGCTCTACTCCTGGGCCGGAGATCGGGTCGGCGCCCGGACGACGCTGCTCGGAAGCCAGCTCCTGCTGGCAGCGGCGATGGGATGGACGCTGACGGCCCGGCAGGCCTCGGATCTCACGGTGGTGTCGGTGCTGCTCGGACTCTTCTACGGCACCTACTTCAACGCCAAGACGGCGATGGTGCTCGAGATGGCCGAGGGGCGCGACACGGCGGCCTACCTGGCGGTGTCCAACCTGTTCACGACTCCGGCGATGGTGTTGATGCCGGCCGCGGCGGGCTGGGCGATGGATCGCTGGGGATTCGCGCCGGTCCTGAGGGTGGCGCTCGGAGGCACGGCCCTGGGCTCACTGCTCTTCGTCGGATCCATGTGCACGGCCGACCTTCCCCGGAGCCTGTTCGCCGGGCTGGTGGGAAGGCTCCGGACGGCACTGGCCTATGCCGGAGGCAGCGTGCGCCGGGCCCGGGCCGCCATCGGTCTCTGGTGAACCTGGTCTTGACACCCCGCGCGGATGGACGGAACGGCGTCCGTTCGCGCGGGGCATTTTCTCGCGAAGTGAAGGTCGCAGCCGGCCGGCAGACGTCGACAGGTCCCGCAGGAACAGACCGGGACCGCGTCCCGGAGGCCCGCCGGAATAGGCCCTCCAGACGCCATCCCCTGGCTCCGACCCGAACTGGCGGGGGTTTTGCTCACGAGCTGACACCCCTAACCGGTTGCTGTCAGGAGGATGACATGTACGTGGCGCTGAAGCGGGTCTGCACGACGGTCGGTCTGGCCATCCTCGGTCTCGCCTTGGTTGCCCCTGCCGCCCACGCGACGTCGCCGGCCGGTGCCAACGGCCAGGTCATTCAGGCCTCCACCGGCGTCGACCGGCCCTGGGAGAACCAGGCCCCGGCCGTCACGGCGTTCGCCCGCCGGGTGGTCAACCTCGGAGCGTATCTGACGCTCTCGAGTTGTTACTCCGATCCCGACGGCGACGAGGTCAAGCTCGCCTGGAGCGGCCGCTCCCAGGCGACCGGCCGCTCCGTCGGCGCGTTCGGCGCCGAGCCGTGCGTGCGCTGGCGAGCAAGCCAGGCCGGCACCTACGTGTTCACCGTGCGCGCCACCGATCCCAGCGGTGCCAGCGCGACCGACGAACTCACCGTCGTCGTGAACCAGCCTCCGACCGTGCGCCTGACCGGCCCCCGCTTCGCTGTCGCCGGCGCGCCGGTGGTCCTGGCCGCCACCGCCAGCGATCCCGATGGGGATGCACTCGTCTACGGCTGGGCCCAGACCGGAGGCACGGGCCCGACGGTGTCCCTGTGCGGCGCGACGGGCGCCTCGCTTCAGTTCACGCCTCCCGAGGCCGGCAGCTACACCATCGGGCTCTTCGTCCGCGACGGCCGCGGCGGGGCCACCTCGTGCACCTTCACGGTGACGGCCGACTCGCCGCCGACCGCCTGGGCCGGCGCCTCGCAAACCGTCTACGCCAGCCGGCCGGTGAACCTGTGGGGCTGTGGCTACGACGACGACGGCGATGCGCTCACCTTCGTCTGGACTCGCCTGGCGGGCAATCCCGGCACCGGCCCCGCGGTGACCCTGACCAACCGCTGCGGACGCCTCGCCACCTTCACGCCTCGGGAAGCGGGCACCTACAACTTCCAGCTCGCGGTCACCGACTCCTGCGGGGCCTCGGCCACCAGCACCGTCACCGTCACGGCCGTGCTCCGGCAGAACCGGCCGCCGCAGGTGGCGATCGAGCCCGGGGCCTGCGCCATGCCGGGTAGCTGGGGCCAGTTGACGGCCACCGCCTTCGATCCGGATGGAGATTGCCTGACCTACCGGTGGACCTGCCTGACCAGTTCGAGCCGGGTCACGTTCCGCAACGGCTGCGGGCTCTCGGCCCAGTTCAGCGCGGCCAAGGCCGGCGCCTACGAACTGGAGTTGACGGTCAGCGACAAGCTCGGAGGCTCGGCGGCGGCCAGGGTCACGGCCGTCGTCGACGAGCCCCCGCGGGTCACCGTGACGGGCCCGCGCGAGGTCGAGGCCGGCTCGGCGCTCGTGCTCTCCGGCGCTGCCACCGATACCGACGACACGGCGCTCTTCTACCGCTGGTGCCGCGTCGGGGGCTCGTCCAGCGCCGTCAGCCTGAGCGACGCCGACACCGCGAACCTGACCTTCCGCACCCTCTCGCCGGGCACCTACCTCCTGCAGCTCACCGTCTCCGACGGCCGGTGCGGCTCGAGCTCGTCGACCGTGTCGGTGAGGGTGCTGCCCAGGGGCGTTCATGCCAAGGCCTCGCTCGGCGCATCCTCGGTCGCGATGCTCGACGTGACCACTTTCACCCTCGAGAACAGCGCGGTCCGGGACACGGTCGAGTCGACCGCCACGGTCCCCGAGGCCGGCTTCACGGTCCTGGTGACCGAAGGACGCACCCGGCGCATCCTCACGATCGACACCCGCCTGACCCTGGTCAACTCCGGCGCCGAGTCGGTGCCGTTGAGCGCCGTGGCCATGATCCTGAAGTACCGGTCGCGGGAGTGCGGCTGGCTCGTGCTCGGCCCGGCAGTGCTCGGTGACCGCGGGCCCCTGAAGGACTGCACCGGTCTCAGGAACGGCACTCTGAAGATGTTCGACGCCGCGGGCAACCCGCTGCCGGCCGGCAACATGCCGGTCCTGGCCGGAAAGTCGACCGGCACCTTCCGCTTGACCGGAGAGTTCGACGCCACCTGCACGGGGTTCGAACAGAACACGCCGGTGACCATCGCGGTCTGGAGTTCCTTCGCCGAGGACGCGTCCCAGTGCACCTGCCGCGAGCGCGGCCATCGCCACGGACGCCACTCGGTCTTCGCGATGGAACGTAACGTCACCGTTAGCTCGGTCGTGCGGCTCAACGAACGCGTTCACTTGACCGACCTGCTGGCCTCGGTGCCCGACGGTTCCCTCGCCACGCTCGGCGCGCTGGCGGTCCGGGGCGTGCTCAGCAGCGGCGCGACCGTGAGCGGCAGCATCACCACCGGCGGCATGTTCCAGCAGACCATCGGGGCCACCGGCAAGGCTGGCAGCCGCTCGGTCTTCGTGGTGAGCGGACCGGTCCAGTTCGCCGGCTCGCGCTGCGGCAGCACGCCCGCGGCCACCACGGCGGCGCTGGTGGGCACCGGCACCGCCCCGGCCGGGCTCGTGACTCTCTTCGGAAACCCGGCCACGGCCAGCATCAGCCTGATCTCGAGGAACTGCCCCCCCGATCCGGGCACGGGCATCGTGGCGGGCGACTTCGTGACCTACACCCAGGGCGGCTGGGGCTCCAAGGCCCACGGGAACAACCCGGGGACCATCCGGGACGGAGGGTTCCCCCTGGCGCTTCCGGCGGGCCTGCTCATGGGCGGCCGGTTCCAGGTCGTGCTCAGTACCGCCGAGGCGGTCGAGGAGTTCCTGCCGCAGGGCGGGACCGCCTCGGCCTTCACGACGAGCGCGCTGGATCCGGAGAACACCAGCGCCGGCGTGCTCGGCGGACAGCTCGCCGCGGTCTCGCTCAACGTGGCCTTCTCGGCCGCGGGCTTGCTCGGACAGCGCGACCCGACGCCGCTGGGCCAGCTCGCGATCGCCACCGGGCCGTTCGCCGGGCTGACGGTCTCGGCCTTCCTGAACCTGGCCAACCGGGCCGTCGGCGGGGACACCACGGCGCTGCCCGAAGGCACCAGCCTGTCGCAAGTCAACGACGCGGCGACCAGCATCAACGAGTGCTTCGACAACGGCGCCATCACGACCGGCTTCCTCCGCCGGCCGTGAAACTGGGGACACCCGACCAGTTTTCGCGGACCGGCCCCGTGAAGTCAGGGCATCAGGGCGAAGACTGGTCGGGTGCCCCCCAGTTTCGCGATCAGCAACAGCAACGGCACGGCCAGCACCAGCAGGTCGGCCGCCGGAACGGAGGCATCCCGCCCGCCCGGCCGCGCGCTGCACGAGATGGAGCCGCTGCCCGCATCGGAGGAGGAGGACCCGGTAGTCGGCGTGGTGCCCCCGCCGCTGCCGCTGGCGACCACCAGCGTCACCTCCTTGCCGGTGCTGCGGTCGGCGCCGTCATCGACGAAGAGGCGGAAGGAATAGGTCCCGGCGATGCGGGGCGTCACGCTGAGGGTGGCGGTCCCCTGGCCGACCAGGTCGATGAAGGGCCCGGCGGACTGCACCCATCTGAAGATGAGCGAGGCGGTCTCGGCGTCGCTCGAGGGGCTGCCGTCCAGGGTCACCTGTGAACCCGGGGCCGAGCGGAAAGGAGTCGTCGAAGCGTTCTTGATGCGGGCCGTGGGCACGGAGTTGGAGGAGGAGTCGACCACCACGTCGACCGTCTTCTCGTCCCGGAACAGACCGTCGCTCACCTCGAGCGCGAAGCTGTAGACGCGCGACAGGCGCGGCGAGAAGCTGGCTGACGACTGGTAGGCGTTCACCAGATCCACGACCGGCCCCGCGGTCTGGCGCCAGCGATGCGAGAGCGCGTCGCCGTCCGCGTCGGTCGAGTGCAGGCCGTCGAGCGACACGGTCAGGGTGCCCGTGTCGGGAACCCTCACCCGGAGCTCTCCCGCGGACGGGTTCTGGCCCGCGGCCCACGGCGCGGAGACGGGCGGGCGGTTCTGGCCGTCCGGCGACACTCGAAGCCGGACGGTATCGACCGGGCTGGTCGTGCGGCCGTCGTTGACGGCGAGCCCGAAGGCGTAGTCGCCCGAGACGACCGGGCCGAGCGGCACCAGGGCGCCGGTCGCGACCGGCAGGGCCATCGCCGGGCCGGCGAGCTGCGACCAGGCGTAGGCGAGCGGATCGCCGTCGGTGTCGGAGCTGGCGCGGCCGTCGAGCATCAGCAGCTCGCCCAGCTTGCCGGTGAAGTCGGCACCGGCGTCGGCCCGGGGCACGTGGTTCGAAGGCGAGTTGACGATCACCTCGGTCTGGTCGGGCTGGCTGTCGAGGTTGTCGTCGCCCGTGTCGGTGACGCTCAGTTCGAAGAGGTAGGTGCCGGCGACGGCGGGGACGAAGCTGGGGGTGGCGGAGGTGGGCGACGTGAGGGTGACTCCGGCGGCGGCCGCGGGCACGCGGACAGCGCGCCATCGGTAGGTGAGGATGGCGCCGGGCCGGTCGGCGTCCGCGCTCTCGCGGCCGTCCAGGCTCACGAGCGTGCCGGCCGTGACCGCCTGATCCGGGCCCGCGTCGGCATTGGGCGAGACGAGGCCCGAGCCGACGTCCATCACGACGACGTTCACTCGCGCGGGCGACGCCGCATCCTGAACGCTGTCGTTCACCTGCAGCAGGAACTGGTAGATGCCTGTCCGAGGAGGCACGAAGGAGGGCCGCGCGGAAGCCGCGCCCAGCAGCAACCCGACTTGCGGGTTCGAGCCCGACTCGGTCCACCGGTAGGTCAGCGTGTCGCCGTTGGCGTCGGTCGAGCGGGAGCCGTCGAGCTGGGTCTGCCGGCCGAGGGCGGCGCGCTGCTCGAGCCCTGCGTCGGGCACCGGCGGCACGTTGGCGACCTGCACCCGCACGTCGTCGAGCGAGGTGTAGCTCTCGGCGTCGGTGACGGTGAGCCGGAAGCCGTACAGGCCCGCGCCGCGCGCCGCGAACCGCGGATTGGGGAGGGTCGCGCCCGAGAGCGTGACCGCCGGGCCCTCGATCTGCTGCCAGGCATAGGTCAACGCGCTGCCGCCGGGCGAACTGCTGCGCGTGCCGTCGAGCACGACCAGGCCCGGGGCCGCCGAGCGGTCGGCGCCCGCGTCGGCCACCGGGGGCTGATGCTGGCGCACGAGCGGGTCGGTGCCGCGGGCAACCTCGAGACCGTCGGTGACTCCGTCGCCGTCGGTGTCGGCATTCTGCGGGTCGGTCGCGCGGAGGAACTCGTCGAAGTTCCCCAGCCCGTCGCGATCGGGATCGGCATCGCGATCGGAGGCCTCGACCGGGTTGAGCCCGTGCGCCCGCTCGTAGACGTTCGACATGCCGTCGCCGTCGCCGTCGAGGTAGAGCCGCACCCGCTGGCTGCCGCGGTTGCCGGCGCTATCCACGGCGGCCACGACCAGGTCGCTGGCGTCGCCGGCCAGGGCGAAAGGGCCGCTGAAGAGGCCGGTCGACGTCCGGGACAGGCTGACGCTCGGGCCTGCGTTGATCGACAGCCCTAACGAGGCGAGCGTCGAACCATCCTGGACCCGGCCCGAGAGGGTGCCGGTCGCGGCCGAGACCGAGCCGTCGGCCGGGAGCACCGACGAGAGTACCGGCGGCAGCGTGTCGATGCGGAAGCGGTTGTTCGTGGCCGCCAGGTTCGGGTTGCCGTCGCGATCGGACGCCCCGGAGATCGAGACCACCGCTTCGCCGTCACGGTAAAAGCTGCCGTTATCTGCGGCCACCGTGTAGGTGTACCGGAACGTCGTTCCGGACCCCTGCATCGGCGTCGCGGGGAGATCGAGCGCGCCGGGCTGATCGATGGCGATGACGGGGGTGCCGGTCACCGGCTCGTCGAACGTCGCCGTTATCGCGAGCGGCCCCGCCGGGACCGGGGCGCCGCGGGCATAGGTTAGCGCCACCCGCGGCCCCTGGCCGGGGTCCACGACCTGGACCGCGGCGGCCACCAGATTGCCGGGCGGCCCCTCCTCGGTCTGCGAGACGGCCTGGGGCGAGACGAGCACGACCAGCAGGAAGGCGGCCCCCGTCGGCGCCGACGGGGCGAGCGTGGCCGTGAGCTGGAGCGTCGCGCTGGTGCCGGGAGAGAGCCCGGCGCCCGTGACGGAGCCCAGGGAGACGTCCGCGAGGTCGAGCACACGATTCGACGAGCGATAGGCCTGCACCTGGTAGGACGACGAGAGCGCGTTGCCGGCGTTCCGCACGGTGATAGGAATCCGGACCGGGTCGCGCACCGAGAGCTCGGCCGGCATCGCGGCCGTGACGAGCAGCAGCTCGGGCAGCGACTGCACGGTCACCGTCGAGCCCGACGCGCCCAGGTTGTTGGTCTCGTCCTCCTCCTCGATCGCGTCGAGCGGGTCGAGCGAGGCGTGCAGGTAGTAGGTCCCGGGCGGAGTGGCGCGGGGCACCACGCGGCTGTCGACGTGCGTGGCGGTCACGTCCGCGGGGATGGAGTCCTGCTGCATCACGGCACCCAGGAAGGTCCCCGTTGCCGTCGCGACCGGATTGGCCGAGAGGTAGTACCAGTAGGTGAAGTTGCCCGCCGCCGCCGCGCCGCCGGCATTCCGGAGCTGCAGGGTCACGGGTAGCGCCGCGCCCGGGGTGGCCTGAGACGGCGCCGACAGCCCGCCCACTCTCAGGTCGGGGAGCCCGACGATCGCGGTGGAGCTGGGAGTCACGCCGTCGTTATTCGAGCGCTCCAGCTCGCGCGCGAGCAGGCGCCCCGGATCGAGCCGCAGTCCCACGAACCAGGCGCCCGGCGAGGTGCCGTGCGGGACCTTGAACGAGGTGCTGAAGGAGCTGTCCCCGGCGGAGGCCAGCGCGGGGAAGGCGAGTTCGCCCAGCAGCACGTCCGACGGGCCGAAGCTCTGGCCGCGCAGCAGATAGGCCCGGCCGACGAACCCGGTCTGCGTCGACTGCTGCCCCTGGTTGAGGATCGTGCCGCTCAGGCTCAGGAGCTTTCCGACCTTGGCCGTCGCCCCGGCCAGGATCGCGTTGACGATCACGTCAGGCGGCCCCAGCACCCGGAGGCTGGCGGCCGATGCGGCCACGTCGTTGGCCCGGTTGGACTGGATGAGCCGACTCTCGGGGTCGACCCGGACGAGGGCCCGGTAGCTGCCCGGAGGAAACGACAGAGTTAGCGGAGCGGTGAACCCCGTGCTGAGGGTCTGTCCGGCCTCCAGGCCGCTGAAGGAGACGGTGGCCACGCGGGCGTCGAGCGCGTCGAGCGTGTCGTCGGCGCTCAGATAGACGGCGGCGTCGAAGGGCGCGGCCAGCCTCACCGCGGAGGGGTTGTTCACCGTCAGCGTTCCGGCCAGGTCGGAGCCGGCCGCGGCCGTCGCCGGGACGGTGATGGAGACCGGCCGCAGATCGGGGAACGACACGGTCGCCGTCGCGGCCGCCGTCGAGACCCCGCCGCGCGAGTCGGACACGGTCAGCACGAAGGTGAAGGTCCCGTGGGCCCCGGCCGAGAAACTGGCCTGAGGCGTCGCGGGCGCGAAGAGCTGGACCGCGGGGCCGGAACTCTGCGTCCACGCGTAGGTGAGAGGATCCGAATCGGGGTCGGTCGAGCCGGTGCCGTCGAGAGCGACCACCACCGTCCGGGCCAGGATCGCCGCGATGCTCTGCGCCGGCCCCGTGCGGGCCGTCGGGCTCCCGTTGGCGAGCAGCGTGATGGTGACCTCGTCGGTGTCCACGCCGCCTCGCCGGTCGTTGACCTGCAACCGGAACCGGTAGGAACCGGCCACGGCGGTCGTGAACGACGGCTGCGTTCCGTTGGGGTTCAGCAGGGTCACCCCCGGTCCGGAGACCTGGGCCCAGGCGTACTCGAGCGGAGTGCCGTCCGGGTCGCTCGAGCCTCGCCCGTCCAGCGTCACGGTCACGGCCCGCCCATCGGTCACCGTCAGGACGCGGGACGGGCCGGCGCTGGCCGTCGGGCTGAAGTTCAGCACGACCTGGACCACCGTGTTGGTCGACGCGTGCCCGCCGCGGCCGTCGGTGGTCTCCAGGGTGAAGGAGAAGCTCGTCGTCCGGACGGTCGTGAAGGTCGCCACCGGCGTGTTGGCGTTGAGCAGCGTGACCGGCGGGACATTCGTCTGACGCCACTGATAGGCGATCGGGTCTCCATCGGGATCCAGCGTGCCGGTGGCGTCCAGGTTCACCGTCACGGCGGCCCCATCGGTCGAGGTGACCGTGATGTAGGACGGCGCGCTGATGACGGGGCTCGAGTTGCCCAGGACCTGCACGGCCAGACTGGTCGTGTGCTGGCCCTGGTGACCGTCGTTGACCGTCAACGAGAAGACGTAGTTCCCGCCGAGATTGCAGCTGAACTCGGTCTCGGCCGAGGTCGGCGCCGTGAGGAAGACCGGGGGCCCACCCGTCTGCCGCCAGAAATAGGTCAGCGCGTCACCGTTGCCGTCGCTCGAGGCCCGCCCGTCGAGCTTCAGCGTGATGAACTGGCGGTCGGTGGTGATGAACGGCGGAGTGCCGACGACCGCGGCCGAGGCGACCGGCTGAGCATTGGTGACGATCGTCATCTGCAGCGCCGAAGCACCGGCGTTGTTCAGTTCCGACAGCTCCGGGACCTCGTTGGCGAGATCGATCCTGGCTCCCAGGAAATAGCTGCCCGGAGCGATCGAGGAGTTGACCAGCAGCGACGGCTGCACGACGGTCACGGTCGCGCCCGCGGCCACCGCCGGCACGGGCGGTCCGGCGCCGACCAGGAACGAGCCGGCCGGAGAGAGCGCACCATCCCGGGCCAGATAGAAGTTCACCGTGAACGGCGTCGAGACCGCCTGGTTGCCCGTGTTCTGGAGCACGGCGACTCCCTGGAAAACGTGCTGGGTCGCCGTCTGGGCGGGCGTGAAGGCCACACCGCGGACCACCAGGTCGGGGCCGCTGACCGTGTCCATCACGATCACCTCCGCCATGTCGGTGGAGGTGGCGGTCGAGGGATCCCGGGCCGTCAGCGTGAACTGATAGGTCCCGGTCAGGATCGGCGTGAAGGTGGCGGAGGCGGTGTTGCCGCCGTTGAGCGTGACGCCGGCCGGGCCCGAGTTCTGCAACCAGGAGTAGGTGATCACCGCACCGTCCGGATCGGCCGAGGCGCGGCCGTCGAGCAAGACCGAGGCTCCCGAGGCAGCCACCAGATCGGGCCCCGCGCGCGCCACCGGGGGCCGGTTCTGCGCGGCCACCGGCCCGGCCGCCAGCCAGAGAACCAGGCTGGCCAGCCAGAGTCCGGCTCCGGCGCGTCGCACTGCTGTCATCCTGCTCGCCCTTCCGTTCGGAGACGACGATCCGGAGCGGGCCGGCGACCCGGCCGGACCGAACCCTGTCATTCCGCTTCCAATGCCGATCTCATGATAGTCCGCCAGGGCCCCGGCCGGCAAGCGGCCGAAGTTGGGGACACCCGACCAGTTTTCGCGGTCCGGCCCCCCCCCCGTGAAGACACGGCATGAAGGCGATGATTGGTCGTGTGTCCCCAGTTTCGCGGTCGGTGCTATACTCACGACCCGGGAAGGCCCCCATGAAGATCTCCCACCAGATAGCGCTCACCATCGTCATCTTCGTGATCTTCGGGGCGGTCGCCTCGGTTCTCACGTCGTACGGGCTAGAGCGCCGCATTCTGGAGGAGAATGCCGAGCTGCACTTCGCGAGCCTGCTGGGCGACATCACCTTCCAGTCCGAGAAGATCCTGCACCGCGCGCCGGAGTCCCGGATGGAGGTCTACGGGAAGGTCATGGACCACTTCTTCGACGAGAAGAAGCGACAGAACTATCACGACGTCACCTACGTCGCGGTCTACGACACGGCCGGCAAGGAGGTCCTGCACTATCCAAACAAGCTCCAGGCCCCGCCGTTCGACCTGCTGCAGATCCTCCAGAAGAACCACATCGATAGCAATTTCGCCCAGAAGGTCTTCCGGCCGCTCGTCGTCGCGAACCAGGGCCACCAGGAGCACCTCACCACGATCGTCTCCGGCGCCTCGGGCACGGTCCACTGGCTGCGGATCGGCGTGACCCTCGCGTTCGTCACCGAGCAGACCTCCGAGATCCTCCTGTACAACTGGACCATCCTGGGCGTGGTGCTGGTGCTCGCCATCCTCTTCTCGGCCATCTTCTCCCACCACATCGCCTCGCCCCTGATCCAGCTGAGCGGCATCTCCACGCGCATCGCACTCAACGACCTGTCGAACATCGCGCTCTCCGGCCGCCAGAACACCCGCGAGATCCGCGCCCTCGCCGAGAGCTTCACGACCATGGCCTCGAACCTGTCGAACATGATCGGGAAGATCCGCGAGTCCTCCGACTACCTGGAGATCCTCAGCCAGGAGGTGCGCAAGACCGCGACCAACATCTCCGGGGGCACGCAACGCCAGTCGGTCGCCGTGGCCGCGACCGCCGAATCGATCCACCGCTCGGCCGAACGGCTCCGCCGCATCATCCAGAGCGCCGAAGAGGTGCAGAAGGGCGCCCGCGCCAACGCCGAGAACACCGGGCTGATGGCCGACCGCGTGGTCGAGACCACCGCCAAGGTCAACAACCTCGTGGAGCGCAACGCAGCCATCCTGGCCAACTCCAAGCAGGCCACCTCGCTCGTCACCAAGGTCAACAGCGACGCCCAGCTCGGCGCCGACGCGATGCAGAAGGCGATCGACGGCATGACCCAGATCAGCCGATCGGCCGAGGAGATCAGCCAGCGCAGCACCATCATCAGCGAGATCGCCGAACAGACCAACCTGCTCGCCCTCAACGCCGCCATCGAGGCGGCCCGGGCCGGCAAACAGGGCAAGAGTTTCGCCGTGGTCGCCGAGGAGATCAGCAAGCTCGCCGAGCGCACCTCCGAGGCCGCCAAGGAGATCACCAACCTGATCAACGACAGCCTCGCGAAGGTCTCTGCCGGCGTCGACGACGTCTA
The DNA here is from genome assembly GCA_964610245.1 of uncultured bacterium. Classification (GTDB taxonomy): domain Bacteria; phylum Muiribacteriota; class UBA6191; order JACPRK01; family JACPRK01; genus CAZSVK01. The sequence goes on from CAZSVK010000084.1 coordinate 14,923, forward strand.
CCAGACCAGCTCGATCCTGAGCGAGATCACCACCGGTGTCGTCGAGGTCTCCAAGCTGATCCTCACCAACTCCGAGGTCACCGACCAGCAGTACGAAGACATCACGGCGATCAGCAACAACGTGCAGAAGCTGAACAAGTACACGCCGCAGATCACCGTGCTCAGCCGGGACCAGAGCCAGCGCAGCGAGGAGATCATGCGCCAGGCCGAGGAGTACATGAAGGAAGGCCAGAACGTGCTGGTCTCGATGGAAGGCGTGTCGAGCATCGCTCACGCCAACACCAAGGAGGCCTCCGATCTGCAGACCACCTCGGAGGGCCTCATCTACGCCTCGCGCTCGCTGCACGAGCTGATCAACAAGTTCCGGCTGTAACGGATAACGGGGACACTTACCTGACCCCGAACGCTCGTCTCAGCTGTGGTAGCCAGCGCTGATCGCGGGTTCGAGGCTGCGAACCCGCCAACGGGCAAGAGACCGTTAGTTGACGTTCTGCAAGCGGGATGCGAGCCGTTCGGGGCCAGGTAAGTGTCCCCACTCAAGCCTCACGCCTGTTCCGCCGATTCCTCGACATGACACCGTCATGTCTTCGAAAGGAGTCGCCCCGTGAACGCGAGGACCCTCGCCCTGTTGGCCCTTGGCTTTGGAGGGCTGGCCGCAGCTGCCGCCGCCCAGGATTACGGTCGCAGCGAGACCGTCGAGGGCGGCTATCGTTCCTCCATCCGCCAGACCCACGACGTCGGAGGCTCGGTGGGCGACGAATGGGGCGAGCCTGACCCGGTCTCGTCCCGCAGCCGAGCCTCGCGTTCGTCCGGTTCGCGCCACGAGTTCTTCGAGGACGAGGATCCCGCCTACTCGCTTCGCACCGAACATGTCCGGCGGCAGCCCCGATACGACGACGAGAGCGAGCAGCGCGGTCTGCGCGGCAAGGTGGGGCCCGATCCGGAGCTGGCCCGCTCGGAAACGGCCCGTCTCTCCGCGGCAAGGAGACAGGCGCTGGCCCGCGGGGAGATCGGTGACGAGGTGCGCCGCGTCGAGGACGAGATGGAGCGACTGGAACATCGCGCCACCGAGGACAGACCCGCCCCGAGGATGACGAAGCGCGCTCCGGTCGAGGAGCCGGAGGACGCCCCGATGCGCTCTCGGAGAAGCCCGTCGGCCCGGACCTCGACCCGCAAGATGGCCCCCTTCTCGGACGATCCGGACGGCGAGAAGGAACGCTCCTCCGCCGGCTTCGACCCGCGCCATGCCGTGAGGGAGACCTCGCGCGGCGAGCCGGAAGGCCCGGCCCGCTCCCGCTCCGCCCGCCAGCGCCCGAACGCCGGCGACGACGAGCTTCGCTCCGAGGCCGCCCCGGCCGCCTCGAACACCCGGAACCTGCTCGTCCTCGAGCGTCAGCTCTCCTCGATGCGCAGGAGAGGCGCGCCGTCAGAGGAGATGGAGCCGCTCGAGACCCAGGCCAAGGAGATGAGGGCCAAGTGGAAGAGCGCGAACGTCCGGGAGACCGGCGAAAGCCCGGCAGTCTCGAGCCGTTTCCGACGCTCCCCGAGCCGCCAAGCCTCCCGCGAGACCCCTCGGATCGACCTCGAGCCCGAAGGCCCGGCGCCCGCCCGCCGGCGTGGGCCTCTGGCGAAGATCTTCGGAAGCAGCGATGACGACTCCGCCGGCGCCGCGCCGGTCAGCGGCCGCTCGAGTGGTTTCGGGGGACCGGCTCATCGTAACTGATTCCCCTGTCGGGAGCTCCGCTCCCGAACCCACGCCAGGGGAGATGTTCTCCCCTGGACCCCC
>CAZSVK010000085.1:0-3760 GCA_964610245.1 uncultured bacterium
GAGGCGCGAGATCCTCCGGCTGCTTGCCAAGGGGCAGACCGTCAAGGAGGTCGCGGAGAAGCTCGGCATCAGCCCCAAGACGGTGGACGCGCTACGGGCGCGCCGGATGAAGCAGCTCGGCCTTCGAAGTCATCCGGAGTTGCTCCGGTTCGCGATCAGGAGCGGACTGGTCGAGCCGGAGCCGTGAAGCGAGCGCACTTGCCGTCCTGCGTCACGAGAGGTGCGACAGCCGTTAGCCGGGAATCTCCACCATCCCCGGAAGCGTAGCCGATGCGAGCCCGGGGCACCCCGTCGGTCCAGGCGCGCCCGCGGGGTCACGCCGCCGGCTGCGCCACGACCAGCACGTTGCCGTCCGGATCGGCGAAGTAGGCGGCCTCGTCTCCCCAGGGCCGCCGCGCCCGCCCGGAGAGCAGTCGCGCGCCGGCTTCCCGTAGCTTGCGGATGGAGGCATCCAGGTCGTCGCAGTGGAAGTAGAGCTCGGTTGCGGTGATCCCTGGCGGAGCGGCGGCGGGCGGCTCGCCGGTGTTGCAAGCGAAGGCAGACGCGGCGTACAGGCCCAGTCCGCGGCCGTCGGGCAGCTCGAGTTCCACGTAGACGGGCACGTCGACCCGGGCCGGGAAGCCGAAGGCGTCGCGATAGAACGTCGCGGAGCGCGCCAGCTCGGCGACGGCCAGGATGGTGAGGATGTGCCGTGGGGGGCGGGACCACTCGGCGAGCGGCTTCTCCAGTTCCCACATGTCCTGGATCGGCAGACCGGATTGGCCTCGCTCGGGGATTTGCGGCTTCAGTCGCCTGACCTCGCGCATGGCGTCCAGGGCCACCCGGACGACCCGGTAGCCTCGCCGGAGATAGAAGCCGACGGCGCGCTGGTTGTCGTTGGTCGTGGAGAGCACGACGCGTCTGGCGCCCGCGCCTTGCAGCCTCTCTTCGACAGCGGCCAGCATGCGGGTGCCGTCGCCCTGGCGCTTGCGAAAGGCGTCGATCGTGACCAGTTCGGCGTCGGGGCCCTCGCGGGCCCAGGTGACCAGTCCCTGAGTCAGGTCACCGCGCGTCAGCAGGAACCCCTCGACCTGTTCGGGCAGGTATCGGCGCCGCAGCGTACAGATGGGCAATCCCCAGCGCTGGCGCCAGATCGCGGCTATCTCCTCGGTCTTCGCGGGGACCAGTGTAACGGTGTCGTTATTGTCTCGCGTCACGGTCGAGTCGTCGTTCATCGAGGTGGGCCTCCCATCCGCAAGGTAGCATGCGGCGAGGACGAGCGCCGGAATCCGGCGTCGCTCCGCGATCCGGGTCGATCTCGCAACGTGCTTCGGGATACCCTGCCGGAGATGGATTCCCCCCCGGCTTCCCCGACCCCGAGCCCCTGGCTCTCCTCGGCGTTCATCCTGATCGCGGCGGTCCTCTGGGCCCTGCTCGGCATCTTCGGCAAGGCGGCGCAGCAGGCGGGCCTGGCGCCGCTGGAAGTCGCTTTCTGGCGGGCGTTGCTCGGCGGGGCGCTCTTCGCGCTGCACGCCGGGCTCACCGGGGCCCGGTTGCCACGGGGGCGCGACCTGGCCGTCACGGCGGCCTTCGGCCTGGTGGGCGTGAGCGTCTTCTTCGGGGTCTACCAGCTCGCCGTGCGCGAGGGCGGCGCCTCGCTCGCGAGCGTCCTGCTCTATACCGCCCCCGCCTTCGTGGCCGTGCTCGCGTGGCGGTTCCTGAGAGATCCGCTGGGGCCTCGCGACTGGGCCGCCGTGGGCCTGACGATCGGCGGAGTGGGCCTGATCTCGGCCGGCGGGCGGGCCGACGTCTCGGTGGGCCCCGCCGCAGTAAAGAACAAGCTGGCCAGCGGCTTCACCTATGCCCTCTACTACACCTACGGGAAGTTCTTCCTGGGCCGTTACACTCCGGCCGCTCTCTATGGCCTGGCCTTTCCGATCGGCGCGCTCGGGCTGCTTCCGTTCGTCTCGCTCGGCCACCGGCCCGCTGCCGTCTGGGCGATCCTGGCCGCGATCGCCGTGCTCTCGACCTACCTGGCCTATCTGGTCTACGGCACCGGCCTGTCCGGTCTTCCCGCCACCAGGGCCTGCGTGCTGGCCTCGATCGAACCGGTGGTCGCGGCGGGTCTCGCGGCGCTCATCTTCGGAGAACGCCTGACCGCGACCGCCGGAGTCGGAGCGGTACTGGTGGTGGCCGCGGCGTTGTTGCTGAACCTGCCTCGCGAGAGCTGAGCCCTCGAGTGAGGCGAACTCTGGCGTTTACAGCCGCGCCTCAGGCGATGATGCCGGGCGTTTCGCGGAAGTCGGTGGCCAGGAGATCGAACGGTTCTGGTGGCCGGAAGTCCCTATCCCACAGGTATCCTCGAGGCCCGTGCGTCACGCGGAGCAGCTCGGGCGTGCGCAGAGCGCTGGCTTCCTTCACGCCGTACCCGGGATGGAAGGAGGCCAGGAACAGCGCGAGCGCGTTTCCGTGCGAACCGATCACCACGGTCTGGCCCCGGCGCCCTTCGACGATGCGGTCGATCGCCTCGGTCACCCGATCGCGGCAGGCCCGCGAACTCTCGCCTCCGGGCAGAGCGAAGTCCGGCTCTTCCCAGCTTCGACGCCAGATCTCCCGGAAGTCGCTCACCCAGGTCGGCGAGATGAGCCGCTCGCGCAGGCCGCGATCGGTCTCGATGGGAAGGCCCAAGCTGGCGGCGGAAGGCCCGAGGGTGGCCAGACACCGGCGGTACGGGGACGAGCAGATCGACTGCACGCCGAGAGTGGCGAGCACTCCCGCCAGGTCTCTGGCCTGGGTGACTCCCCGTTCCGACAGAGGCCAATCGGCATCGGGGACCGTCCACGACGGGTGGCTCTGGCAGTGACGCACGAGGAAGAGAGTGGTCACGATCGGGTTCCTGCGGCGAAGGCCGCCTTGCGGGTCAGTAGCTCAGCTTCAGGCTGGGGTCGCCGAAGTAGGTGGCGTCCCAGAACACCCAGCGCATCTCCTGGGCCGAGACGAGCCCGAGGAAGGCCTCTTTCGAGAGCTGGTTGGCGCGGCCCAGGGACGGCGCGTCGCTTGCCAGCGCGGTCGCGATGAAGCGGCGATGCAGCATCTGGGAGGCGCCCGGCGTCGTCGTCTGGGAAGGGTCGGGGTCTTCCGGCCCGAGGCCGTAGCAGGTGTTGGCGATGGCCGCGACGGCGCCCTTGTCGTGGCGCACCAGCAGCTCGACGAAGCAGTCGTTGGAGGTGAAATCGCCCGGGAAGCAACCCTGGGTGTAGTAGAAGAACGGCCGGGCGTTGGCGAACCTGCGGATCGACGAGTTGTACATCCGCATGTTGTACTGCTGGTTCGAGTGGCCCAGGTGGTTCACCATGCTGAAGTTGCCGCTGCTGATGGTGGACAGCGCCTGCGAGCCGCCCCAGGTCGATTCCCGGTCGTACAGGCGGGAAACCGCCCACTCGGGCCCGTAACCCGTGGTCTGGTAGCCGTGATCGGTGCTGGTTCCCACGAGCTGGTTCATGTACTCGTCGCCGTAGAGGTTCATGCTGGCGAACAGCTCTTCGCCCATCAGGAGCACACTCTGCGGGGCCGGCCGGCTGGCCGCGACGAGCGTCTTCTTGACGAAGTTCTGGAGATCGGTGGTCGTCTTCATCGGCATCCGGCCGAGCACGACCTCCGCGAGGAGGTCGACGTCGCCGCCGTTGGTGCCGTCGGTCGGCTCTCCCCACTTGCCGTTGCCGTTGCCGTCGAAGTCGCCGTCGAGGCAGCAGTAGTACAGATCGGCCGGGATGTTCTCTTC
>CAZSVK010000085.1:3770-5405 GCA_964610245.1 uncultured bacterium
TCTCCGAGAGTGGTCCAGGAGCCGTTGAAGGCCCGGATCTTCGACCAGAACCGCCGGGCGGGGATGACCGCGCCGCTTCCGCGGCTGTCGCCGTCGGCCGCCAGCAGGACGTAACGGATGCCTGCGCGCTGGTACTCGCCGCGGATGTAGTTCCGGAGCTTGTCTTGCAGATCCTTGCCCTCGGTCGAGGACTGGATTGCCGCCACGTCGACCACGCGCGAACGCAGGTCGCGACCCTTCAGGTACTCCTGGAGGTCCTTGAGACTGCCCGGCCCGCTGTAGGAGACGAACGGCTCGCTCGACACGATGAGGTAGTCGTAACCGTCGGCGTTCTCCTTGGCGCTCTTCGCGGCCGCGGCCACGACCTCGGGGTTGTCGACGAGGCCGCGCACCTGCTCGAGTTCGTGGGCGAACGGCTCGCGCCCGACGGGGGCCGCCTTGTCTTCGCCGTACGAGAGGGTCACCCGCGGCTGGCGCGCCACCGACAGCGGCCCCTTGCCCGCCGGGACGAGCACGGGATAAACGTTCACGATCGCGATCGGGACCCCGTGCAGGAGCTGGACGCTCGTCTGGACGCGGCTGGCCGGATACCGGTCGCCTTCGAATCGCGGGGCGGCCTCGAGCGTGCCCTTCGCGCTCCGGCGCCATCGCAGCGAGTACGGCACCATGGAGCGGGCCAGCGGGACCGAGCCCTCCATCTGCTCCACGGGGCCTTCCTCGACCTGGACGCCGGTCAGACGGGCGCCGCGCGGCAGCGCCACCCGCAGGGTCTTGACCGGGACCATGGGCAGGCCGGCCTCGAGAGTGTACGGCAGGCCATCGACCGCGAGCAGGGCCTCGCCCTTCGCGTGCTGCTCGAAGACCGGCGCCCCGAATCGGGTCTCCACCGCGATCGTCTGCTTCGACGGGTTCGCCGAGATTGCGGCCTTGCACCCGGGCTGGGCCTGGACGGCGGCGGAAGCGATCAGGGCGAGGAAGGCGATGAGCAGAGCGAAGCGCAACGATCGAGTCATGGCTGGCACCTCTGAAGAGCCGAATCGAATGAATGAGCCGGCCAATTTACCATGGATCGGGCCAAGGAATCCTCGTTTTTTCGCTCTCTTTCGACCCGAAATGTGTTACCTTTCGGACTTCCTGGACCAGCAGGTACGTGACCCTCCAACAGAGGCGAATCGCAGTCACTCGAAGAAAAGGAAGAACACTGTGTGGAACGGTACGGAGTTCGAATTCACGGTCGTTACGGGAGATGTCACCAAAGTTAGCTGCCCGGCAGTGATGATCCCTGCCTTCACCGACGGCGAAGGCAGCGCGGCAGTCGTCAAGAAGATCACCGCGGCCGCGGGCGTCGATCTGGCGGCCTTGCGAAAGACCGGCGAGATTACCGGGACCATGAAGGAGTTCACCATCCTTCACTCCCGTCCCGGCGCTCCCTTCGGGCATGTCCTCGTCATGGGATGCGGCCGCCGGGAGAAGTTCCGGCTCGACGACCTGCGTTCCGTGGTCGCCAAGTCCGTTCGCACCCTGCGCAAGATCGGCATCGACAGCATGCTGCTGGTCGCCGCCACCATCCCGCAGCTCACCTGCGAGGACCTGGGCGAGGCCGCGGCCGAAGGGGCCCTGCTGGGCCTGCACAAG
>CAZSVK010000085.1:5415-16696 GCA_964610245.1 uncultured bacterium
CCACCATCCAGGCGCGCTAGCTGGGCTTCGAGCCGGCCAACCTGCTGGGCCCCGAGGAACTGAAGGCCGCCGCCGAGAAGGTCGCCAAGAGCCACAACCTGTCGCTCACGGTCCTGGGCCCCGACGAACTGAAGGAGCGCGGGATGGGCGGCATCCTCGCGGTCGCCTCGGGCTCGCGCAAGCCCTGCTTCCTGCTCGACCTCCTCTACCGGCCCGAGGGGCGAACCGACCTGCCCCGGCTCACGCTGGTGGGCAAGGGCGTCACGTTCGATTCCGGCGGCATCTCGATCAAGCCGTCGCAGAACATGCACCACATGAAGTACGACATGGCGGGTGCGGCGGCGGTCCTGCAAGCGATGGACGCGGTCGCCAGCCTGGGCCTGCCGGTGGAGCTGCGAGCGATCATCCCCACCGCCGAGAACATGCCCGACGGCGGCTCCTACCGCCCGTCCGACGTGATCAAGATGTACAACGGCAGCTTCGTCGAGGTCACCAACACCGATGCCGAGGGGCGCATGCTGCTGGCCGATGCGCTCTCCTATGCCTGCGAGTTCGACCCCGACCTGATGGTCGACGTGGCGACGCTCACCGGCGCCTGCCTGGTGGCCCTCGGCACGACGGTCGCCGGCTTGATGGGCACCAACACGTGGCTCAACCGGGCCCTGGTGGATGTGGGCGAGCACTACGCCGAGCGCTTCTGGGAACTGCCCCTGTATGACGAGTACATGGTCCACATGCGAAGCGGCGTCGCCGACATCAACAACTCCGGCCCGCGCTACGCCGGCACCATCACCGCCGGGAAGTTCCTCGAGACCTTCGTCGACGGCCGCCCCTGGGCCCATCTGGACATCGCGGGCACCGCGTGGTCCGACGAGGATTCCTCGATGTATCTCCACAAGCCCTACCTCCCGAAGCGCGGCCCCACCGGCTTCGGCGTGCGCACCCTCGCCGGGCTCGCACTGAAGGTGGCTGGCGGCGCGATCGGCTCCTCGAAGAAGTTGCGCGAGCTGACCGGCTGGAAGCCCGCCAAGGCGGTCGCCGCGAAGAAGACCGGCCGCCGCCGCTGAGCCGGGTAGCGATCTCGATCAGCTGATTCTCGATGCCGGGGCGCCCCTCGCGGGGAACCCCGGCATCGGCTTTCTCACCGGGTTGCCGGATGCGTGGTCCGGCCTCGCGAGCGCCGGGCAGGCGGGATCACGTCTCGCGGGCCACGAGCAGCAGTCTACCGCGGCGCATCATGCTAGAGTCGGGCGAGGTCGCCCGGTGGGGCGCCACGTCGAGCATCCGGAGGGAGAGCCCAGATGACGGAAGAGATCAAGCCCCGGTTCGAGTTCCGCACGTTCGCCCAGAGCTTCGGGCTGGTGGTCGAGAAGCTGCGCCGCCTGGCGCCTTGCGAGCAGATCCGGGAGAGCGCCGAGGTTTACATCATGTCGGCGGGCAACGACGAGAACAACACGAAGGTTCGCGACGACAAGATGGACATCAAGGTCTTCGTGCGGGAGCAGAAGGGGTTGCAGCAGTGGAACCCTCGCATGAAGGGCAAGTTCCCGATGGCGGCGGCCACGATCCGCGACGAGGTGTTTCCCGCCTTCGGCGTCGCGTGCCCCGACCTGGCCCGGGAGAGCTACACGCTGGCCCAGTATCTCGACGAGGTCATCCGTCCGCACAAAGACCTGAGCGCCGCCTCGGTCTTCAAGCGCCGCTTCGCCTTCACCGTGAACGGTTGCATCACCGAGCATGCCCAGATCCTCATCAACGGCGCGGCGATCGAGACCGTGGCGGTCGAGTCGACCGACGTCGAGGCGATCCTCGAGGCGAAGCGGAAGCTCGGGCTGGACGAGTACGAGAACGTCAACTACCTGGTGGCCATCAAGCGGGTCCTGGGGATGCTGCCCCTGCCGCGCTAGTCCGCAGACGACGACGGGAGGACAGACCGTGGGAACCGAGATCGAACGCAAGTACCTCGTGAACGACGCCTCGTGGAAGACCGTCGAGGGCGTCCGCTATCGTCAAGGTTATCTCAACAGTCAGAAGGAACGCACCGTGCGGGTCCGCACCGTGGGCGACAAGGGCTTCCTGACCGTCAAGGGCCCCAACGTGGGCGCCGTCCGCCCCGAGTACGAGTACGAGATCCCGACGAAGGAGGCCAACGAGATGCTCGACCTCCTCTGCGAGAAGCCGCTCATCGACAAGACCCGGTACAAGGTCGGCCACGCCGGGCTGGTCTGGGAGATCGACGAGTTCCACGCCGACAACCAGGGCCTCGTCGTCGCCGAGGTCGAACTCGACAGCGACCGGACCGACTTCGCCCGCCCCGCCTGGGTCGGCGAGGACGTGACGGGCGACCCGAAGTACTTCAACTCGAACCTCATCAAGAAGCCCTACACGAGGTGGTGACTCCCATGAATCGCGCTCTTGCCTTCCTCGCCCTGCTCGGTCTCCTCGCCGTCGCCGGGCCGGCGCAATCGGCCGAGCTGGCCTACTCCTTCCGGACGGCTGCCGGGGGCGGCGTCGCCCTCCTCTCGGTCGACGAGGCATCGGGCGCGGTGCGCTCCCACCAGGTGCTCTTCGAGGACGCCCGCTGCGCGCTGGCCAAGAAGGTCCGCTTCAGCGCCGACGGCAGCCGCGTGCTGCTGACCATCGAGTCCGAGGACAAGCCGTACGCCCTTCTCGCCCGCTCGTCGGGCAAGGGCGAGCCTCGGGTCGTGGAACTCCCGGAGCCCTGCGACGAGGCCCGGGCCGCCGGCGACCACTTCGTCGTCACCTGTTCCAAGGGCAAGCTCGCCCTCGTGGACGCCCGCAAGGGTGAGGTCGAGCGGGTGTGGAAGGGGCACGACGACCTGAAGCCGCCCTCCTCCGACCCGGAAGACGTGATCGTCGCGGATCTCGACGGCGAGTCTCGCGTTCTGGCAACGTTCCAGAAGGACAAGAAGGACGGCAAGTTCCAGGGCAACCGGGTTGCCCTCCTGGAGCTGCCCAAGATGGACACGATCGCCGATCTGTCCCTGCCGCGCGACCGCGCCGAGCTGCACCTGGCCGGCAACAGCGACCTGCAGGGGCCCTGCCCCGAGGTCGTCGTCGCGCTGCCCTCCGAGAACGCCATCCTGGTCACGCTCGACCTCTACGGCGCCGTGGGAATCATGGACCTCGACGCGGCCCTGGACGGCCGGCTCGCCCACTACGCGGTGCTGCCGACCGCCCTCGATGGCAAGTGGGGCAACTCGTTCCCCGATCGGGCCGCCCGGGTGCCGGGGCCTGACGGAAGCCAGCGCGTGCTGGTGACCAATGCCGGCCGCACCGGCGGCGCTGTCCTCATCGAGCCCGCCGCCAGGCGTCTGGCCGCCACGTGGGCCACGCCTCCGGGCCTCGAGGCCCCCGAGTGGGTGGCGCCGCTTTCGGCCGCGGTGGCGGTCTGCACCGGCAAGCTCAAGTTCCGTGGGCCCGACGCCGTCGAGAAGGAGCTGCACCCCCGATCCGAACTCTACTTGCTTTCGCTCGGAACGCGGGCCGGCCGGAAGGGAACCGTCCGCACCTTCGACCTGAAGGCCCCGACCCGGGCGGGAATCGCCCTGCGCCCGCAGTCGAGCCGCTTCATCGTCGTCGCCCTGGAGGCGGCCGGAGACGACCATCTCGTCGTCGTGGACGGTGCTAACGGCAAGGTTACCGCCGAGCTGACGGCCTCGGGGCAGGTTCAGCGCTTCGAGCGTCGCCCCTGAGCCCCTGAGCCTCGAGCCTCAGAACAGCCCGAAGACCCCGGAAGGGCAGTAGCCTAGCAGGCGGAAGTAGGTCTCGCCCATCACCAGGTAGACGCCCCAGGAGATCAGGAGCGCCACGGGCAGGGCCAGGCTCAGGACGGGGAAGCCGAAGCGGTTGGCCACGCCGATGGCGATCGGGATGAAGATCATCGTTCGCATCGTCTTCGACTCGAAGATCAGGGCCGAGAAGAGCATGCTGCCTGTCAGCAGCACGTACAGGGCCCAGAAGGGCGTTCCCTTTCCCAGCCCCAGCGCATCGAAGCCGGCGTTGACCATCAGGCTCGGTAGCCCGGTGACGTCCAGGCCGGCGCCCAGCGTGTAGGCCCCGGCCGAGAAGATGAGAAGGTGCCAGGGCACGTCCACCTGGTTCCACGTGATCACGCCCACCCGCGGCAGCAGGGCGACGATGGCGCCGAGGAAGGCGACTGCCGTGGCGCTGACCCCGTGGTACTTGTCGGTTGCCCAGAGCGCCAGGATGACCAGGAAGATGACGACGGCCCGGAGTTCGGCGCTTCTCAGCGGGCCGAGGCCGACCAGCTCGTGGCGCAGCGACTCGAGCCCGCCCTCGACCTTGGGCCGCCGAGCTTCCTCCGAGAGGGGGAAGACGACGCGGGTCGCCACGAACCAGCCGGTCAAGAGGAGGAACATTGCAGGGGGAAAGGCCACGACCAGCCAGTCCTGGAAGAAGAGCCGGCCCTGGACCGCCCCGGCGATGAGGGAGGCGGCCAGGAGATTGGCCCCGGAGCCGGTGACGAAGGCGCCGGCGCCCACGTTGATGCAGTACAGGTTGTGCAGGACCAGACTGCGGCCGAAGTTGGTCTTCGAGGTGCCGCCGCGAGCGCCGTAGACCGCCGCCACGACCATGAAGACCGGGAGCAGGATCGCGGCCTTCGCCGTCGTGGCCGAGATGAAGGCCGAGAGGACGACGTTGATGACGATGAAGCTGAGGAAGATCGAGGTGGGGCTGCGGCCGTAGCGGAGCAGGAACCAGAGGGCGAAGCGCTTTGCCACGCCGGTGGCGACGAGCATGCTCGCCAGGATGAACGAGAGGATGTTCAGCCACATGATCGGGTGGCCGAGCTGGGCGTAGGCCTTCACCTCGGAGAGCACCCCGGTGAGCACGAGCGTGATGATGAGGATGAGCGAGGTCAGGTAGCTGGGCAGCGCCTCGGTCATCCAGAGGATGAGCGCGCCCGCGAAGGCCGCGAGCATGGCGGTGTTGACCCGGACGAAACCCGCGGCGCCCAGCTTCTCGAACGTCGCCTTTGCCTCTTCGGGAAGGGTCGTTGCGTCGACCGAGCGCAGGAACCCCACCGTGGGGCTGGCCAGGATGAGCACGAAGGCGAGGATGGCGAGGGGCAGGCCCACTCGCGCCAGGAGTTGCTCGAAGCGAGATTTCTCCCGGACCGGCAACGTCTCCATCCGGTAGTTGCGCATGTCCAGGGGATTGAAGCCGTCGGGCCTCGCCGAGCCGCTCATGGAAACCTCCGGGATCCGCGAGCCGAGGGGTCGAGCGCCCCCTCGACGATTCCTGCGAGCGGCTGTTCAGTCCCGCGGCGCCGGCGGATTCTCGCCGAAGTACTTCTCGAGCGCCTCGAACAGGTGGTCTCGCCGCCACGAGAATACCCGAAGCAGCTCCTGCCTGCGCTGCTCGAAGAGTTCCTGGCCCGACATGGGGCGCGTGACGCCGCCGTAGAGCGCCTCGACCGGCACATCCTTCGGGAGGCGGCTGGCGAACTCCGCGGGGTCGACCTTCACGCCGTGCGGGATGATCTCGCGAGGAAGGGCCGCGACGGCCTTCTTCATGAACTCGTCGGTGAGCTGCGCCGGCAGTTGACGGGCCAGCTCGAGCATCCGGGGACGCAGCGCCGCGTCGCCCAGCGTGAAGGTGAGCACCGGGCTGTCCATGGCGATATTGCGGATCGTGCCGAGGTCCTTGAAGAACTCGGAGCTGCCGAGGCCGTCGTACGAAGGAAAGAAGTTCGTCTGGCTCGTCGGCACCTTCCAGTTGACCATCGTGCCGAAGCCGCAGTTGTTGTCGATCGGGATGGGACGGTAGCTGCCCGGCTTGCCCTTCTTGCCGTCCCACGCCTTGTAGGGCACGAACACGAAGAAGTTGGCGTCTCGCCGGTCGGCGTTGCCGATGACCAGGTCGACCAGCGCCACCCGGAGGAAGTCGTCGACGGCGGCGTTCTCTGCGCCCGGCCAGAAACCGACGAAGACCGGCCCTCCGGCGAAGCGGGTATCGACGAACTCCATCGCCAGGACGACGTTGCCGACCATGCGCGTGGTCTCGCGGGTGGCCTCGATACGGACCATCCTGGACCGGGGACAGCGGATGCCCAGCGCGTCGAAGATGTCTCGTGCCAGGATGTCCGACTCGAAGCAGGCATAACGGGTGCCTCGCTGGGAGCCGCGGATCGACTTCAGAAAGGTCTTGCGGCCCTCCAGGACGACGGTCTGGGCCACGGTGAAGCTGCCGCCGGAGCTGTCGTCGCGGATCTTGTCGACGTTGAGCGTGGGCAGTTCGGCGGAGCAGGGGACCGCGAGAACGAGTGCGAGTGCGGCGAACAACCAAGAATTGCGATGAATTCGAGCGTGCATCGAAGACGACTACGTGGACCGACCCGTCATGGTTGCGCGGAGAGTAGGCCGAAAGTGTCATGGCTCGGCATTTGCGGCGAACGTCCGCGAGGCCAGCGACGGCAAGGCGCTTTTCCGGTGGAGGGAACCGGAGCTGTTACCGATTGGTAACACCCCGGGGAACTCCGGTCACTGACACCGGGCGAGGCGCCGTGAGAAAACAGTGCTGCGCGGTGGAGCAGCTCCTCCAGCTCCGGAGAGTGGGCGGCAAGGCCCCGAAGCTCCGGCTCTTTCACGGGAGAGGACCCCAAGAACATGCTCTTCAAAACACTGTCCAAGAAGTCCTTCAAGACGATGGTCGAGGCCCTCCTCTCGAACAACGAGGTGATAGGGCCCAAGCGTGTCGGCACCCGCAAGGACGGCAAGCCGATCCATCAATACCTGCCGGTCGAGACGTTCGACGAGATCGATCTCGCGCACGAGAAGACGAACTTTTCGGCGAAGACCTACTTCCTGCCGTACCAGGAGAACCTCTCGAGCTTCGAGTTCGAAGGGCGAGACTGGAAGCAATCGATCCACTACCGGATCCAGCCGAGGGCCATCGTCGGCCTTCACCCGTGCGACATCAACGCACTGCTCAAGCTGGACAAGGTGTTCCTGAAAGACAACTTTCCCAGCCCGTACTACATGTCGCGACGGAAGAACACGTTCGTCATCGGGCTCGATCACGAGCCGTGCGAGACCGGCTTCTGCCGCGCCGTGGGGGCGAACACGGTCAGCCGCGGCTTCGACCTGTTCCTCACGGATCTGGGCGACCAGTACTTCGTGGCCATCGATTCCGACCGCGGGTTCCAGCTTCTGCAGAAGTTCGAGCCGGGCACGGTGACCGAGGCGGTGACGCAGGCCTACCTGTCGGCACGCAAGAAGCTCAACGACGCCTACAAGAAGGACGTGAGCATCGAGAACCTGCCCAACCTGCTGGATCTCGAGTTCGAGTCGGACGTCTGGAAGAAGTGGGGCGGCAAGTGCCTGAGCTGCGGCAGTTGCGCGATGGTCTGCCCGACCTGCTACTGCTATGGCATCACCGAGAAGGTCTCGATGGACTTCTGCTCGGCCTGCAAGGTCAAGAAGCTCCATTCCTGCAACCTCGTGGATTTCGCCCAGGTCGCCGGCGGGCACAACTTCCGGCCGACCAAGGAGAGCCGTCTCAAGTACCGCTACTACCACCAGCACCGCGGGTTCGTCGAAGCCTACGACGAGCCCAAGTGCGTCGGCTGCAACCGATGCGGTTCGGTCTGTCTGGCGGGCATCAATCCGCCCGACGTGATCCGCGACCTTCAGGCGGAGGAGAAAAAATGAGCCCTGTTCTTCATCGCCAGGACATCACTCAGGAAGCGGATTTCCAGCTTCCCCAGAACTTCAGCTCCAAGCAGCGGCTGCAGCACGTCGACCGGACGTTCAAGGCCGAGATCATCAACGTCATCCGACTGACGGAGATGGAAAAGCTCTTCCAGATCCGCATCTGCGAAGAGAAGGACAGAAGCCGGTTCCGGTTCCTGGCCGGGCAGTTCGTGATGCTCGAGGTCCCCGGGGTCGGAGAGGTCCCGATCTCCATCTCGAGTTCGCCGACCAACACGGGCTACATCGAGCTCTGCATTCGCAAGGCCGGCACCGTGACGAACTTGCTGCACAAGGCGGTCCGCGGTGCCAAGGTAGGGCTCAGGGGCCCCTTCGGGACGCACTTCCCGATGACCCAGATGAAGGGGCACGACGTCCTCTTGATCGCGGGCGGTCTCGGGCTGGCGCCGCTGCGGGCCCCGATCTTCCACGCGATCCAGAACCGCTCCGATTACGGCGACGTTCACATCCTGTACGGCACGAAGGACCCCAGCCAGCTGCTCTTCGACTATCAGTACGAGAAGTGGCGGCGCATCGACGACGTGAAGCTCTCGATCATCGTCGAGAAGCCCGACGACGCCTGGAAGGGCGAGGTCGGGATGATCACCAAGCTGCTCGACAAGCTCACGATCAAGCCGGATAGCACCTATGCCATCGTCTGCGGGCCGCCGGTGATGTTCAAGTTCGTCTGCAACCGCCTGAGCCAGGCGGGCGTCCCGATGGACCGGATGTTCGTCTCGCTGGAGCGCCGCATGCACTGCGGGATGGGCAAGTGTTGCCGGTGCAACATCGGGTCGACGTACACCTGCGTCGACGGGCCCGTGTTCGATTACTGGAGCGTCATGAACCTCAAGGAAGCGATCTAGAGGACGACTATGAGATACCTCGGAATAGAACCGGAGCGACCGAAGGTCGCGGTGTTCGACTTCACCTGCTGCGAGGGCTGCGAGCTACAGCTCGCCAACAAGGAAGAGACCCTTGGCCCGTTCCTCGCCGCGATCGAGGTCGTCAACTTCCGCGAGGTCACCACCGAGAAGCGCGAAGACTACGACCTCGCCTTCATCGAAGGCTCCATCAGTCGCGCCGACGAGGTCGAGCGGCTGAAGAAGATCCGCGAGCAGGCCAAGGTCCTCGTGGCCTACGGCACCTGCGCCTGCTACGGCGGCGTCAACCGGATGAAGAACGCCTACGATCCGGCCCAGGCCAACAAGGAAGTCTACGGCGTCCACTGCAAGGAGACGTTGCCGGTCCGGGCGATCAAGGAGGTCGTGAAGGTCGACCTGGAGATCCCCGGCTGCCCGGTCAACAAGGAAGAGGTCGAGCGGATCGTCCAGCACGTCATCTTCGGCGTGCCCTACCATCCGCCGGTCTATCCGGTCTGCCTGGAGTGCAAGCAGCGCTTCACCGAGTGCCTCTTCGACAAGGGCCAGCTCTGCCTGGGCTCGATCTCCCGGGCCGGCTGCACCGCCCCGTGTCCCGCCGGCGGTCTCGGCTGCTGGGGATGCCGTGGCCCGGCCGAGGATCCCAACTTCGCCGAGTTCTTCACGCTGGTGAAGGAGAGAGGCTTTTCGGATGCCGAGGTCAACGAACGGCTCCATTTCTTTGGCGGCTTCGAGGGAATCCGATGAAACTCAATCTCAACGTCGACGTTCACCACCTCACCCGCGTCGAGGGCCATGGGAACATCAAGGTCAAGGTTGCCGACGGCGAACTGAAGGAAGCTAGCTGGGAAGTCGTCGAGACCCCGCGGTTCTTCGAGGTGATGCTCAAGGGCAAGCACTACAGCTCCGCCGGCATCCTCACCGCCCGCATCTGCGGCATCTGCTCCATCGGCCATTGCCTGGCCAGCGTGCGCGCCACCGAGGATGCCTTCGGCGTCCGCATCCCGGAGACCGCCGCCAAGCTCCGGCTCCTGGCCAAGCATGGCGAGACCCTCCAGAGCCACGTCCTGCACCTGTTCTTCCTGGCCGCCCCCGATTTCCTGGGCCTGCCGAGCGCGATCCCCCTCGCCACCGTCAAGCCGGAGGTGTTCCACCTGGCCTGCCGGCTCAAGAAGCTGGGCAACCACCTCTGCGACGTCGTGGCCGGCCGCACCACGCACCCGGTCTCGATCCAGGTCGGTGGGATGGCCAGGATGCCCGAGGCCGCGCAGCTGCGCGACCTCAAGTCGAAGCTGGCCAATGCGCTGCCCGATCTGCTGGCGACGGTGGATATCTTCTCCACGCTCTCGATCCCCGCCTTCGAGCGCCAGACCGAGTTCGTCTCGCTCAAGGGCGAGGGCAGCTATCCCTGGATCGGCGGACGTCTGGTCTCGACCGATGGGGTCGACCGCCTCGAGCGCGAGTACCGCCTGATGACCAACGAGTACACGACCGCGAACAACACCACCAAGTGGTGCAAGCTGTCGAGGGATTCGTTTGCCGTGGGCTCCCTGGCCCGCTACAACAACAACCACCGCTTCCTGCTCCCGCGGGCGCAGGAGGTCGCGGCCAGGCTCGGGCTGAAGGCCGTCTGCCACAACCCGTTCATGCACAACATCGCCCAGCTCGTCGAGACCGTCCACGTCGCCGAGGAGTCGATCCAGCTCATCGACGAACTGCTCGCGGGCCCGGCGCAGCCCGAGTTGATGGCGGCCGTGAGCCCGAAGGCGGGCCTCGGGGTCGGCGCGGTCGAGGTGCCTCGCGGCATCCTCTACCACGGCTACGAGTACGACGGCGAGGGCCGCGTCACGAAGGCCGACTGCGTCATCCCGACCACGCAGAACAACAAGAACATCCACGACGACATGCCGGCGCTGGTCAAGCAGTTCGCCACCGAGGGCATGACCGACGCCAAGCTGGAGCTGCTCTGCTCGATGCTCGTGCGGGCCTACGACCCCTGCATCTCCTGCTCGGTGCACTAGCAAGAGACCCATCCGGGAAATGACGCGAGCCGGCGGAAACGCCGGCTCGCTTGTTTGTGCCGAGGTTGGCCAAGTCCGTGTGCTGCTCCTCGCGACGATCATCGCCGGGCGCAGCGATTCTACGGTGGAACGAGGTGGGCCAATCACAGAGACACAGAGACACGGAGGGGGAGTGGGCACCATGAAGGCGACCTACTTCTCTGTGTCTCCGTGCCTCTGTGTCTCTGTGATACCTGTCCTGGCGCGGCGACCCCGGGTTTCTCCCGTCAGGACATCCGGTTGGCCACCGAGCGGGCCAGCTTCTCCTTGTACTCGGCGATGAGGGCGTCCTGCTCGAAGGCCGGGAAGCGGCCCTGATGGAACTCGTGCTCGATGACCGGATCGAGCAGACCCTTGGCGTGGAATTCGGCGAACGCCTCGTCCAGGTGCGAGAGGTGCTTGGCGACGAACTCGTTGAAGCGGTCTTCCTCGAAGTACTCCTTGGCCAGCTTCAGGGCGCTCCGGAAGGCCTCGTCGGGGCCGCCCTCGAAGCGGGTCTGCAGGAATTCGGCCTGGTTGAGGTCGAATCGCATCTTCCGCTCGGTCACCGTGCAGAAGACCGTCCACTTGACCAGGGCCTTGATGACCCAGGGGAAGTGGACGT
>CAZSVK010000086.1:0-2627 GCA_964610245.1 uncultured bacterium
CTCGATCCTGGCGTGGGTGGTCGTGATCGTGCTGGTCATTTACGCCAGCGTCTTCTTCTACAAGCAGATCACGACCGCCCCCGAGCGGCCGCACGACCTCACGCTCGCCCAGGGGACCCAGCCTGTCACCGCCACCGCGCCCCCGGTGCTGCCGCCGGTCGAACCGCTCGAGCCGGTGCAGCCTGTCGAACCGCCTCCGGTGAAGCCGCCGGTCACCACGGTGAGCCCGCCCGAGCCTCCGCCCGTCAAGCCGCCGGTCGTGGCCACCCGGCCGCCCCCGGTCACGCATCCGGTCAAGCCTCCGCCGCCCGTCGAGCCTTCGCCGGTGAAGCCTCCCGTCTCAGCGGTGGCCCCGCCCGAGCCTCCGCCGGTGAAGCCGCCGGTTACCGAGGTTTCGCCGGTCGAGCCTCCGCCAGTGGCGCCGCCTCCCCGCGGAGAGCGGATGACCCTGAAGATCGGCACGTTCAAGAGCGCGGGCGAAGCGGTCCGTTCCGGCGTGGGTCTGAGCATCGACGGCCACACCTTCTCTCCGGTGCGAGACCCGCTGACCAACCGTTATACGCTGCACTTCGGCGAGTTCACGGGTTGGAAAGACGCCATCGTGGTGATGGACAAGATCCGGGCGAAGGACGCCAGCCTCGACGTCGTCGTGTGGCCTCTGCCCACCGGCAGTTCCGCCGACCGGCCCGAACCGCGTCAGCCGGCCGCCGAGCGGCCAGCTCCGGGGTCCGCTGCCGAGCCCCCCTCCCCGCCTCGCGCGGTTGCCCCCGTCCGGCCGCAGCCCGCCCCGGCCCGGCCCTCGCGCCAGGCCGAGCCCCAGGCTCCTCGTGCGGCGAAGTACAGCGGCCCGACGGGCCCGTACGTGGTCAGGGTCGCCTCCTACAAGCAGGTCGCTAACGCCACCAGTATGGTTCGCACGCTGCTCGAGTCGGGCTACCGCGCCTCGATGGACGAGACGACGGTCAAGGGTGAGCGCTGGTTCCGCGTGCACGCGGCCGGCTTCGATACGCTCGGTGAGGCGCGCGACGCCCGCCAGCGCATCGTCTCGCTCAGCAAGTCCGCCGATGGCGCCGTCGTCGTGAAGGTGCCCTGAGAGGCTGTGAGGAAATCGGAAACCCTCTCAGGGGCTTTGCCCCCGAACCCCTACCGGGGGCGAAGTTCGCCCCTGGCCCCCCCAATCACTATTTCTGAGCGGTCGAGGGCCTTTCAGAAGTAGAGCAGCCCGCTGACAATCGGCTGGCCGCGCGTGTCGACGCGCAGCTCCAGGATCTGGAACGCGGCCAGTCCCGGCAGCGCCGTCAGCTTCGCGAGCGCCTCCCAGCCATCGGCCTCCGAGGTGCCCGTCGCTTCGAACTGGATCCGGGAGGCGCCGCTGACCGATTCGAGCTTGACGAGCGTGGGCGTGCAGGCTGATTGCTCGAGGAGCTGTCGGACCGTGGGTTCGAGCGTCTCCTTGGCGGTCTGGCCGGGCGCGGCGACCTGGGCCCGGGCGATCAGGGTGCCCGAGAGGGTGCCGAGCGCCGCCGGGCCGACAGGGGCGACCCGGGCGCCGCCGAGCGCCTGCGACGGGACGGCCGAGCCGGCCTCGCGCATCGCCTGGAGCGCGCCGGCGACGTCGGCCGTCTTGAGCACGAGAGTGAACGAGACCTGCTGGAAGCCGGTGAGCGAGGCCACTCCCTTTCCTCGATGGAACTGGAGCTGGGTGGTCTGCACGTTCTTCAGGCCGGCGAGCTTGGCCCGCAGGGCGCGCACGGCGACGCTGACGGTGGGGGCCCGATCCAGCTCGGCCTGTCCGAGCGTCGGCACCGAGACCTCCACGGGCAGACCGATCGTCCAGATGCGGTCCTTGCTGCGGCTGCTCTCGCAGGCGCCGGTGGCCAGGGCGATCACGTTCCCGAACATGTGCAGTTTCTCGGGCGTGACGATCTCCACCCGGGCAGACTGGGCCTGGCCGGAGGCTGACTCGTCGATCGTGACCGCCAGGCTGTTGAAGCGGGCGCCGCGCTCGGCCGTCATCCCGAGGAGGCGATCGAGCCAGCCGAGGAGGTTGTCGCTGGCCGCCAGGAGCTGCGACGGCCAGGCCGCCGCGAGCAGGAAGAACATCACGGGGATCTTGGAGCTTCTCATGGTTTTCAGGGGGTCGGCCGTCGGGCGGGAGCCGGGGATGGCGTGTGATGGAGGGCTTGGGGGCGCACCGGGCCGGGCGCCGGCGCCCGAGGAGCGGGCTAGCGACCGGCGGTCGCTCTCATGCTATCATCGTACAAATCGCAACGCGCCTGGCGCTCTCTGGTTCGGAAAGAGCCGACATGTTATGAACTCGCGCGGGAGGAGGATGTTCCCAGGAAGGTGAGAACTCGAGGCGTGGCCCTGGCCGGGGCCGTGCTCGCGGGCGGGTTCCTGGCCGTCTCCGGTGCGTCCGGCGCCCTGTGGCAGGCCCTGGCGGCGAGCCTGGTCCTCGGATCGGCAAGCCGCTGGCGAGCCCTCGTGGCGCGGCAGCCCGCGGCGGTGGTCCCGCTGGCGGCCGGTCTGGCGGCGGTGCTGGCCGGGCTCCTGGCCGAAGGCGGGAGCCTCGACCGGCAGGCGGCGCTGGCCTTCAGTTGCGCCAACGGTTTCTACGCCCTCCGGAC
>CAZSVK010000086.1:2637-16623 GCA_964610245.1 uncultured bacterium
CCGGGAGGCGGGGCCGGGCGTGTGGCGTTGTGCGGGCCCCGGGGCTACGTGATGAGGCTCGCGGTGGAGATGTCGGCGCGGCGGTCCCCGGGACAGGCGCTGTACAACCAGGTCTGCGTGGGCGGGATGTGGGCCTGTCTGGGCCGGGCGATGCTGGGCGTGTTGAGCCTGCCGGCGGGGGCGCTGCCTTCGCTGGGCGGGGCGTGCTTGCAGGGGGTACTGGTTGGATTCGTGGTGTCCGCGCTGGCGGTGTCGCCGGCGGAAGGAAATACAGATGGCAGCTAGCGACAATCTGATGGAGAAACTGACGTCCCTCTGCAAGCGCCGGGGGTTCATCTTCCCCTCGAGCGAGATCTACGGCGGCATCAACGGCTTCTGGGATTACGGTCCCCTGGGCGCCGAGATGAAGCGTAACGTCAAGGACGCCTGGTGGAAGTCGATGGTCCACGACCGCGACGACGTGGTCGGCATCGACAGCTCCATCGTGATGCACCCGCGCGTCTGGGAGGCCTCGGGCCACGTGGCGAGCTTCACCGACCCGATGGTCGACTGCAAGCAGTGCAAGAGCCGCTTCCGGGCCGACAAGCTCGACGAGTACCGCGCCGACAAGGGCAAGGCCGCGGATGCGAAGGGCTGCCCCGACTGCGGAGGCGAGCTGACCGAGGCCCGCAAGTTCAACCTGATGTTCAAGACCTTCGTGGGGCCGGTCGAGGGCGAGGCCTCGGTGGCCTACCTCAGGCCGGAGACCTGCCAGTCGATCTTCGTCAACTTCAAGCAGGTGCAGACGGTTTCTCGGCAGAAGGTCCCGTTCGGGATCGCCCAGATGGGCAAGTCGTTCCGCAACGAGGTCACGCCGCGGAACTTCATCTTCCGCTCGCGCGAGTTCGAGCAGATGGAGATGGAGTTCTTCTGCAATCCCAAGGACGACCAGCGCTGGTTCGAGCACTGGGTGCAGACGCGCTTCGACTGGTACGTCGGGCTCGGCATCCGCAAGGAGAAGCTGCGGCTCAGGCCCCAGGCGCCCGATGAGCTGGCGCACTACGCGAAGGCCGCCTTCGACGTCGAATACGAGTTCCCGTTCGGCTGGCAGGAGCTGGAGGGCATCGCCCACCGCGGCAGCTTCGACCTCGAGCAGCACTCGAAGTTCAGCGGCAAGGACCTCACCTACTACGACGACGAGACCAAGGAGCACTTCGTCCCGGTGGTCATCGAGCCCTCGGCCGGCGTGGATCGCACGCTGCTCACGCTGCTGGCCGACGCCTACGACGAGGAGAAGCTCGAGAACGACGAGGAGCGCGTCGTCCTGCACCTGCACCCGCGCATCGCGCCGGTCCAGGTGGGCGTGTTCCCGCTCTCGAAGAAGCTGGCCGAGCCGGTGCAGACCCTCGAGAAGCAGCTCCGCAAGCAGTTCCGCACCTTCTACGACGACTCGGGCGCCATCGGACGGCGCTACCGCCGCCAGGACGAGGTGGGCACCCCTTACTGCGTCACCTTCGACTTCGAGTCGCAGAATGACAACGCCGTGACGGTCCGCGAGCGGGATTCGATGAAGCAGGTGCGCGTGCCGATGGCCGAACTGCCCGGCTACCTGGGCGAGAGGTTCAACGGATAGTGAGCGAGCCCCGGCAGCCCGTGGTCCGCGCGCGGGGCCGGCACGGGTTCAGCCTGATCGAGTTGACCGTCGCCATCCTGATGGTGGCGGTCCTCTCGCTGGGCGCCTTCTGGAGCTACACGCAGGAGGTCGACACCACGCGGGTCGTGGCCTGCCACCGCGACCTGAGGCACCTGCGCGAGGCGCTCCGGCTCTACAACGAAGACCACTTCCAGACGCCCTACGCGACGAACGACCTCCAGGGGCTGTTCGGCCGCTACCTGTCCTCCATCCCGCGCGATCCCTGGACGGCCGACTACCTGGTCGACCCGTTCCTGGGACGGCTGGTGAGCCGGGGGCCGAACGGGCTGCTGGAGACGGCGATCGTCGGTTCCACCGAGACGCCCTCGAACCAGGCGTCGGACGATGTCATCGAAGTCTACGAACCCCAGGGCGTGCTCGCCTGCGTGGTCGGGGGCGTCGCCCGTCTCTACACGGTCGATTCCCCCGAGGCGGCGATCGACGCGCAGACCGGCGTGGATGCCTTCGGGGCGGCGCCGGACTGCGGCGTGGGGCTCGCGGTGACCGGCGGCAAGTTGCAGTTCCTCCAGAACCTGCTCTCGAGTGCCGTTCCCCAGGAACTGGCGGCTGCGCCCACGGCCCTGGCCGAGCTGCGCCTGTCGCCGGATGGGCGGCGCTATGCCGCGGTGAACGCCGATCGCTCCGGCCTGTGGGTCGGCCCGGCCTCGTCCGCGGCGGCCTCGGGACCAGCGCTGAAGCTGTACTCGGCGTCGTCGGGCGTGCAGCTCTCGGTGCCGTCCTGGGGCCGAGACGGTCAGGAGGTCGCGCTGGCCACGTCCGGCGGCGAGGTCTGGCGGATGGCCGTCGGCGCGGGTGCCCAGCCCACGGTGCTCACGACCGATGCGGCCCGGGACACCGTGAAGAACGCGCCCTCATGGTCTGCCGACGGCAAGTGGATCGCCTACGTGGCCCAGAATCCCGGCGAGGTACACCTGGTCTCTCCCGCGCTGTCGCGCGACGCCGGCGGGGCGGCCGTGCGGGTCGTAACGCTGACGTTTGCAGGCGGCGAGCTCGGCCCGATTGCCTGGGACCCTTCCGGCCGGAAGCTGGCGCTCGTGGTGGGCGCCGACCTCTGGCTGGCCGATCCCCTCGACGCCACCCGCCGGCTGAACTTCACGCGAACGATGAGTGCGAAGGTCACGGCGGCCAGGAGCTTGTGCTGGAGGTGACCGAATGCTCAGACGCCTGGCCATCCACGACTTCGCGCTGATCGACCGCGTCGCCCTCGAGTTCGAGCCCGGGTTGAACCTGTTCACCGGCGAGACCGGCGCCGGGAAGAGCATCATCCTGGACGCCCTCTCGCTCATCCTCGGCGAACGGGCCAGCGCCGGACTCATCCGCGGCGACTGCGAGCAGGCCTACGTCGAGGCGCTCTTCGACGCCGGCACGCTGCCCCGGGTGGAAGGCTGCCTCGCCGACCACGGGCTCGCGTCCGATCCGGATGGTCTTCTGATCGCCCGCGAGGTCACCCGGGCCGGCAAGAACCGCTGCTTCGTCAACGGCCGGCAGACGGTGCTCGCCTGTCTCAAGGAGCTGGGCGATCTGCTGGTCGACATCCACGGCCAGCACGAGCACCAGCGCTTGCTCTCGACGGCGAACCACATGGAGATCCTGGACGCCTTCGGCGACGCGGAGTACCAGACCTTCCGCTCCCGGTGCCTCGATCGCATCGTCGCGCTGCGCGCCACGCTGGTCCGCCTGCAGGACCAGGAACGTCTCGAACGGGACCGGCAGGTCGAACTGGACGCGCTCGACTACCAGGCCGCGGAGCTGGACGCTGCCGGGCTGCGCGAAGGCGAGGACGACGAACTGGAACGCGAGTGGCGCCTGCTCTCCCGCGCCGAGGAGGTGCGCCGCGAGCTGGGCGCGATGACCGATGGCCTGGCCGGCGAGGAGGGGCCGCAGATGCTGCGCAGCCTGGCCGTCTTCCGGCAGTCGCTCGACGAGGTCGCCGCCGCCGATCCCGCCATGGCGCCGGCCGCCCGGAACCTGACCGACGCCTACTACCTGTTGGAGGATGCTAACGCCAGCGTGCAGAACTACCTCTCCGGCTTCGGCCCCAGCCCCGAGCGGCTGGCCGAGATCGAGGAACGGCTGACGGTCATCAACAAGCTCAAGCGGAAGTACGGCCACACCACCGTCGAGATGCTCGAGCGCCGGTCGCGCATCGAGTCGCGGCTCGCCGAGCTGCGCGGCCAGGCCGAGAGCCGGGGCCAGCTCCTGGAGGCGGCGACGTCGCTCAAGCGCGAACTGGTGAAGGACCTGCCCGAGCTGTCGCGGCGGCGCAAGCGGCTCGCCGAGCTGCTCGAACGCCGCGTCACCGGCGAGCTGGCCGACCTGGCGATGAAGGGGTCGGTCTTCCAGGTGAAGCTCGAGCGGGAACCGCAGGCCGCGCCGGGCGACATGACGCTCGAGGGCCAGGGCTGGCGGCTGTTCCGGGACGGCCTGGAACGCGCCGAGTTCTTCGTGTCGACCAATCCCGGCGAACCGCTCTTGCCGCTCGTGAAGGTGGCCTCGGGCGGCGAGCTGTCGCGGGTGACGCTGGCGCTGAAGAGTTCCCTGGCCGTCCTGGAGGCGGTGCCGATCATGGTGTTCGACGAGATCGACGCCGGCATCGGCGGCGAGACGGCGGCCAACGTGGCCCGAAAGCTGCTGCAGGTCTCGCGGCGGTGCCAGTGCCTGTGCATCACCCACCTGCCGCAGATCGCCGCCTGCGGGCAGGTGCACTTCGCGGTGCGCAAGAAGCCGCGCAAGGATCGCACCGTGGTCTCGGTGGAGCGGCTGCAGGGCGAGGCCCGCGAGGCCGAGGTGGCCCGGATGCTCGGCGGCAAGAGCGGCGTGAGCCTGGAACTGGCCCGCGAGTGGATGGGCGCCGGGGCGGCGTCGGGCGGTTGAACCGGCAAGGCCGGGAGGAGGCGCGAGGCGATGAAACGGAGCCGGAGAGACGGGAGCGGGGTCAAAAACGTCCTCTCGATGCGCGGGAACTACTTCAAGAAGGAGCCGGCGCGGGTCGAGAAGGTCGATCGCAACGGACCGTGCCCTTGCGGCAGCGGCCTGAAGTTCAAGAGGTGCTGCGCCCAGGGAGCCCCCGGTTTCCTGAAACGGCTCTGGCACTCGGTGTTCGGCTCCAAGGGCAGGAGTGGGAAGCCGGAGGCGGGAGCGTGAACGCTGCACGCTTCATCACGGGGGCACGCTGCGGAAAGGGCTCTCGCGCCAGGACATGGTCATCACAGAGGCACAGAGGCACAGAGGCACAGAGAAGGGGGGGGCCTGTCTGGTCTCCACTTCCCCTCCGTGTCTCTGTGTCTCTGTGTCTCTGTGATAGGGTCCGCCTTGAAGCCAGAGTCGTGTGCGCGCTCGCGCTGCTGCTCGCCTGCCTCTCCGGGACTTGCGAAACCGCCCACGCTGCGGCCCGCGGCGGCGGACCTCAGGTGATGGTCACCATCGCAGGCGACCTCTCCCAGGGCGCGTTGCTCCGGGCGATGACTCAGTTGACGCCGGGCGGCCCGGGGATGCTGCTGCGCAAGGTCTGGTTCACCGGCGAGCCGTCGATGACCCTGCCGGGCGGTCAGGTCGCCTACGCCGGCGGTCTGCCGGTGATGCTGAGGCTCGAGGCGACCGTGGCCCCGCGGCAGGAAGTGAAGCTGAGCGAGACGCCGAGCCAGCGTCGGGCCTTTGGCCTGCTGGGGTTGCAGTCGGTCTTCACGATGAAGAGATACGCCTTCGAGCGGCTCGCCCCGCCACGACGATGACCGACTTCAAGGTCCACAGCCCCTTCGAGCCGGCGGGCGATCAGCCCCTGGCGATCGAGGCCCTGAAGCAGGGAGTGCTCGAGGGCGCGCGCGACCAGGTGCTGCTGGGCGTGACCGGTTCGGGGAAGACCTTCGTGCTGGCGAAGGTGGTCGAGGCGCTGAACCGGCCCACGCTCGTCGTGACCCACAACAAGACGCTCGCGGCCCAGCTCTACAACGAGTTCAAGGAGTTCTTCCCGGGCAACTCGGTGCAGTACTTCATCAGCTACTACGACTACTACCAGCCCGAGGCGTTCATCCCGTCGACCGGGACCTACATCGAGAAGGACGCCGACATCAACGAGGAGATCGACCGGCTGCGCCACGCCGCGACGCGGTCGCTCTTCGAACGCCGCGACACGCTCATCGTCGCCAGCGTGAGCTGCATCTACGGCCTCGGCACGCCGGAGCACTACCAGGAGATGAGCGTCACGCTCGAGGTCGGCCAGGAACTGGAGCGAAACGACCTTTTGAGAAGGCTCGTGGAGATCCAGTACAGCCGCAACGACGTCGAGCTGGGGCGCGGCAAGTTCCGGGTCCGGGGCGACCGCGTGGACGTCTGCCCCATCTCGTCGGATCGGGCGCTGCGGCTCGAGTTCTTCGGCGACCTGCTCGAGCGGATCACCGAGTTCGACCCGCTCACCGGCAAGATGCTGGAGGAGTACTCCAGGGCGATGATCTTCCCGGCCGGCCACTACGTGACTCCCGAGGCCGACCGGGAGCGGGCGCTGGCGGCGATCGAGGTCGAGCTGAAGGACCGCGAGGCCTGGTTCAAGCAGGAAGAGAAGCTCCTCGAGGCCCAGCGCATCCGCGAGCGCACGATGTACGACCTGGAGATGATGCGCGAGATCGGCTACTGCAAGGGCATCGAGAACTACTCGCGCCATCTGGCCGGCCGCAAGGAAGGGGAGCCGCCCGCGACGCTGCTCGACTATTTCCCGCGGGACTCGCTGATCGTGGTCGACGAGTCGCACGTGACGCTGCCTCAGGTCCAGGGGATGTACCGGGGCGATCGTTCGCGCAAGGAGACGCTGGTCGGCTACGGCTTCCGGCTGCCCTCCGCGTTCGACAACCGGCCGCTGCGCTGGGAAGAGTTCGACGCATTCCCCCGGCAGCGCATCTACGTGAGCGCGACGCCCGCCGAGGCCGAACTCTCGAAGTCGGCCGGCCACATCGCCGAGCTGATCGTGCGGCCCACCGGCCTGATCGACCCCGAGATCGAGATCCGCCCCACCGAGGGCCAGATCGACGACCTGATCGGCGAGGTGCGCGCGCGGGCCGACGCCAACGAGCGCGTGCTGGTCACGACTCTCACCAAGAAGATGGCGGAAGACCTGACCGCCTACCTGGCCGACGCGGGGCTGCGCGTGCAATACCTGCACTCGGAGGTGTCGGCGCTCGACCGCACCGAGATCCTGCGCAACCTGAGGCTGGGCATCTTCGACTGCCTCGTGGGCATCAACCTGCTGCGCGAGGGGCTGGACCTGCCCGAGGTGTCGCTCGTGACCATCCTCGACGCCGACAAGGAAGGCTTCCTGCGTTCGACGCGGGCGCTGATCCAGACCTGCGGCCGCGCGGCCCGTCACGTCAACGGCAAGGTCATCCTGTACGCCGACACCGAGACCGACTCGATCAAGGAGACCATCCGGGAGTGCAACCGGCGGCGCGAGATCCAGGTGCTCCACAACGAGGCGCAGGGCATCGTGCCGCGCAGCATCGAGCGGATGGTGCACGCCTCGATGAAGCAGCCCGGCGATGCCGCCGCCGAGGGACTGCCGGCGCTCTACAACGACTTCACGGTGCCGGTGGAACTGGACATCCTCCGCGAGAAGATGAACCTGGCAGCGGCCGAGCTGCGGTTCGAGGACGCCGCGCGCTACCGCGACATGATCGGCGAGTTGAAGAGAAAGGTCTGAGGCGTGACAGAATCGAACTCAGTGTCGTCTCGGGGACGCTGTCCCCGAGGCCCCTGCTGGAGCTCCGCTCCAGGCCTCGCCAGGGGTGAAGTTCACCCCTGGACCCCCCGATGGCTGGACGGAATTCGGCCCACGCTCGCAGCTCGGAGTCTTCGGGAGTGCCGAGCAGCACTCGATTCCTCTTCTCATGGCCGGGTCCAGGGGGGGGCTCCCCCCCTGGCAGGGGGTTGGGGGCGGAGCCCCCAGGGTTGACCGACTTGCACTCTCCTCACACCCCGCCCCCTCCGTCCTCGGGCCTTCCCGAGCAAGTCCGCGGTCTGCCGCGTAAACCTGGCGTTTATGTGTTCCGCGACGCCGCCGGGAAGGTCCTCTACGTCGGCAAGAGCCGCAGCCTGCGCGACCGCGTGTCGAGCTACTTCTCGGGCCAGCCGCCCAGCGCGCGGATCGAGCTGATGGTCTCCCGGATCGCCTCGCTCGAGACCTTCGTCGTCGGCACCGAGGAAGAGGCGCTGATCCTCGAGTACGAGCTGATCAACCGCTACGAGCCGCATTTCAACGTCGTCTTCCGCGACGACAAGAGCTACCCGCTCATCAAGCTCACCCGGGAGGAGTTTCCTCGCGCGCTCTACACGCGCAAGGTGCGCAAGGACGGCGGGCTCTACCTGGGGCCCTACCCGAACGCCGGCGCCGTCCGCAAGGTCGTCGACCTCGTCGTCGAGCTGTTCAAGCTGCGCACCTGCAGCTACCCCTCGTCGCGCCTTCGCGGCGTGAAGCTCTGCCTGCAGTACCACATCCAGCGCTGCACCGGCCCGTGCGAGGGCAAGGTCGGGCCCGAGGAGTACGGCCAGCAGGTGAAGGACGCGGTGGCGTTCCTGCGCGGACGCGAGGAAGAGCTGGTGCGCGACCTGGAGGAGCGAATGCGGGGCGCTGCCGCCGCCCTCGAGTTCGAGAAGGCCGCCAGGCTCAGGGACAGGCTGCAGGCGGTGCGGGCGCTGCAGCACCGGCAGACCGTGAGCCGCGTGAGCGAGCACGAGGGCGACCTGGTGGCGGTCGTGGGCGCCGGCGGCTGGTTCTGCGTGCAGCAGGTGAACGTGCGGGGCGGCCGCATCGCGGGCCAGCGCAAGCTGGAGGTGCCCGGCGAGGGGAGGGGGCCCGAGGAAGTCCTCGGCGAATTCGTGAAGTTGCACTACCTGAACCGAGACCAGGTGCCGCCCGAGATCCTCCTGAGCGAGCCGATCCCCGAACTGGGACTGCTCGAGGCCTCGCTGGCCCGCCGCTGCGGCAGGAAGGTCTCGGTGCGCGTGCCGGAGCGGGGCCGGTGGCGACAGCTGATGGAGATGGCGGTGCAGAACGCCCGGCTGTTCCTGGAGGCGCGCGAGTCCCAGACTCCCGAGGTCTCGGCCGTCGCCGGGATGCAGGAGTTGAAGGAGCGACTGGCTCTTCCGGAGCTTCCGGTGCGGATCGAGGGGTTCGACATCTCGACGTTACAAGGCGGGAGCACCGTCGCGTCGATGGTCAGCTTCGCCAACGGGGTGAGCGACCGGGCGAACTACCGGCGGTTCCGTATCAAGGAGGTCGAGGGCCAGGACGACTTCGCCAGCATGTTCGAGGTCGTGAGCCGGCGCTACCGGCGGCTGCAGGACGAGGGGGCCGAGTTGCCGCGGTTGATCCTGATCGACGGGGGCAAGGGGCAGCTCGCGGCAGCCTCGGCGGCGCTGGCCAATCTCGGCGCGCCGGTGCCGATCTGCTCGCTGGCGAAGCGGGAGGAGATCGTGTTCAGCCCGCTTTACCCGGAGGGGTTGGCACTGGGGCCGCACTCCGCCGGCCGGCGCCTGCTCGAACGGGTGCGCGACGAGGCCCACCGTTTTGCCGTGAGCTACCATCGGAAGCTGCGGCAGCGGCGGGCGATGGCCAGCTTCCTGGAGGGTATCCCCGGGGTCGGTCCCGCCACCCGCGTCAAGCTGGTGCGGGCGTTCGGAGATCCTCGGAAGATCAAGGAAGCGAGCCTGCCCGAACTCTGCGCGGTGGTGAACCGGCGCGCGGCCGAGGCGGTCTACCGCAAGTTCCACCCGTAGGCGGCGAGGAGGTCGCGGGTGGCCGGGCGCAGCGCGCTCCACCGGGCCGGGTCGAAGCCGCCTCGGGGACCGTCGAAGAGTGGCGACGGGGCTTCGTTTGCAAAGAGGACCACTCGGTCGCGCGGCAGGGCCCACCAGGCGAGCCGGCCCGCTTGTACGAACGGCAGCGTTTGCAGCGGCCCCCGTTCCCGCACCTGGGGCCGTTCGAGCAGTACGAGACAGGAAAGCTCCGCCGGGTCGTGCGGCTCCAGGAGCATGTAGGCCAGGCGCAGCCGGTAGCCCCGGTCGAGCAGGAGCTGGCCGCGGTCGGCCAGGATGTGGGGCGGCAACAGGATCCAGCGGGGGTTGCCGCAGGTGCCCTCGAGGTACCGCGTCCTCACCGGGGGCAGGGTCGCCAGGCCCAGGTAGTCCCGGAAGCGGCCGGGCCATAGCCATGCGAGCTGGCCGGCCTGGCTCGAACAGAGTTCCTCGTCGGTCGGGCCGAACGCGGCCAGGTGGCGCGCGACCCGGCCGTCGAAGGAGTGGAGCGTGGCGTCGACCCGGCCGCTCGTCAGATGCCACCAGCCGCGGGTGAGCCGTTCGGCCGCCTCGGCGCGGCCCGTGGCGAGCGCTCGAGCGAGGGGCGCGGGCGACACCCGCCAGCCGTCCGGCGGCGTGGAGAGCTCGACCGCCAGGAGTGCGAGCGTGGCCAGCGCGGCGAGCGAGGCGGGCCGGCGGGAAGCCGCGCGAGAAGCCAGGCCCTGTAGACCGTGCTGGGCGAGGAGGGCCAGGCAGGGCGACGCGGCCAGCAGGAACCGGCCGAGCGGCATGTAGACCGCGTCGCCGCCGGCAGCCGCCACGACGGCCAGGTGCGAGGCCGCGACCGCCGCCAGCCGCGCCGCGGCGGGGCTGTGCCTCAGGAAGAGCAGCCCGAGACCGGCCGCGAGCCAGGCGGGGCTTGCCGCGAACGAGCGGGCCAGGTAGAGCGCGCCAGGTCCGAGCCGTTGCAGCAGGTTGCCGCGCTCCTCCACGAGGCGCGCGAAGTAAACGTGGGGGATAGCGCTGCCGAACTCGACGAGCCTCCAGACGGTCAGCGCCCCGAAGCCCGCCGCGAACGGGAGCAGCCAGGCGGGGTCGAGAGCGGGGTTGCGGCTGTCGCCCCGCGCCGAGAGCGACCGGAAGACCGTCAGGGCCAGGAACTGCTGAAACCCTCGGCGCGGGTCGCGGCCAGGAGGGCGCAGGCGGCGGAAGTGAGGGCCGGGCCGCGCATCCCTCGGCGTTGCTCGGTGAGCCAGAGCCAGGCCACGAGCGTCGTGAGAAGACAGGCGAGCGGCGTCTCGAGTCCCGAACTGGCGTTCCGGGCCGCCGTCGCGTTGCCGGCGAGGAGCAGGGCGGGCAACCAGGCGAAGGGGCCCAGCCGGCAGGCCATCCAGGCGACGAGGAGCAGGGTCAAGGCCTGGAGGCCGGCGCCCAGGCCGGCGGCGGCGGCGGGCAGGGAGCCGGGCGCGTGTCCGGCCGCGACCGCCAGCAGACCGGTCCACGCTGCGTTCGAGAACCCTTCGACTCCCGGCTCGCCTCGGTTGAAGGTCCAGCCGTCGCCGGCCGCGACGTTGCGGGCGAAGCGGAAACTGATGTAGGCGTCCTCCCAGCAGGTCGGGACGAGCCACACGAGCTGGAGCGCCAGCAGGGCGAGCGCCGGCAGCGCGGCCAGCAGGAACCGCCCGGGCCGCACGGGATACAGGTCGGAAGGCCCCTCCGACCACCGCCGCCAGGTCCGGCCCGTGACGGTCCAGACGCTCGAGGCGGCCGGCCGGGCGAGCGCGAGCAGCCGGAGCAGGAGAGATGCCGGCGGGTCGACGCAGAGACGGCCGAGATCCCCCAGGGCTGCGGTGGGCAGGGCCAGCAGACGGCCTCGCGTGGCGATCGAATCCCGCCGGTGCAGCAGCAGCAGCGCGCAGTAGAGAAGGAGGCACGCGAGGGCGAGCTGGGCGGCCGCCGAGCGGGGAACCCACGCCGGAACGGGCCACGGCCCGCCAGCGGAGGCCGCCGCCAGCAGCCGCCGGGGGGCGAGGCACGCGAGATCGTCCTCGAGCAGGGCCCAGGTCGGGGCGCGCCCGCCGAGGCGCAACTCCCACGGGGTCTCGAGCGGCAGCCAGACGTTGTTCAGCCGGCCGGCATACTCTCGCCACTGCGCTCCCAGGGGGCTGAAGGGGGCGGGGTCTACCAGCCGCTGCAGGTCCACTCGCATCGAGGCGGCGAGGCGCCGGCGCAGGTCGAGCAGGGACAGCTGGGTTTGATTGTGCGAAAAGGCGAGGCCGTAGGTGGGGTCGACGAAGACCCAGCCCCCCTCCGGCGACCGTGCCTCCAACCCGGCCACGCATCCCGGGGGCCACGGTGCGCCACTGTCGGCGGCGATGACCCGGCAGTCGAGTCCGGCCGCCCGGCCGATTCGCATGGCCAGGAAGGCGGTGGAGAGTGTGTCGGTGAAGCGGCACCTGTCCCAGGCGGCCTGCACCTCGGTGGTGGTGAGGGGCCTTGCAGGCCACGGAGTGCCGCGGCGGCCGGGAAACTCGGGGTGGCCGGGCATCCGTCCGCGCAGGCCGCGGCAAAGGGTCGCCAGGCGCTCGCGGAAGGGTGCCGGCGCGGCGACTTCCCAGACCAGGGCGGCCAGCGGCTGCTCGAGCGGCGGCCTGCCGGCGGTCCAGACCGCGCTCTGCCGGAACGCGTCCATGGGCCCGGGAGTCTCCGGCCGGAAGACGAGGGCAGGCCGGACGAGAGCTGTTGCGGCCAGGGCGGCGGCGCCGAAGAGGGCGGCCAGGGCGAGCGCGAGCAGGCGCACCGGCGTGAGCGCGTCGCGAGGTCCTGTCACGGCGCGAATTCTACCCTGCACACTCGTCCTGTGGCCTCGCGGAAACCTGCGGACCTCCGGGCAGGTAGTGGATCATGTGCGCCGGGCGGTGTCCGGCGCGGGCCGGTCATGCTTGCACTTTTCGGGCCGGCTGGTGCTTCATGAGCGGGGTTCCGGGCATCATTCCGGGACGGCGCCCGTCGCGGCGCGTGAGACGGCAAGCGACATCCTTCCGAGGTGATCGAGATGCGGGCACGCTGGATTCGAGAGGCGATGTTGGTGGTGGCGCTGGTCGCGGCCGGGTCGGCCGTCGAGGCTGCGACGGCCGTGGTGGCCAACGTGCCCTGGGGCGTCTATCTGCTCAAGGACGGCGACTACAACTCGAAGATCCTCGGCACCGTCAAGAAAGGGGAGACGGTCGAGGTGCTCGATGCCACGAGCGTCGAGCGCTACGTGAAGGTTCGCGCAAAATCCCAGACCGGCTGGATCGGGAGAAAGTACCTCGACCTGAAGGCCGACGAGCCGGCGCCCGAGCTGGTCATCGCGCCGCCGCGGCAGGCTGACTCCGAGCCCACGGGCGGCCAGGACGAAGACCCGTTCGGCGAGCTGAATCGGACCGGTGACGAGCAGGGCGGCACCGCCCCGCAGGTGACCGCTCCGGTCCGGCAGCCGGCTCGTCAGACGCCCCGGGCACGGTTCCAGGAGTCCGCCATCCAGGCGTCCTACGAAATGGTCGACAGCGGCGCCCGGTTCGACGATTTCGGCGACGACGCGACCGACAACGATGGCGACTGGCAGCGGACCGACCGGGAGGCCGAGCGCGATCGCAAGGACGTCGACCGGCTGTCCGACGATACCGGCGGCGACGGCCAGCCGAACACGGGCGACACGCGGCGGGTGACCAAGCGAGACATCTTCTACTACCGGTACTCGAACAAGAAGGTCGTGGGCGGCGAGGGCGACGGCATCCCGACGCCGGGCGAACCCGATCTGGACGGCAACGATCCGGACGAGCGCAACCTCTTCGACGGCACCCATCTGGCCTGGCGGAACGACGGCAAGGACAACAACGACAACGGGCAGATCGACGAGCCGGAAGAGACCTGGCTGGTCTGCATCGATCTGCCGAACATGACCTACGCGAAGGCCGGCTACGACCTGCCGAAGCTGATGGCCGAGGACGCCCGCAAGAATCCGAAACGCTACGGCGCGCGCGCGGGCTCCGCGATGAACACCGCTTCGGACCCGTATCTGGCGCGCCGAGTCCCCAACGTCATCCGGTTCCTGGCGAGCGATCCGCGCTTCTACTACTTCCCCGAGCCGAACCTGCGCACGGTGGATGCTCGACCCAGAACGCAATTCCTGCCGGGCGACGTCATCTTCTTCGGTCACACCGATGAGCTGGGGACGTCGAAGTTCGGGCCCAACCACTCGGGTATCGTCACCGAGATCGATCCCGAGACCGGGATGCCTACCCAGGTCGTGTCGATGCGGACCTCCGGGGCGAAGGAAGAGTATGTCGATCAGGACTTCCTGAGCCAGTTCGTGATCCTGGGTCACGCCCGGCCGAAGTTCTGAGGACAGGCTGTAGGCCGTGAACATGCCAGAAAGCCCGTCGGTGGCTTCGCCCCCGAACCCCTACCAAGGGCGAAGTTCGCCCCTGGCCCCCCCGATGGCTGGAGATCGACTTGCCCTCGTTCGCAGC
>CAZSVK010000087.1:0-1320 GCA_964610245.1 uncultured bacterium
GGGACCGCCGCCCCAGGAGTTGGAGCAGACGGGCGGATAGTCGTTCGTGGCCGGGTTGCCGTCGGGGTCGGCGATCCACTGCATGCCGCCGACGAGCCACTCGGTCTGGGCGCTGCCCGACGAGCTGAACGACTTGGCGACGAGCAACTTCGCGCCGGGTGCGACGCCGATGGCCAGGCCGCTGGTCTGCCCTCCGGCGATGGTGCCCGCGGTGTGCGTGCCGTGGCCCTGGTCGTCATACGGCTGGGGCTTGTTGCCCACGAAGTCCTTCCAGGCGACCATCTTTCCCTTGAGGTCGGGATGCTCGAAGTCGACGCCGGTGTCGATGTGGCCGACCACGATGCCCTGGCCGTCGAGGCCGTAGGCAGCGCGGAATTCGGGGATCTTGAGCTTCTTGAGCCCATAGGTATAGGTGAGTTCCTTCGCCTTGCGCAGGATCTCTTCCTTCGGCTGGCGACCCGGGCGGGTCGGCTCCAGCTGGATGATCTGATTGAGTTCGATCGCCTTCACGTCGTCGCGAGCGGCGAGCTTCTCGATGGCGGCAACGCTGGCCTTGCAGCTGACGGCGTTGACGATCCAGAAGTGCTTGACGCTCTTCACTCCGCTGTCGGCGGCGACGAAGGTGTCGAAATCCTTCTGGGCATCTCGAGCGTTGGACCGGAGGGCCTCTTCGACCTTCTGACGAGCGCCGGGACCCTCGACGGGGAGCGCCCCGACGTCGAACGTCGGCGCATCTCTGAACAGCACCATGACCGGGATCATGTCACCGGGACCGGAACGATCGATCTGCTCCTGGACGGCCCTGTCGATGACGCCTGCGCCCATCGCGCTTCCGGCCAGGAATACGAGTGCCAAAACGGCCGTAGCCAACCTTCTTGTCATTATTCTCCTCCGTACTGGGATACTTGCGATACTGAAGCGGACTGGTTGCCCTGCTTGCGGCTGGCCCCCTTACCTGGAACATGGAGACCGTGCTCTCTGCGGCCTCGCGTGGTGCCGGGCTGATGCCCGTGCACCGATACTCCTGACTGACCTCCTTGTTTTCGGGCGCCGGGCGATCGGCGCAAAACGACGAATGCGCGCGGTGCGCGCGAAGCTTAGGATTCTAGGTTTCATCGGGCAAAATGTCAATCCATAACTGTCCGCGGTTCATGCTCCCCGAGCCGACCGTTCCGCCGCGGGGTCGTTAGCTCACGTCCCCACCCCCGCCCCCCCCCCCCCCCCCACCCCCCGCCCCCCCCCCCTCCCCCCGGCCCCCCGGGAACCCCCCCCCCGCGCCCACAAGCCACCCCCACCCCCCCCCCCCCCCGGGTGTCCCCC
>CAZSVK010000087.1:1330-16530 GCA_964610245.1 uncultured bacterium
CGCCGCGGGGTCGTTAGCTCACGTCCCCACCCACGCCCCCACCCCCACCCAGACCATGAGCCTCATCTTCGTCCTCGAGTACGACGGAAGCCGCTTCCACGGCTACCAGAGCCAGCCCAACCACCTCACCGTCCAGGATTGCCTCGAGGCTGCCCTCGCGAAGGTCCTCGGCACCTTCACCCGGACCCTCGCCGCTGGCCGCACCGACTGCGGCGTTCACGCCCTCGGCCAGGTGGTCGCCTGCGACACCGAGGCGCGGATCCCGCTTCCGGCCATGGAGATCGGCCTGAACGCTCGCCTGCTCGGACAAGGCATCCGCGTCCGGCGCACCCTCCGCGGCCCGGACGACTTCCACCCCCGCCACCACGCGATCCAGCGCGCCTACCGCTACGTCATGACTGAGGCGCTCCCCTCCTCGGTCTTCCTCGCGCCCTACGTCACCTTCCTGCCGAAGCCGCTC
Organism: uncultured bacterium; assembly: GCA_964610245.1. Lineage (GTDB taxonomy): Bacteria > Muiribacteriota > UBA6191 > JACPRK01 > JACPRK01 > CAZSVK01. Next base: position 1,791 of record CAZSVK010000087.1, read on the forward strand.
GACTGGGCGCGCGTGGAGGCCGCCGCGCAGCTCCTGCGGGGCGAGCACAACCTGATCAGCTTCACCAGCCGCCCCATCGACGCCGTCCGGCTCGAGCGTTCCGTCGACAGCATCGTCTTCAGTCGCGAGGGCGCCTTCATCCACGCCGACTTCACCGCCCGCAGCTTCCTGCGGGGCATGATCCGCAACATCATGGGCTGGCTCATCGCCATCGGCGAGGGCCGATACCAGCCCGAGACCGTCACCGAGCTGCTGGCCACCACGGTCAAGAATCGGGCCGTCGAGCCCGCCCCGCCGCAAGGCCTCTACCTGGTCGGCGTGAAGTACCGGCCCGAGGTGGGGTTGTAGTGGATCGAGGAGTCCTCTCGGGGGCGCTGCCCCCGAACCCCTGCCGGGGTGGGAGCCCCACCCTGGACCCGGCAATGAGAAGGGGGATCGACCCTGTTCGGCACTCTCGAAGACTCGGAGCTGCGAGCGAAGGCAGGACTCTCTCCAGCCATCGGGGGGTGAACTTCACCCCTGGCGAGGCCTGGAGCAGCGCTCCAGCAGGGGTCCGGGGACAGCGTCCCCGGCTCCGCCCTCGTCCCCGGCCTCGCCCCTCCCCTTTCAGCCGTGAATCGCCCGCCCGTCCACGGCCAGGGCGGCTTCCTTGAGCGCCTCCGCCAGGGTCGGGTGAGCGTGGCAGCAGCGCGCCAGGTCTTCCGAGGAGGCCCCGAACTCGATCGCCACGGCCGCCTCGGCTATCAGCTCGCCGGCGCGGGGGCCCAGGATGTGCACGCCAAGCAGCCGGTCGGTACCGGCGTCAGCCAGCACCTTCACCATCCCCTCCACCTCTCCCAGAGCGCGGGCCCTGCCGTTGCCCCGGAAGGCGAAGGTGCCCTTGCGGCAGGCGATGCCGGCGGCGGTCAGCTCGTCCTCGGTCTTGCCGACGGAGGCCAGCTCGGGATGGGTATAGGCGACCGCGGGGATCGCGTCGTAGTTGACGTGGCCGTAGCCGGTGACGAGGTGCTCGATGCAGGCGATGCCCTCTTCCTCTGCCTTGTGGGCGAGCATCGGGCCTCGGATGAGATCGCCGATGGCGTAGATGCCCGGGACGGTGGTCGCGAAGTAGCGGTCCACCGGCAGCCGGCCGCGGTCGTCGAGCGTCAGCCCCACTGTCTCGAGTCGCAGCCCATCGGTCACGGGGACCCGGCCGGTGGCGAGGAGCACGCGGTCGGCGCGCAGGTCGGGCAGGTCCTCGCACTCCACGGTGCAGGCGCCATTTTCGTAGCGGGCCGACTTGACGCGGCAGCCCAGCCGGAAGGCGAAGCCCTGCTTCTCGAACAGGGCGCGCGCCTGGGCGGCCAGCTCCGAGTCGGTGCCGGGCAGGATGCGATCGAGGTACTCGAGCACCGTGACGCGGGCCCCGAGCCTGAGCCAGACCGAGCCCAGTTCCAGGCCGATCGCACCGGCGCCGATGACCACCAGATGACCCGGGACCTCGGGATAGGAGAGCGCCTCCGTGCTGGTCCCGACGCGGTCGCCCTCGAGTTCGACTCCCGGCAACGAGGCCGGCTGGCTTCCGGTGGCCAGGAGGATGCGCCGCGCCTGCAACTCGATCTCTCCCTCGCCGCCCTGGACCAGGACGCGGCCCGGGCCGGCCAGTCGCGCCAGACCGCGATAGCGAGTGACCCGGTTCTTCTTGAACAGGAAGTCGATTCCCTTCGAGAGCGTGCTGACGATGCGATTCTTGCGCTTCATCATCGCGCCCAGATCGAGTTCGATCGAACCTGCGACGACGCCGTGCTCCGCCAGGCGTGTGCGGGCATCCGAGAAGAGCTGGCTCGACTCGAGCAGCGCCTTGCTCGGGATGCAGCCGACGCGCAGGCAGGTGCCTCCGAGCGCGGCCTCCTTGTCGACGCAGGCGACGTCCAGACCGAGCTGGGCGGCGCGAATGGCCGCCACGTATCCACCGGGACCGGCGCCGATGACGATGAGATCGTGAGGATGCATGGGAGGGGTCAGGGGTTAGGGGTTGGGGGGCAGGGCAGGTGTCAGTTGTCAGGTGCCGGGTATCAGGTTTCGGGACAGAGCGTCACGGGCCTGGGAACGAGGGACGCGGGTCGGGCCCTCCCGGTCAGCGGGGTCGCAACCCGTCTCCTAACCCCTAACCCCTAACCCCTAACCCCTGTCTTTTCAAGCATCTATGAGCCTCCGGGCGGGCTCCTCGACGCAGTCCTTGATGCGCTTCAGGAAGGTGACCGCTTCGCGGCCGTCCACGATACGGTGGTCGTAGGTGAGCGCGACGTACATCATCGGGCGGATGACCACCGCCCCGTCGCGAGCCACCGGGCGGTCCTGGATGGAGTGCAGGCCCAGGATGCCGCTCTGAGGCGGGTTGACAATCGGCGTCGAGAGCAGCGAGCCGTAAATGCCGCCGTTACTGATGGTGAAGGTGCCGCCTGCCAGCTCGTCGGGCATGAGCTTGCCGGCCGCGGCCCGGGCGGCCAGGTCGGCGATGGTGCGCTCGATGTCCCCGAAGCCCATCGCGTCGGCGCCGCGCAACACCGGCACCACCAGGCCTCGCCCGCCGCCCACGGCAACGCCGATGTCGTAGTAGCGACGGTAGACGATGTCCGAACCTCTCACTTCGGCGTTAATCTGCGGCACCAGCCTGAGCGCCTCGATCGACGCCTTGACGAAGAAAGACATCAGCCCGAGCTTCACGCCGTGGCGCTGGGTGAAGGCCTCCTGGTGCTGCCTGCGCAGCGCCTGAACGGAGGACATGTCGACCTCGTTGAAGGTCGTGAGCAGGGCGGCCGTGTGCTGGGCCGAGACCAGCCGCTCGGCGATGCGCCGGCGAATGGGGGTCATCGGCACGAGTTCCTCGCCCGGGCCGCCCGGCACGTGAGGCGGCGTGGCCGGCGCGGACCGCTCGAGGCCCGGCGCGCCCGTCCGGTCGGCAATCGGAGAGGCAGGCGGAACCGGACGCGCGACCGTGCCAGCCGCCGGCAAGGCGGCCGGCGAGGCAACCGGCGCGTGGCCGGGTCTGGGAGCCACGGCAGCGGGAGGAGCGTGAGGCTCCGGAAGAGCCGCCGGCTCCTTCGCATCCTCGGACGCCACTTTGCGCAGCACGTCCTCCTTGAGGATGCGCCCGCCGGGACCGGTCGGCTTCACGTCCCGCGCCTCCAGGCCGTGCTCCGAGAGCAACCGCTTGGCGGCGGGCATCACCCGCGGCTCGGGCCGCCAGGGTTCGTCCTCGTCTCCGGCCGCTCGGCGGGCGGGCGGACGTGGCGGCGCCTGGGGTCGCGCGGGCGCGGGCACGGGCGCGGGAGGTTCGGTCATGCCCCCCGCGGCCGCCTGCAACGAGGCCTCCGCCGGGATGGGCCGAGCCGGAGCCGCCTCGACGGAGAGCGGCACCGCCAGCTTGGACTCGCCCGACCGGACGGGCCCCGCGACCGCTCCGGTCTCGGCCTCCTCGACGGAGCCGACGACCTCGCCCACTGCAGCCAGCTCCCCTTTCCGCTTGAGGATCTTCCCCAGGATCCCCGACACCGGAGCCGGCAGCTCGACGGTGGCCTTGTCGGTCTCGAGTTCCACCAGCGGTTCGTCCTTCTCGACGTGGTCGCCCTCGGCCTTGAGCCACTGCCCGAGTTCCACCTGGGAAATGGACTCGCCCAGCCTGGGGACCTTCAGTTCCTGAGACATCTGCGCTCCAATCCTGGTAAGAGCCCATCAAACGCCGCCGAAGGCGCGGGATAGCAGTTCCTCCTGCGTGAGGCGGAACGCGCTGGCCGAACCGGACGCTGGGCTCGCGGCCGCCGGCCGGGCCACCCCGTTGAAGGGCATGCGCCCGAAGAGCCGCTCGCCCAGATGGGCCCGCAACCTCCGCCAGAGGCCCTGGTTCTCCGGTTCTTCCTGGACCCAGGAGACCGGCGTCCCGTCCGAATACCGCGCCAGCGCCGCTCTGAGCGCCTCGCCCGGAAACGGGTAGAGCTGCTCGAGGCGCAGGATGGCGACGCGCCAGCGCCCCAGCTCTTCCCGCTTGCGAGCCAGCTCGTAGTAGATCTTCCCCGAGCAGAGCAGCACACGCTCCACCGGCTCCTGGCGCTCGGCCCCGGCCTGATCGAGCAGCACGCGCTGGAACCCGCCGGCGGCCAACTCCTCGAGGCTCGAGGCGCAGCGAGGATGGCGCAGCAAGCTCTTGGGTGTCATCACCACGAGCGGCTTCCTCCACCGGCTCAGCACCTGCCTGCGAAGCAGGTGGAAGTACTGCGCGGGTGTCGTGGGATAGGCCATCTGGATGTTGTCCTCGGCGCAGAGGGCGACGAAGCGCTCCAGGCGCGCGCTGGAGTGCTCGGGCCCCTGCCCCTCGAGGCCGTGCGGCAGCAACAGCACCAGCCCGCTCAGCCGATCCCACTTCTCCTCCGCGCTGGTGATGAACTGATCGACGATCACCTGCGCGGCGTTGCAGAAGTCGCCGAACTGGGCCTCCCAGGCGACGAGCCCGTCCGGCCAGTCGAGGCTGTAGCCGTACTCGAAGCCCAGGACGCCCGCTTCCGAGAGCGGGCTGTTGGAGAGTTCGACCGGGGCCTGCTCTCGCGACAGATGCTTGAGCGGCGTGTAGGTGTGACCGTCCTGGTGATCGTGCAGGACCGAGTGGCGCTGACTGAACGTGCCGCGTTCCGAATCCTGCCCGGTCAGCCGCACCCGCAGGCCCACGGTGGCCAGGCTGGCGAAGGCGATCGCCTCGGCGGAGGCCCAGTCGAGAGGCCGCTTCCCTTCGGACATCTCGCGCCGGACGCCCAGCAGGCGGACGATCTTGGGGTGCGGATGGAAGTCGTCGGGCAGCTTCGTCTGGACCTCGAGAAGGGCCGTGAGCTTCTCGACCGGAAGGGCGGTGCAGGGCTCGTCGACCTCGGCTTCCAGGCCGCCGCGGAACCCTTCCCAGACGATCGAGCTGCCCATCGGGCGCGGCGGGACGTAGCGGTCGCTGCGCGCCGCCGACAGCTCGCGTTCGAGCGCCTCCTTGCGCTGCGCAACGATGCGGGCGGCCTCCTCGCGCGTGACCTCGCCGAGCGACAGCAGATGGTCGAGGTAACCCGCGTGGACCGGCTTGCGCTTCTCGATGGCGCGATAGAGCAACGGCTGCGTGAAGGCGGGCTCGTCGCTCTCGTTGTGGCCGCGGCGCCGGTAGCACCACATGTCGATCACCACGTCCCGGCGGAAGGCCAGGCGGAAATCGAGCGCCAGCCTGACCACCTGGGCCACTGCCTCCGGATCCTCGCCGTTGACGTGGAAGATCGGGATCTGGAGCATCTTCGCGACGTCGGTGGTGTAGGTGCTGGAGCAGGACTGGCGAGGGTCGGTGGTGAAGCCGATCTGGTTGTTCACGATGACGTGAACCGCCCCGCCGACGGTGTAGGCCTCCAGCTCGCTCAGATTGAGCGTTTCCTGGATGATCCCCTCTCCGGCGAAGGCGGCGTCGCCGTGGATCTGCACCACCATCCCGTGGACGCGGAGCACGTCGCCGGCGCGGTCCTGTTGGGCCCGCATCCGGCCCAGCGCCACCGGGTTGACGAACTCGAGGTGGCTGGGGTTGAAGCAGAGCGACAGGTGCACGCTGCGGCCGGCGGCGGTCTGCCAGTCGCCGTTGTAACCCAGGTGATACTTCACGTCGCCGCGATGCTGGTGCTGGCGGGGGTCGGCGTCCTCGAACTCGCGGAAGATCTCCTGCGGGCTCTTGCCGACGACGTTGGCGAGGACGTTGAGACGGCCGCGATGGGCCATCCCCAGGACGATCTGATCGATGCCCTGTTCGCCGGCCTTCTCGATCGCCAGGTCGAGGAGCGGGATCAGGCTCTCGCCGCCCTCGAGCGAGAAGCTCTTGGCGCCCGGGAACTTCGTCTGGATGAACTCCTCGAAGATGACGGCGTCGGTTAGCCTCGTGAGGATGCGGAGCTGCTCGGCCCGGGAGAGTGGCGAGCGGTTGCGACTGCTCTCCATCCGGTGCTGGAGCCAGCGGCGGACGCCGAGGTCGTCGATGTGGGTGAACTGCGCGCCGATGGTGCGGCAGTAGGTGTCGCGCAGACACGCGAGGATCTCGGCGAGCGAGCGCACCTGGGTGCCGCCGAAGAGATCGGTCGAGAAGCCGCAGCCGAGCGACGCCTCGGTCAGGCCGTAGTAGGAAGGCTCCAGCTCGGGGTGGTGAGGCCGCGGCATGTCGAGCGGATCGATCCGCGCCGCGGTGTGGCCTCGAGACCGATAGGAGCGCACGAGTTGATCGACAGCCGCCTGGCGCGAGGCCAGCTCGGCGTCATGGTTTTCGCCGCAGGGTGGCAGGATGGCCGCCACATACGCCGGCGAGGCCGGATGGGCCGGGGCGGGTGCGGGCGTGGCCGGGGGGCGCGCCACGCCGAGAGCCTCACCGGCCGAGGCCGACGGCTCGAGAGGCTCGGCCGCCGCGCGGACCGGCGCGACGGGCGAGGCGGCCGGTTCCGCGCCCATCCTGTCGAACAACTCTCGCCAGGCGGGCTCGATCGAAGAGCGGTCGACCAGGTAGCTCCGGTAGAGCTCGTCGGCGAAGGCCAGGTTGAGGATGTCGGGCCCCGGATTGCGGTCGGTCATTGCGCGATGATTCTATGCGCGTGCCGCGAGCAAGGCAACAGGCACCGGCCAAGAACCTATCCAAGAACCCTGACCGTAACGAGGCAGAGCGAAGGGCCACCAGCCAAGGCCGCAGTAGGCCGGGGTTCTTTGGATAGGTTCTAGAGCCGCGATTCTGGTTGACGAAAGGACGATGTCATGGTAAACTCGCCGTTCCCGAGATCTCGACGGGATGCTTTTTTTTCGGCGATTGCTGCCTCCAGGAGAGAAGAAATGAAGACTTATTTGCCGAAGGTCGGCGAAATCCAGCCCCGATGGGTGCTGGTGGATTGCGAAGGCCAGATTCTGGGAAGGGTTGCGGCCCGGGTCGCTTCCATCATCCGTGGCAAGAACAAGGTGACTTTCACCCCGCACCTGGATACCGGCGATCACGTGGTGGTCATCAACGCCGAGAAGATCTGCACCACGGGGGATAAGCTCCAGACCAAGATGTACTACAACTATTCGGGCTACAAGGGCGGCCTTCGCGCCACCAGCCTGAAAGAGATGCTGGCCTCGCATCCCGAGCGGGTTCTCGAGCACGCGGTCAAATGCATGCTTCCGAAGAACAAGCTCGGCAGGAAGATCTTCCTGAACATGCACGTCTACGCCGGCCCCGCGCATCCGCATGCGGCGCAGAAGCCTGAGCCCATCGCGATCGACCCCCGCAGCTAGCGGGCGCTCGAATCCCCCTTTCTGAGTGACCGAGTCAGTCTTCTAGATTCACAGGATCCCATATGAACACGATGTCGTTTTTCTGGGGCGTGGGCAGGCGCAAGACCTCCGTCGCGCGCGTCCGTCTGTTTCCGGGTGGAAGCGGTTTCATGTGCAACGGCCGCACGATGAAGGAGTACATCGCCAATCCCGATTGGGAGAACCACGCCTTCGAGCCGCTCAAGGCCACCGAGACGATCGACAAGGTCGGCGTCATGGCCATCGTGGACGGCGGCGGCAAGTCGGGTCAGGCCGGCGCGCTACGCCAGGGCCTCGCCCGCGCCCTCGTCAACTGCGACCCGAATCTCAAGCCGATCCTGCGCAAGGCCGGCATGCTCTCTCGCGACGACCGCATGGTCGAGCGCAAGAAGCCGGGCCTCAAGGGCGCCCGCAAGCGGCCGCAATACAGCAAGCGCTGATTCCCCATCCGGACCCGCGGCTGAGGGGTCCTTCCTGGCGCGACTGACCTCGCGCGGGAACGAGGCCCCCGGCCCCGCGGTGTCCCCCTTTCCGAAGACTGTAGGCTGTAGACTGTAGGCTGTACGTTCCGGTATCGACCTCCGCCTCGCGCGGAATCGGGCCGGCACATGGAGGTTACAGTCTACAGTCTGCGGCCTACAGCTTCCTCATGACCCGAGCCAAGAAAGCCAATCCCGAAGTGCCGGTCGACCGGCTCGTGCAGGAGGCCCGCAGGGCGATGAAGCGGGCCTACAATCCCTATTCGGGCTTCGCTGTCGGCGCGGCGATCGCCACCGCCGAGGGCGTCATCGTCACCGGCTGCAACGTGGAGAACGCCTCGTACGGCCACACCATCTGCGCCGAACGCACCGCTGCCGTCAAGGCGGTCTCCGAGGGCCACAGGCGCTTCCAGCGCATCGCCATCGTCTCGAGTTCGTCCGAGCCGGTCGCCCCGTGCGGCGCCTGCCGGCAGTTCCTCTACGAGTTCGCGCCCGACCTGGAAATCGTGATGGCCGGCCGCCGCACCCGACGCACCGTCAAGCTCGGCGAGATCCTCCCGCTGGCGTTCGGTCCCTCCGACCTCGGACGCTGAGGCTTGAGGCTTCAGGCTTCAGGCTTCAGGCTTCAGGGAGGCCTACGCCGGCGACGGGCCTTGCACCCCACGGCCCCAGGACCGGCATCGCTCCCTTCCCGGGAAAGGGGCGGGTTTCACTCCAGTCGGTGAATCCTGGTCCAGGCAACGGCTACTTCGTCGTATGACGCCCTGCGTCACGAACGGAGGTGTCCGATGAGAAAGCTGTGGCTCCTGGTTCCGGCCCTGTTCCTCGGCTCGGCCACACCGGCGGCCGCGCACGGCGTCACCTTCACGGTGCTCTACCTTCTTTCGTTCGAGCAGGTTCACCTGCCGCTCTATGTCGTCCTCTTCGGGATGGCGATGCTGGCGGGGGTCAGCGGCCCACACAAGGCTCGCCGGCCCCGCCGCAACTTGCTGCTCGCGCTGGCCAACCTCCTGGCCATGCTCTCGGCGATCGGCTTCCTGCTGATGCTCGTTCTGGACGTTCAGGCGGCCTACTCCTTCGGCCTCTCGTGGCCGGCACTCGGCTACTTCTATGCCCTCGCGAGCTATCCCACCGCCCTGGGGTTGACCGGCCTGCTCTACGCCGGCGCCAGACGCCTCTTCCCTCGGCTCGTGACCGAGGCCCGCCGGCTGCGCTGGTCAGCGCCGTGGACGCTCGGCCTCCTGCTCGGGACCACCTTCGGAACCTCCATCGGTCTCGGCTGGTTCCACGTGAGCTGGGCCAGCCTGGTCTTTCTGCTGCCGGCGGCCCTCCCGCTGGTCGCGGGCACCCAGGCCGCCCTCGCCTCGAGGCCGGGCCCGCTACCGGCCGGCCTCGAGCTTCTGAAAGCAGGCGTCGGCGAGGTTCCCCGCTGCCCGGTCTGCGGTGAGACCTTCACCGGCCCGCTCGCGCAGTGCGAACGCTGCGGAGCCCCTCACCACCCGGACTGTTTCGACTACAACGGCCGCTGCGGACTCTACGGCTGCGGCGGCTCGGCCCGCCCCGCCTGACCGCCGGCGAAGAAGCGCCAGGCCGCCTCGACGATCCCGTGGGCGTCCACCGGCCGGCTCTCGCCCCGCCGCGCCAGATACAGGAAAAACTCGACGTTACCTTCAGGCCCCCTGAGTTCCGAGAAGCAGGCCCCGCGCACCGCGAGCCCCCACGCCTCCGCCTGCCCCGCCACCGCGGCCAGGACCTCTTCGTGGACCTCCGGCGTCCGCACCACGCCCTTCTTCCCCACCCGTTCGGGCCCGGCCTCGAACTGGGGCTTCACCAGGCAGACCGCCTCGCCCGCGGGCCCGAGAAGCGGCACCACGGCGGGCATCACCTTCCCGAGCGAGATGAAGGCCACGTCCACCACGGCCAGCTCGATCGGCTCTGGGATCTGCTCCCTGCGCAGGTCCCGCGCGTTGACGCGCTCGCGCACGACGACCCGCGGGTCGTTCCTGAGCGACCAGGCAAGCTGCCCGTAGCCGACGTCGACCGCATACACCTTCGCCGCGCCCTGCCGCAGCAGGAAGTCGGTGAAGCCGCCGGTCGACGCGCCGACGTCGAGACAGAGCTTGCCCGCCGCCGAGAATCCGAACCTCTTCCAGGCCGACTCGAGCTTCTGGCCCCCGCGGCTCACATAGGGGCATCCGCTCCCCGCGACCTCGACCGATGCGCCCACCGGCACCGGCTTGCCGGGCTTGTCCTCCCGCTGCCCGTCGATGCGAACGACCCCGGCCAGGATCAGCGCCCTGGCCTTCTCCCGGGACGGGGCCAGACCGTGCTCCACCAGCCACAGGTCGAGCCGCGCGGGTGCCGGCCGTCCGGGCCTGGTCCCGGCCGCCTTTCTCGAGGCCGCATCATCCCGCTGGTTCGGGCACATGCACGCTCACCCCAGCATGAAGAACCGGTACATCAGGAAGAACTGGACCATCCCGAAGCCGGCGCACACCCGGAAGATCGTCTCGTAGCGCGCCGCCTTCTCGCCGTCGTCCTTGCCCATCACGGCGAGGAACTCGAGCATGGCGGTGCGGCAGCCCGCGATGGGCAGCGCGCTCAAGAGCATCACGGCGCCCAGCACCGGATCTCGCTCGGAGATCGCCTTGAACCAGTACAGGGCGGCCGTGCAGTTCATCACGCCGCTGCCGTAGCCCAGGCATCCGGCCATCAGTTCATCCCGGAAACGTTCGGACAGGCTGAGCTCGCTCATCTCCTCCGCCTCTCGATCCGCGCGAGGGCGTTCCTCGCGTCGTTCGCAAACGAACTGCTGGGATAGGTCATCACCAGACGATTGTAGAACGCGGCCGCCCGGCTGAGGTCGCCCAGCTCCAGCTCGCAGATCTGGGCCGCCTGCAGCAACGCGGTCTGCGCGTTGGCCCCGAACGGGAAGCGGCGCGCGATCTGATCGAACGCCTCGACGGCGCCGTTGTGGTCGGCGAAGTAGGTGCGCGACAGGTGCGCGATACGCAGCAGCGCCTGCTCGTCGAATCCCGAGCGGGGATGGGCGTTGGCGATGTTCCGGTAGATGTCGATGGCCGCCTGGGAGTTGTCCAGGGCGCTTTCGAGCAGCCTCGCCCGCTCGAGCATGACCGCGACCTTCTTCGGGTGGGCGTAGTAGTCCTTCATCCACTGGTCGTAGACGGCCATCGCCTTCTTCGGGTCCTTCAGCCTCTCGCTCGTCAAGGTCCCCAGCTCGAGCGTCAGTTCGGCCGAGCGATCGCAGATCCCCAGCAGCCCGATGGTGCGCGCGAACGCCTCGGCGGCGGCCGGGAAATCCTGCAGATCGTCCTTCAGGATGCGGGCCAGCTCGAGTTCGAGTTCGGCCTTGCGAGAGGGCTCGGCCGTAACCGCGAGCTGCGCCCGCAGCGCCTCCGCGGCACCCGCCGGATCCTTCGAGGCGCCCAGGTACTTCTTGCGGATGGCGCCCAGCTCCTCGCTGCTCGCGGGCTCCGCCTTGCCTGCCTCCTCGGCGCTCGCGACGGCCTTCACGGCCGTGGCCAGGCGCGAAAGCCCGGCGGCGGCGTGACCGGCCTGCGGCGAGCCGGGAGCGACCCGTTCCACTTCGCGATAGAACTGCTCGGCCTCGGCTGGCTCGCCCACGTCGGTCTCCAGGATCTCGCCCATCCTGAGCAACACGTCGGCCGTCGAGTCGCCCGCCAGGCCCCTGTCCAGCAGCTTCGCCAGCGTCTCGACCCCCTCGCGGGCCCGATCGGCCCGGACCAGGACGTCGGCCATCTCCCGGTGCGCCGAGGCGAGCTGCTTGCGATCTCGCGACAGGCGCAGGAACGTGCGGTAGTTCTCGATCGCTTTCTCGAGCTGACCCGTGTCCCTGGCTTGCCGTCGAGCGGCAGCCAGGAAGCGCCCGGCGTCGCCCGCGGCAGGCCCGCTTGCCAGCTCCAGCTCTGCCTCCTCGGCGTCCTTGCGAGCCAGCACCAGCGGCAACCGGGCCGAGGCCAGCTTCTGATACGGACCGGAGACCCGGCCGGCGGCCGCATAAGCCTCGGCTGCCCCGGCGGTGTCCGAAAGCTCGGTCTCCAGCAGCGACGCCCGCCGCACGGAGGCGAGCTGAGCCGCCTCGCAGCCGCCACCCACGCGAGCCGCCTGTTCGTAGGCGGCAAGGGCGCTCTCGGGATCGCCCTGCTCGCGGCGCCAGTCGCCGAGCGCTAGCTCGGCCCGGGCCCGGGCAGCCCCGCTGGCGGCCAGCGCCGACGCCTGCTCGAGCAGGTCGGCCTTGCCTGCGCCGAGCGGCGTGACGCAGCGCATCGGGTCGATGCCGTCGGCCGCCTCCAGCGCAAGCGCCGAGCCCTCGTCGGAGGGCGTCCCTGTGCCGGCGGCCTTCAGGATGGCCTCTTCCGCGAGGACGGGATCTTGCCACGGGCCGGCCGCGGACCGCCCGAAGGTCCGCCAGCCGGACTCGCTGCCGCCGGGGGCGGAGGGATGGCCCAAATCCGGAGCGAGAGCCGGCGGCTTCCGCGGGCCCATCACGGCTTCCCGCGAGGGCTGCGATGCCGCGGAGCCGGAGCACAGGGCGCGGGCGGTGGTCAGCATGTCGGCATAGGCCGCCGCCGCGGGATGGGCAGCGGCCTCACCGAGCAACCGGGCGGCCCGGCCCGCCTCGCCCAACCTCAGGGCCACCACGCGAACCAGATACAATCGAGCCAGAAGACCCACAGGGTCCTTTGCCTACGCCTCGACCATCGCGCGGCGGTAGTCACGGGCGGCGCCGGCGGGGTCGGCCAGCGAATCCTCCCGCAGCAGGCCGGCCCTCAGGAGTCCCCGGACACCGAGCGCCTCGTGACGCGCGATCGCCTTGCGGGCCGCGAGTTCCTCCTTCAGGCTCCCGGCATCCGAGCCCGCCATCTGGCCCGGGAACTGCTCGTTCATCGCCGTCAGCGTCGCCTCCGCCTCGTCGAACCGCCCCAGTAGCCGGGCCTGCGCCCGGGCCATCACCAGCATCGTCTCGAAGTTGGCCGGGTTCTCGGGATCGTCCCGGTCGAGCGCCCGTTCGAGCGCCTCGACCTGCTGGCGTCCTGCCGCCTGACCGAGGATCTCGCGGGCCCGCTCCGGCACGCCCTCGTCGGCGCCCTGCCCCAGCATCCGCTTGGCCAGGCGCGTGGCGGCCTCGCCATCGCCCGCGTCGAGCCACTCGCGTGCCGCCCTCAACGTCAGCTCACGCGCGGCCGGACCGTCCTCGGTGGCGCGCGCGGCGGCCTCGTGGTTCCTGGCCGCGTCCCCCCGGTTGCCCCGTGCCAGCGCCAGCTCGGCCAGTCTCCCGTGGGCCGCGGCCGCAATCGTCGTGCCTCGCCCGGCCTCCGCGGAGCGCTCCAGCGCCTTGACCTCGTCCTTCTGACCGCGACTCCACACCGCCAGCAACCAGGAAGCCCGCGCCCGCACGCCCGCCGGCGCCGCGCCCTCCCCTGCCAGTCGCTCCAGGCGAGACCTCGCCCGTGCCGGATCTCCGAGCCCGTCCTTCAACAGGACCGCCTGCTCCAGCGCCGCTTCGGCGCCCTTGCCCTCGAGCTGATCGAACGCCTCGCGCGCCTGCCCGTCCGCCGCGAGACAGCGCGCCAGCGCAATCCGATCGGCCACCGACTCGGCCCCGGCCGGCGTCCGAGACGCCAGCCGCAGCCGGTAGAGCCCGGCCCTCGCGGAGGGTGCCACGCCGCCCGCCTCGCAGGCCCGGAGCAGCTCGTCGAGCAACTCCCGTGAAACCGGAGGCGCGGCGCTGCCGGTCTCCTCCCTGGCAGCCCCGCCACCCGCCACCGAACGGGCCAGAGCCTCCAGCGTCGACCGGAGCACGGCCGCCTCGCCGGGGACGAGCGAACGCAGCACCTCGTCGGCAGGCGCGCCGTCGGTGGTGGGGCCGGAAGCGCCCGTCCCGCACACGGCCGCCTCGAGCAGCTGCCCGTCGCGAGCCGCCAGCAGCGCCAGCGCCTCGCGAGTCTCCGGAGCCTCCGGATATTTCGACACCAGTTGCACCAGCCGGTCCCGGGCGGCGGTCTCGTCGCCCAGGGCCGACCGGGCCTTGGCCTCGGCCAGGTCCCGGGCCGCGTCGTGAGGCACCTTGGCCAGTGCGGTCAGCGCCTCGTGCGGCTTCCCGGCCTGGAGCGCACGATTGGCCAGCACGACCGAGATCGCCCCGGCGCGATAGCCGTGGGCCACCAGGTAGCGGTACAGCTCGAGCGACTTCTCGTTCTCGACCCCCTCGTGCTCCAGCACCCGGGCCTTCCACTCGGTCAGCAGGAAGCGGTCGCTCTCGGCCAGTCCCTTCTCTTGCAACAGCGTGTTGACGCGGGCGAGGGCCGTCAGCTCGAGCGGGCCGTCCTCGAGCGAGAGCGAGAGCAGCTTCACCTTGGCGTGAAGTCCGCCCTCGCCGGCCGCCGCCTTGTGCAGCAGGGCCATTGCCGGCTCCCGCTCACCCGCGGCGAGCAGCTGTTCGGCGACCCCGACCGCCCGCTCCGCGAGCTTGCGCCGCGAGGTCGCCGCGGCCGATCCGGCGGCCACGCGAGACGTGGACGGCCCCTCCAGGGCCGCCATCTCGCGCAGCGCCGCCAGCCTCACCATGCGATTGCGCAGGCCCGGCTCTTCGGGCAGCAGCCGCCGGAGAAGGTCGAGAGCGGGCGCGTATCGCTTCTGTTCGACGAAGAGTTCCGCTAGCTCCCGGAGCCGGCCGAGCCGCTCCTCCAAGCTCCCCGAGGGCTCGAGCAGGGCCTTCACCAGACGCCCCTGCTGCCTCGGATGGCCGGCAACGCGACGCGCCAGCTCGCCGGCCGCGCGATCGCGCCAGATGCCCGGCTTCGCGGCCAGGCTCTCCAGGATATGCGAGGCCCCGGAGGGGGTGAGCGGGTCCAGGGGCGGAGCCCCTGCGTCCAGGGATGATGGCGCAGCACGCGAAGCGG
>CAZSVK010000088.1:0-16523 GCA_964610245.1 uncultured bacterium
CCTGCATCAGCGAGTAGGTGTCCACCACGATGTAGTCGTAGTGGGACGACACGAGGCCGATGAGCTTACGGAACAACTCGCCCGTCACCACGTCCGACTGCTCCGGGCGCAGCGGGGCGCTGATGAGGTCGATCCCGAACTTGGTCTTGTTGATGTAGCCCTGCTCGAGCAGTTCGATGCCCAGCTCGGTTTCCTCGGTGAGATGGTAGAGGGTCAGCCGGGGGATGACGTCGAGGAAGAGCGACAGGTCGCCGAACTGCACCGAGCCATCGATGACCAGCACCTTCGCGCCCCCCTTCTGGGAGAGTTCGAAGCCCAGGTTGCTGACCATGCTCGTGACCCCGGCACCGCCCGTCATCGAGGTGACCACGAAGATCTTGGCAGCCTTCTCGGGCGCGGCCGTTGCCTTTGTTGTGCCGTGGTAGACCTGCTCGAGGCTGACGTTGGCGCGGTAGCGCCGTGCCACCGTCGCCATGATCTTGATGGCGAGCTGAGGATTGCTCTTCATCAGCTCGTCGAAGTCGCCGCGCTTGACCCTGATCAGAACCGAGGGCTTCGTGACGATCGCCGAGGCATATCGGGGCGAGTCCTCGATGACGCCCATCTCGCCGAAGAAGTCGCCGCCCGAGAGCGTGGCCAGGGTCTGGTCGCCGCCGGGGTGCTTCTTGACGATGCGCACCTCACCGGTCTTGACAACGTAGAAAGCATCGGGCCGGTCGCCTTCGTGGAAGAGCGTGTCCCCGGCCTTGAACGGCTCCTCGGTCGCGACCTTGCCCAGCTTCTCGAACTCCGCGTCCGAGAGATCCTGGAAGATCGGAAGGTTTCTCAGCAGCTCGACGACCACGTTTCAATCCTGCCTTTCAGCCGCCCACAGAATAGCACATTCGCCTCCATGCGCCCACGTCTTGCGGGGGCCAGGGTGCGTTCGCGAAAACTGGGGATCCGCTTCGGTACGAGTTCTGCCAGGAACGCTGTCCCCGGACCCCTGCGGGGGCAAGGGCCTGGCCCTGGACCCGGCGATCGCAACCAGGCCTTCGGTTGCTTCTCGAAGGTCAGTCAACAAGACGGACTTGCGCCGGCCATTGCCGGGTGCAGGGAAGTGCTACTCCCCTGCTGAGGCTCGGGGCAAAGCCCCGACGGGGTGCGGAACAGAGCCCCGGGGACGGTTGCGCGACGCGCTCTTCCGCGCTCAGGGCTCCAGCTTCTTGAGGAACGGAGTCTCCCTCTCCAGGTTGTAGACGGTCTGCCGGGATCCTTCGGCCGTGCGGATGACCACGTGGGTCGAGTGGATCTCTTCGATGACGTCGCCGACGTCGAGCAAGGTGGCCAGCCCCCGCTCGGAGTGCCAGCCCCGGCGGTTGTAGAGCTGTGGCCGGCTGAATCCGGTCAGCTCCAGCAGTTGCGTCTCCTGCTCCGGCGTCAGCTTCTTCCTGGGGATCTTGCCGTCCTCGTCGGGGGGCGCGGGGAGACGCCCTGGCTCCCGATCAGAGGTACGTCTGAGCGTAATCTTCGACTTCGAACCGCCTGTCATCCGAGAGCACCTCCAGAATGCGCATGAAACTCTGATCGATCACGGCCTTCGAACCGGAGACCGAGCCGATTCCAAGACCAAGATACTCCTTCGAGTCCAGATGCTCGACCTCCGACACGGAAACATTGAACCGGTTGCGAAGCTGCGCCACGAGGCTCTTGCAGATTCCTCGCTTGGCCTTCAACGAATCGATCTGGTGCAACCTCAATCGAATCTCGCAGGTGCCGACGTGCATTTGACTTGCGACGAGCAGGCGCCGCGCCTCACTGGCCTCCCACCAGCTCCACCGAGTAGGCCGAAACCGGTCCCGTATAGGTCGGGAAAGCGACGGCGAACTCCTCGGATGCCTCGGGAGGCAGGAAATAGGTCCCGTGGGACAGGTAGGCTCGCCCGCGGCCCACCATCGTCTGCTGCTTGTCGAAGATGGCCACGTAGATCACCGGCCGGTTCAGCGGCTCCGTGCCCGAGTTGTGGACCCTCCCGGTCACCCTGACCGAGCCGGAACGGGCGTAGCCGACCTCGACCTCTTCGACCCGAAATCGATCCCCGTCGATGATCGGGGGCAGCACGGCCGCAGCGGCCATCTCCGGCAGAGCAACTCGCTCACCTGGGCGGTAGATGAGCGGAACCGCTTCCGCGGTGGGGCGCTGGTCGCCAGGCACCGGGACGGGCGCCGAGGAGACGGGTGCCTGCGGGCGGGTCAGCGGAGGCGGGTTGGCTGGGATGCCGGCCGCCGTCACCGAATCCGCCGGACTGGCGCTGACCGGCGCCACAGCGGCGACCGGCGGCGGAGAGGGCCGGACCAGCCGGCCGGAGGCCAACCACTGGGCCTCTAGCGCCTTGTCGTACTTCTCCCAGAGGCCTGCGGCCGAGGGCTGCCGGGTGATGGCCTTCCGGTAGAGACCGACCGCCTCAGCAGGTTTTCCGGCCGCCATGTAGGCATCGGCCAGATCCTCGGATTCGCCGGCGGACGAACCGGCAGGAACCGCCGCCAGAGCGGCGAGCAGCAGCAGGACCAAGCGCATTTGGCTCAACGGAAGCGGTGACAGGCGACGCACAGCTTGTCCTGCTCGTCGGTGATCTTCAGAAGCTTCGGAGACGCCCCGTGTGGCGTGTGGCAGGACGTGCAGGTGATCACCCCGCCCAGACCCGGCACGAAGGTGACGCCCAGTTCCTTGGGCACGCTGACGCCCGGGCTGGGCACGACATTGATCGGGTGAGAGCTGCCGGGTTCGAAGAAGTGCGCCTGCGCGGCGTCCTTGTGGCACGAATAGCAGAGCGCTTCTCCGGCGAGCAGCTGGGTGCCTCGGTCGGTCTTCTGCGGCGGCTGCGAGGCCCACAGGTGCTTGCCTCGCGGATAGTGCATGTTGTGGCACGTGCGGCAGCTGATGCCCGTATGCCCCTTCCCTGCGGCCAGAAGCGGTGGGAGCGCGGTCGCCCAGAACAGCAGGACGGCCACAACCGCCGCGGCCCGCGCCCATCGGGGTGAAATGCTGTGCTGATGCATCATTGCGCCGCGCAGTCTAGCATACGGAGGTGCCAGGTGTCAGGTGTCAGATGGCCGCTGTCAGGAGTCAGGTGTCAGGGCGGCACCGGGCGGCTCGTTGCCCTGGAGTTGCGCGTGAAAGAGGTAGCCGGAGAGGAAGAGCCCCGCCGACAGGACCACGAACAGCAGGTAGAAGGTCGCGTCGGACATGTGGGCGGGCCTCGAGGAGGGAGGGAGTTCCGGGACGATCGCCTCGGAACCCAGCTCGCCGTAGTAGCCCAGCTCGCCAAGGCTGACCGCGGCCTGCAGGGCGACAGTCTCGTCGGCGCAGTTCAGGAGTTCGAGCAGTACCGGGAGGGCGTCCCGGCATCCGCTGACGCCGGCGACCCGGACCGCCTCCAGGCGAACGGCCAGGTCGGGATCCTGAAGCAGGCGGAGCAACAGTTCGCCCAGTCGCGGGTGGCCGTCGTAGGAGAGACGCTCCAGAGCGAAGAGCCGCACCGCTCGGAAGGGGGAGCGGGCGCAAGCTTCGACGCGAGCGAGTTCATCGGGGGGGAGCATGGAACGCGGCCAGTCTAGCAGGTCGACCGATGGCAACGGAACAAGTTGGGGGCGGGGACACACACCTGACCGCGTACACGTTCGGGGTCAGGTGTGTGTCCCCGGAACCGAAAAACCCCCGGACCCTTTCGGGCCCGGGGGCAAGAACCTAACTCAAACAGCTAGTCGAATTAGAACTTGACCTTGTAGTTCAGGAGGAACAGGTCGTCGTTCACGTCGTTGCTGTTCTGGGTGGCAACACCCGCGGTGCCGTTGAACACGCCAGCTGCGGTGAAGCCCGGGGCCACCGTCGTCGAATCCGACTCGGGGGTCACGTACTCGAGCTGCAGGAGGCTGTTGTTGCTGATCCGGTGGTTCCAGTCGAACGTCCAGATCCGAGCGGTGATCGCGGAAGCGCCCATGGTGTCTTCGGCATCCTCGTAGCGGACGGTGACGTTGTTGTCATCGTTGAACTTGTAGTTCGCGAGGAGGGCGAAGGACTTGCTGTCCACATCGGGGAAGGTCTGGCCAGCGGCGAGAACCGGGTAGAGGCCCAGGTTCACGAAGTTGCGGCCAGCGCCGCCCGGGAGGATCAGGCTGCCAGCGGCGGCGGCCGGGGTGAAGGTGTTGCTGGTCGCATCATAGTAGCTGCCCATGAAGCCCCAGTTCTCCCAGCCCCAGTAACCGACGTTGATCTGGAAAGCGCTGTAGTCGACGGCCGTTGCAACGGCGTTGGTCGGATTCAGGTCGCCACCGTTCTGGAAGTAACCCGCATCCCACCGCCAGCCGCTGTCGTACTTGTCGCCAGCCCAGGCGTAGAAGCCGAAGTAGTCCTGGTTCTGGGGGCCAGCAGCCGTGAGGCTGAAGAGGCGGTCGCCGAAGAAGCCGGCAGCCATCTTGGCAGCGAAGAGCGAGCCGTCGAGGCCGATGTTCGGCGTGGAGCCGACGCCCAACTGCCACTGGAACTTGCTGTCCTTGCCGTTCCACAGGCTGACGCCCGTGTTGCGGATGCTTTCCCAGACCTGATCGTAGTAGGCCGGGGTAACCGTCAGATCCAGGCTGCGGAAGCCGTAGCGGAGCTGGTTGGGGTACTCGACCATTTCGGGATTGCGCTCCCGAGCCATCGGAAGGGCGTAGGAACCGACGCGGAGGCGGGCATCGCCGTCAGCGATGAACTTCTCCATGTCGACGTAGGCCTCGTTGACCTGGATCGACTGGCCGCTGGCGAGCGCCTGCTCGTTGTCGGCATCGATGTCCAGCTGGAGGTGGAGGTAGAAGTCCTCGTCGAAGTGCCGATCGAAGCCGACCGACGCCTGAGCGATATTGAAGAACGTCCGGGTGTTGGGAGCAACAGCCGCGTTGCCACCGACGCCCATGTACCGGGTGAGGGGGAGGGTACCGGCCACGTTGGAGCCCGCATTCGCGGAACCCGCAGCGTAACCAGCCGGAACGGCCGAGCCAGCCGCAACAGCCTGCGACCGGTTGTAGACCGCGAAGGGAAGGCCGGCAGCCGTGTAGCTGGTGCCAGTCTGGCCGTCGACGACCGGGGTGGCCGGCGGGATGGCCGGGTTCAGAGCGTCGTCAGCAGCGGCGTCCATCACGCGAGCGGCGGCGGTGCCGGAGCCAGCGTAGATGTCGTTCGCGGCGAACGGGAACGCACTGACAGCGCCGTCCGCAGCGTTGAAGCCGCGGCCGGTGAAGTTGTCGTGATCCTCATCGGTGAGGACCAAGCGGGTCTGCAGCAGGCCGCTGATGCCAGCCTTGGCGCCGCCCGAAGCGTAGTCCTTCTTGAGGACGTCGACGTCCTTCTTGAGGTCGGCGAAGCCGTCCTCGAGGGTGGAGACCTTGACGTTCAGAAGAGCGAGCTCATCGGCGAACTCGATCGTGAGGGCCTCGAGATTCTCGATGTCCTTCTTGCTGACCTTGCCCGGGCCCATGGTCTCGATACGATCGAGCATGCGAGCCACGACGACCGCCATCTGGTAGCGGTTGAGGGTCTTGTTACCGTGGAACTTACCATCGTAGCCCTGCAGGATGCCGGCTTCGACGGCCTTCTCGATGGCCTTGTAGGCCCAGTGACCAGCGGGAACGTCCGAGAACGGACCCGCGAAAGCGGTGGCGGCGCTCATCACGAACGCAACCATGATAAACAGAACGAGCTGTCTCATCAAAATTCCTCCGTAGGTGGGTGAACCACTCTGGAGGGAGCTCTTCGCAAAGTATCCTAGTTGCCTTTGAGCGTTGCTCCCGATTGAGTGGTGGCGTCTGAAGTAACCAAAAAAACCAGTTTGACCGTGGTCATAAGTCCCTGCCATTTTGTTTCGCACCTCCTTTGGTGGCGGATTTGGGTTGGCTTATGCCTTCCTGACTGCCGGGTAAACCGAAAACCTTTTCCGGCCTGTCCCGCAATCAGCGCGTGATTAAACCACGCCGAACAAAAGGTGTCAATCCTTTTTTTGACAGGTCCCGGGTCGGCTAATGTGGGCGTAATCCCTTTGCTGGCCTGGATTAACTACCTCTTCGCGGTGGCGGATCCAGCTGCTGTTCGGACTTTTTCCCGCACCATCTGCCCGGTCTTGTCAGACTTGTCACTCTCTATCGGCCAGGGGATTTGTCGAGTTTAGGCCCGGGCCTCGGGGCCTCCGGCGTTTCGCGGAAAGAAACGCCCCCCGGAGAGTTGGCTCTCCGGGGGGCGCGGCAGGACACTCTTATTCGACTATTGTGGGACTCCTCAAGGGGTACCCCCGTTCGCCGGGGGCCGGCGCTGGTCATTCATCATGTGATTAGAAGACCAGTTTGTAGTTGGCCTGGAGCATCCGGTCGCTGCGGTCCTTTCCGACCGTGCCGGTAGAACCGGCCACCAGGCTCGTGAGCTTCGCCTCGGGGCTCACATACTCGACCTGGAGCAGGGAGTGGTCCGACACGATGCGGTTCCAGCAGAAGGTCATCGTGTTGACCGTGAAGCGGGCGATGGCTGCCGTCTCGTCCTCCGCCGTCTCGTACCGCAACGAGAAGTTGTTGTCCGGGTTCCAGCGGTAGTTTGCCAGGATGTAGGCCGAGGTGCTCTTCGTATCGGCCGCCGTCGCGAAGAGACCGCGTCCGAACGCCGAGGCGGCGACGCCGTTCTTCGAGACGCCCGAGTAGTACTGGGCCACGATGGCGAACCAGTCCCAGTAGTAGTCCAGCGTGCCGCTCACGAAGGCGAACTCCTGGTCGGTGGCCTGGACGCCCGCGCCGGCGGTCGGCTTCATGTCGCCGTTGGCCATGTAGTTGATGTCCCAGCCGAAGCCTCCCTCGTTGGGATGGTCGCCGATCCGGGCGAAGTAGCCCAGCCCGACCGCTTCGTCAGGGGCGCCCAGGGCGCCCGACAGACCGAGGCCCATCGGCGCGTCGGTGAGGGGGCCGTTGAAGGGCGCGCCAGCGATACGGTACTCGTTGAAGAACAGCGCGCCGTTCTGGTTGTCCAGGCCTGAGAACAGCCCGAGGCGCAGGTTCCACGAGAAGAGCGAGTCGTTCGTGATGAGTTCGAGTCCGACGGGCCGGTACGATTCGTAGCGCCAGGTCTGGGCCGATGGCGTGATGGTCCAGTCGAGCGTCCGGTAGCGGCCATTGTGCTCGTCGGAGAAGGGCAGGGCGAAGGCGCCGAGTTTGGCTCCCCAGCCGATGCCGAGATCCTCGCTCTCGAGCCAGGCCTCGTTGATCTTGGCCATCCCGCCGGCGCCCGGCAGGCCATTGGCGAAGACGAACGCGGCAGGGCTGGGAGCGGCCGTGCCGACCGCGTCGGCGGTCTGCGAGGTGTCGGCGTCCAGGTCGACCTGGGCGTGCATCCGCAGGCCCTCGTCGATTTCGCGGTCGAAAGCCAGCGAGAACTGAGGCACCGTGAAGTAGCTCTGGCTCTTGTAGACGCCGGCCGCCGGGGCGGTGGCCGCGGTCCCGGCAGGCGGGGTCACGACGCTGCCCTGGTAGCGCGTGAGCGAAGGCAGGGCCAGCGAACCGCCCGCGTTGGCGAGCGCGCCCAGCAGACCGGCTGCGGCTGCGGAGCTGCTCGCGTTGACGAAGCCGGTGTTCCCGCCGTTGTTGTCCGTCATCACGCCGCGGACCGAGACGAGCCCGCTGATGCCGGCCCGTTTCTCGGGCTTGTGCGTCTTGGCGCCTGGGACGCTGCCCTTCAGCGCCTCCACGTCATGCTTGAGGCCCGCGACGTTGTCCTCCAGCGTGCTGACCTTGACGTTCAGCAACGCCAGTTCGTCGGCGAACTCGATCGTCAGCGCCTCGAGGTTCCGCAGGTCCTGCTCGGTGACGCTGCCTCCGCCCACGAAGTCACCGACCTTCTTGCCGCTCATCCGCCGCATCAGGTTCTGGACGATCTTCGCCATCTGATACCGCGTGAGCGACTTGTTGCCCAGGAACTTGCCGTCGTAGCCCTGGATGATCCCCGATTCCACGGCGTCCTTCACGGCCGAGTACGCCCAATGGCTCTTGGGTACGTCCGAGAACGGGTTGTCGCGCTGGATGGCCATGCCCGGTGACGCTGCCATCAGGAGCGCCGCGGTTGCCGCCCACCATTTGAGGTGCTGTCTCATAGTCGTGTGTCCTCCCATCGGATCTGCCTGACTGGATTCCCTGGATTCCCTGGATTCACTTCCGTCGAATTTCCGGTTCCGCGTTCGCGGGCCCGGCTGCTCCCCCTCTTCCTTCTGGTCCTCGAGTGGTTGCTTTCGCCTCCTCTTCAGGGCCCCCGTGCCCGGCCGGTTCGCTGTCCGCGGTCCCGACCCTGACATTTGCGTGCTTCCGTCATGACTTTTTTGAACGAAGTTCGGATTTGCTGAGTCCCGATCGCTACTACACTTTCGGACTCATCTCCCGAGACGTTAACGAAGTCGACGCTCGCGATCCGGACACGGAAAGACCGCTCCTGGAGAGCGATCTCGGAGCCGGAGCGACAAGACACCTTCCCCCTGCCCGTGATATGAAGGGCGTTCGCGGGCTCGCTCGCCGCCGCCGCCTGGCAGTCGCATCCGGGCCGCCGTATAATTCAACCGGGCGTCTCTCGCGCCCGGCTGACTCGGAGGCTCAGATGTTCAATTTCGGCTTCGGCGAACTGGTGGTCATCCTGATGCTGGCCCTCATCATCTTTGGGCCTGGCAAGCTGCCCCAGGTCGGAGCTGCCCTCGGCAGGGGGATCTCGGAGTTCAAGAAGGCAGCTCGCGGCCTCCAGGAAGACCTGGCCGCGTCCGACGAACCCGACAAGAAGCCGCCGAAGGGCTGACCTGGGTCGGAGGCTCGAGGCTCGGGGCTGGGGGAGGAGCGATCGCGACGAGGGCGGCCGCCTGTCCCGGGCCCTGGCTCAGATCGCTTCATGCCTGAGTTCTATCGACGGCTCGCGCCCTCGCTCCAGGTGATGCGCGGCGAGCCCCAGCGCCAGCCCTGTCGTCACGCAGAAGGCCAGGAACCCGATCCGGCCGAGCGCCACCGCGGAGTCCGAGCCCGAGGTCCCCAGGCAGGCCAGCGTCGGCAACAACAGCAGGGCATGAACCGCCGCCACCGAGAGCGCGTCCGCGATCGGCCGGCCCTGGTTGCGGAAGCCCAGCGCCGCCCCCAGTCCGACGAGGGCCGAGCCGGACAGGGCCGTCAGGAGCCCGGGCAGCGTCAGCCGGATCGCCGCCGCCATCCGGCTCTCGAGCAGCGGCAGCGTCAGGAAGAGCGTTGCTGCAAGGATCATCGCGCCCTCGCAGAAGAGCACGCCATAGGCCACCGTCCGGGCGTCGACCGGCCTGGCAGGGGCGCGGCTCGCCATCGGCGCCAGGGCCGCCGTCACGCCAGGGCTGGAGAGCAGCCGCTCGACGCGCCGCCACTCCTCCTGCCGCCGCGCGCACGCCGAGCAGCCTGCCACGTGGGCCTGCACGCGGGCCGCCTCCCGGCTGTCGAGTTCGCCGTAGTGAGAATCGAGGAGCAAGGAGCCGGCCGAGGCGCACTCTCGCCGATCCTGGTCTGGATTGCAGCTGTGGTCGTTCATCGCAGCCATCCCTCTCGTTCGAGTCTCTCGCGCAGCAGCCCGGCCGCGGTGTTCAGCCGGGACTTCACGGTGCCCTCGTTGATGCCCAGTTCCATCGCCATCTCGCGGTAGCGCAGGTTCCGGTAGTGCTTCATCAGCAGTACCGTGCGGTACTTCTCGGGGAGCGCGAGCACCGCCCGCCTCACCGCCTCCTGGGCATCTCGGGCCTCCGCGGCCGCGTGCGGTTCGGTCTCTTCTCTCGCCACCCCGTCGGTCTCGCGCACCGAGAGCGACGGTGCCGGCTGCGCGTGGACCCAGTCCCGGTACAGGTTGGTCGCGATGGTGAAGAGCCAGGACGAGAACTGGCGCGAGCGGTCGTAGGTGTGCCAGTACCGAAAGACCTTGAGAAACGTTTCCTGCAATAGGTTCTCGGCGGCACCGCCGTCGCCGGTCCGGCGCGCGAAGAACGCCAGCAGAGGCCTCTGGAACCGCCTGTAGGCAGCGTCGAAGGAAGCGGCCTCCGCGGGTCCGGGGCCGTCTGCCGCGGCCGTCAGGCCCGGCACCTGTTGCAGTTGCTTCGGTTCCATCCGAATGTGAATACGCCCGCTGGACGTTTGCCGTTCGATTTATTAACTACTGTAGGTGAGGTCCGCTCCGCGAGCGCGCAAGTCCGGCCACGACCGCGACGTGGCGCCGCCCAGGAGTGCCGCCGCCGATGCCTCCAGTGTCCGATCCGCCCCAACCCGATCCGTCCGCTCCTCCCGCGAGGCCCAGGGATCCCGTGAAGATCGACCAGCTCGCCTCGCTGGCCGCGTCCCAGGGGCCTCTCGACGTGCGGTCCCGCGCCGTGATCCTGCTCGGCCGGGTCCTCTCCCCCGCCGAGGCCGGTCCGATCGGCGTGCTGCGCAAGTTGGCCTCCCAGACCGAGATCCCCGACCTGGCGTTCCACGCGAGGCGGGCGCTCGACGAGGTGCGCAGGCGCGCCGTCGCGGCTGGCGCCAGGCCCCAGACCGTGACTGCCTCGGGCGTTCCCGCCGACATCCTCCACGCGCTGGCCGAAGAGAAGGATGAGGCCGTCCTCTTCCCGCTCATCGACAGGTGCGTCGTCTCACCGCGGCCCGAGTTCCTGGCGATTCTATTGCGGCGCCTCCGCAAGGAGACAAACCTTCGCGTTCTGTCGAAGTTGACGAAGAACATCGGCCTCTTCGGCGAGGAGGCGATCTTCGATGAACTCTGCCGTTATCTCGAGCACCCTGACAGTCGCGTCCGGGCCAACACGATCGAGGGACTGGGCGGGCTGAAGACCGAGGAACGGTTCAAGCGGGTCCTCCCGCTGCTGAGGGATCCGGACAACCGCGTCCGGGCCAACGCGGTGCGGCTCCTGCGAGACTACCGCGAGGGAGATCCCCTGCAGCTCCTCGCCGACATGCTGGCATCGCCCCAGGTCTCGTACCGAGCGAGCGCCCTGTTCGTCCTGTCCAAGTTCCGGTCGCCGGCCGCGGACGAGCTGGCCCGCAAGGCGATGTCCGATGCCGACCCCGGCATCCGCGTCCAGGCCGCCGAGGTGCTCGTCGAGATGGGAGAGCTGGACGGCCTCGACTACATCGCTCAGCTCCTGCGCTCCGGTGCGGAGGATGCGGGGAGCCTGGCTCTGGCCGCCCTGAAGCGGTTGCAGGACCGTGCTCCGGATGCGCTCCGCTCGCGGGTCGACGAGCTGATCGGCGAGTGGTTCGAAGCGCGCTACGCGATCCCCCAGGAGGCACCGGCAACCCCCGCCGGATCCCCCGCTCCGGCTCCCCAGGCCGAGGAGGCCCGGCTGATGGCGCAGATCGACGGCCTGCTGAGCGGCCCGGCGGTCGCCCCCGCCCGGACCGGGGCGCCTCCGGCCCCCGAGCCGGCCGCCGCCGGGGTCTCGCAGCCATCGCACTCACCGCAGTCGACGGCTCCCGCGGCTCCTCCAGCTCCATCGACTCCTGAGGTGGGCCGCGGCTTCACGGCGCAGACCCCGTCTCCGCAGCCGCAACCCAGACCGGCGGCCCCCGCGGCGCCGGCGGCCGCCCAGGACGCCCCCCCCGCGTCGCGAGCGGCGGCCCCGGCGCCCCCTCCGGCTCCCGCCGCCCCGAAGGCCGACGCCACGCCCCGGGCCAAACGCAGAGAGCCGGGCAAGGCAGGCGGCCGCGCCGGCAGATCGCCCGGGGTCAGGCCCGCGGTTCCGCAACCCGAGACGCCGCCAGCCGCGCCGGCCGAGGCCACCGAGTTCGACGATCTCTCACAGTCCGAGCTGGGCGCCCGCTTCGACGAGTTGCTGGCCAGGGCCCCGGAAGAGGCGCGCAAGACGCTCGACCGGGCTGCCCGCTCCGGCGTGGTAGAAGTCCGGACCGAGGCCCGCAAGAGGTTGGCCGGCCTGGCCGCGCCCGATGCCCGGAAGGGGACCGGCCGCAAGCGACTGGCGGTGATCGGCGGGATCGTCGTGATCGTCGCGGCCGCGCTCGGGTCCGGCCTCTTCCTGTGGTCCCGTGGCGGCCCGGCGCCCAGCTCGTCTGCCGGCGGTTCCGGCCCGCATCCCGACGAGACCTCGGCCCCTCCGCCGGCCGTGACCACCGCGCCGCCGTCGGTGCTGCCGCCGACCCCGCCCGCTCCCCCGGTGGGCCTTCCCCCCACGCCGCCCGGCACCTCGGCGCAGCTCCCTCCGGCCCGTCCCGTGACCGCGACGACGGCCGCGCTCACGGCCACGCTCCGGCCGCCCACCGTTCCCGCTCCGCCCACCTCCACCGCTCCGGCCGTGACGGTGCCGGTCACGCCTGCCGTTCCTCCGGTCGTGCCGATCGTCTCGTCGCCCGTGACCCCGCCGGTGACGGCGGTCCCGGCCGTGGCCTCGACCTCGGCGGCGGCGCCCGCGACCGGCTCCGCGCAGCCGGCCTCGGTTCCTGCCTCCGCCGCGAGCGCGGTGGTCCCGCCGCCACCGGTGGCGCAGCCGACGGCCCCGGGCACGTCCCGGCTCATCGTCCGTGACGTGCCGTTCGATGAGTTCGCGTGCATCCCTGGCCAGGAGGCCTACGTCCTCGGCCTCACCCACTCGTTTGCCGCGACCGCTCCGGCAACGGCCGCCTGGCTGCCCCGCAGGGAGATCGCCCTGGCCGTCCCCGGGCGGGACGCGGTGCGGGAGCTGACCACGGGGGGCGGGAACTCGATGCCGGCCCCGTCGCCGGACGGCCGCCGGATCCTCTTCCTGCGTTCGGAGCAGGGCCTGGCGAACCTGTTCGGCATGAACCTGGACGGCAGCGGGCTGCAGGCCGTGACGGACGGGCTCTCGTGCGGAAGAGTCAGCTTCTCGCCGGGCGGCAACCGGATGGTGGCCGAGGTCCTCAACCTGGACGAGGCGGGGCGCATGGTGGCCAGCAACCTGGCGCTCATCGACCTCATGACGGCCAAGGGCATAGGGGCCCGGGATCTCTTCGTCGGCCACGGCGGCCGGTATCTCACGACCGATGGCAAGGCGGCGTTTCCCGCATGGCATCCGAAGTTCGCGCGAGTCGCCTTCGGGACGCTCGCTGGCACCTCGCCCGGAAGGGTGAGCGTCGTCGGCGCCGACGGCCAGGGGCAGAAGGATCTCGCCGTGGACGGCCAGTTGACGGCCGTCGCATGGTCTCCGACCGGGCAGTTCCTGAGCGCGATGGTGGAGAAGGGAGGGCAGACGAAGCTGCTCGTCTGCGAGCCCGACGCCAAGGTGGAGTGGAGGACGGTGCTCGGCGACGGCCCGGGCGACGGTTCGCTGGGCGCGTTCGACTGGTCGCCTGACGGGCTGGAGATTGTCTGCATCTCGGCGCCGCAACCCGGACGGGCCGGCAAGTTGCTGCTCGTGAAGGTGAAGAGCGGCGAGCGCCGGGTCTTGTCCGCGGAGCCGGCCTATACCGCGGTGCGATTCCTGCCGGACGGGAAGCGCCTGGTCGCGCGCCGCGAGGGGCAGCCCCCGCGGGCGGCGGTGGAAGAGCTGGGGCTGTAGGAGGCTCGAGGCTCGAGGCCCGGGACGGGGGAGCGGGCCCCGGGTCTGCGATTGCGGCGGCGAAAAACATGTTTGCGGGGCGTCGCAGGGGTGTGGTATCACTCTGTTAGCACTCAACACTAGTGAGTGCTAACAGACCATCAACCCCCATCTCAAGCGACCCTGCAAGGAGGGACCATGAGCATCAATCTTCAACCGCTCGGCGATCGTGTCGTGATCAAGCCTGCCGACGAAGAAGAGAAGACCGCCGGAGGGATCTACCTGCCGGAGACGGCCAGCAAGGACAAGCCGGTTCGCGGCGAAGTGCTCGCCGTCGGCAAGGGCAAACTCAACGACAAGGGCGAGCGCGTCTCGCTCGAGGTCAAGGTCGGCGACAAGGTCATCTACAGCAAGTACGCCGGGACGGAAGTGAAGCTGGGCGACCTGAAGGTCCTGATCGTTCGCGAGGAAGACATCCTGGCGATTCATTGACCCTCGGTTCCTTCCGTTCAATCTGATTCAGCTACATCGACGAGAGGCCGGGCGTGGCCTGGGCTCTCCCGCAGGAGGTCACAGAAGTGGCTAAGCAACTCCTCTATCATTCGGATGCTCATCAGGCCCTGGAGCGGGGCGTCAACAAGCTGGCGACGGCCGTGAAGGCGACGCTGGGCCCCAAGGGCTGCAACGTGGTTCTCGACAAGAAGTTCGGGTCGCCCACGATCACCAACGACGGAGTGACGATCGCCAAGGAGATCGAGCTCGAGGATCCGTTCGAGAACATGGGCGCGCACCTCGTCAAGGAGGTCGCGGTCAAGACTCAGGACGTGGCTGGCGACGGCACGACGACGGCGACGGTGCTCGCGCAGGCGATCCTGCACGAGGGTCTGCGCAACGTGGCGGCGGGCGCCAATCCGATGCTCATCAAGAGCGGCATCCACAAGGCCGTGGACGCTCTGGTGACCGAGCTGAAGAAGAACAGCATCGAGATCAAGGACAGCACGAAGATCGCGCAGGTCGCCGCCATCAGCGCCAAGGACGAGGCGATCGGCAAGACGATCAGCGAGGCCATGGACAAGGTCGGCCGCGACGGCGTCATCACCGTGGAAGAGGGCCAGGGCCTGGAGACCACGCTCGAGACGGTCGAAGGCATGCAGTTCGACAAGGGCTATATCAGCCCCTACATGGTGACCAACTCGGAGCGGATGGAAGCGGTCCTCGATGACCCGTACATCCTGATCCACGAGTCCAAGATCAACAACATGAAGGACATGCTGCCGCTCCTGGAGAAGGTCGTCCAGGCCGGCAAGCCTCTCCTCATCATCGCCGAGGACGTCGAGGGCGACGCGCTGGCCACCCTCGTGGTCAACAAGCTCCGCGGCACGCTCAACTGCGTGTCGGTGAAGGCCCCCGGTTTCGGCGACCGCCGCAAGGCGATGCTCGATGACATCGCGATCCTCACCGGCGGCAAGAAGATCTCCGAAGAGATCGGCCTGAAGCTCGAGAAGGTCGGCTTCGAGCACCTGGGCCGCGCCCGCCAGGTCAAGGTCACCAAGGAAGAGACCACCATCGTCGAGGGCAAGGGCAAGCCCGCCGACATCAAGGGCCGGGTCGCTCAGATCCGCCGCGAGATCGACGACACCACCTCCGACTACGACCGCGAGAAGCTGCAGGAGCGGCTGGCGAAGCTGTCGGGCGGCGTGGCCGTCATCCGCGTCGGCGCTGCGACCGAGACCGAGATGAAGGAGCGCAAGACCCGCGTCGAGGACGCCCTGGCCGCCACCCGGGCCGCCGTCGAGGAAGGCATCGTGGCCGGCGGCGGCGTCGCGTTCCTCAACGCGATGGTCGCGCTGGACAACCTGAAGCTCCTGGGCGACGAACTGACGGGCCAGAACATCGTCCGCAAGGTCATCGAGGAGCCGACTCGCTGCATCGTCGACAACGCCGGCATGGAAGGCTCGGTCGTGGTCGAGAAGATCAAGTCCTCCGGCAAGATGAACTACGGCTTCGACGTGGTCGACGCCCAGTACAAGGACATGATCCAGGCCGGTATCGTGGACCCCACCAAGGTCACCCGGTCGGCCATCCAGAACGCGGCCTCGATCGCCTCCATCCTCCTCACCACGGAGGTGCTGGTGACCGACAAGCCCGAGAAGAAGGACGGCCACGCCCACGGCGGCGGCATGGGCGGCATGGGCGGTATGGGCGGCATGGACGGCATGATGTAGTCCGGCTGTCCGTTTGAGTTGAAACTGACCGGCGCTCCTCGCGAGAGGGGCGCCGGTTTCTTACGCCGGTCACCCGTTGTCCGCCCGTCTCTGCTATCCTTGCCGCGAAAGAGGAGGAGCTGATGTCCGGAGCCGCCACTGGCATGACGATGGAGAGGCTCATCGGTCTGGACGTCTACCTGCGGGTGGACAACAATCCGGACCTGGTGGAGGCCGAAGACGAGGACGGTCGGATCCTGGTCCGGGTGACCGGGATCGACCCCGTGATCGGGCTCTGGGTGATGACCCGCGGCTACCCGATCAAGAAGGCTGGCGCGGACAACCTCGTGGGGGCCCACATCCTCGTGCCCTACCGCCACATCGACTCGGTGGCGATGATCGATCCGCTCCTGATGGCCGAGGACGAGAGTTCGCTCGCCTCCTCGCTCGAGGAAGCGATGCAGACCGAGGGCTCCTCCAAGGAAGACCTGGAGAAGAAGGCCGCCAACAAGGTCCCGTGCTCCCGCCAGTCGTTCCGCAATGCCAAGCTCGCCGGGGCCAACCTGCGCGGCATCGTGATGCGCGAGACCGATCTCGAGCGCTCGGACCTGCGCAACGCCTGCTTCGTCGGGGCCGATCTGAAGGACGCCACCCTGCGCGAGATCAACGGCGAGGGCGCCGACTTCTCGCATGCCTACCTGTGGGAGGCTGGGATGGAGGGCGCCAACCTCCACGGCGCCATCTTCCGGGAGGCCAACCTCTACATGGCCAACCTGCGCCAGACC
>CAZSVK010000089.1:0-16423 GCA_964610245.1 uncultured bacterium
ACGAGTCTCCGTCGGGGAGATCCGAGAACTGGCGACGCACGCCCTCCGCGCGAGCGCGACCTTCGCCCTCACGGAGGCCGAGAACGGTTTGGTCGCGCTGGAGCTGGCCACGCGGAGCCCGGCCCGGGTAACGCCCTCAGTAGGAGTAGAGATCGTCCGAGCCGGCCTTGGCCTTGGGGGCGGGCCTGGCGGCGGTCGAGGCTCTCGTCGACCGGGCCGCGGGGGCAGCGGGCGCCGCGGTCCTGAGCCTGGCCTCGGAGATGGCCATCGCCTCGGCCTGGGTGATGGGCTTGGCCTCGGCCTGGGGGACGGGTCTGGCGTCCGCGACCATGATCTTCTCGGCCTTCTTCTTGTCCCAGCGGGAGGTGTCGCCCTGGGGGTAGCCCTGGGCGGCCAGGATGGGCATCGCTTCGCGCAGGGCGCGGTACTCGACGCCGGGATCCCAGGCCCAGTAACCGCCGACGCCGCTGTCGAGCGCGCCCTTGAGTTGCAGGAGCACCTCGCGCGGGCCGTAGCGGTAATCGTGCTTGAGGCTGAAGACCTGGACCCACGGAAGGATGTCGATGGGGGCCTGCTCGAAGTGACGCATGGCCGCATCCATGCCAAGTCGCACGACCTCGTACGGGTGGGCCGAGGGATCCTTGAATCCCAGATCGCCCTTGGCGAAGTGCGACGGATAGACCATGAAGTAGACGCCGTCGACGTTCTGGTACAGGTCTTCGAGTCGCTGGCCGACGTTGGCCTTCTTCTCGTCCCAGGCGACGTAGCCGAACACGCTGACCGTCAGGCGCACGTTGTGCCGCTTGACGACTTCCCGGGCCTGGCGGATGAATTCACCGATGACCTGGCACTTCTGGCTCAAGGGGATGGGCGTCCGGAGGCGGTCGGGGTAGCGCACGTAGTCGAGGTTGATCTCGTCGAACCCGAGCCCCGCCACCTCGTCCAGCTCCTTGAGCAGGTAGGAAACGGCCTTGGGGCTGCCCGGGTCGATCCAGGGCGCCAGCCGGCGGTCGCCGTTGACCGCGCCGAACCGGAAGTCGGGATGCTGCTGCTCGAGTTCGGTGTCCTTGAAGCAGACGAAGCGGCAGGCGGTGTAGATCCCGCGCGGCGTCCAATCCTGCAGTAGAACGGCCAACGCGCCGCGCCCCTTCTGACCGGCGGTCTTTGTCTTCCAGAAGCGATTGCCGGACTCATCCTTGATGGCGATCATCACGGCGTTGAGGGGGCTGTTGGAGATGAAGTCGATCATCTCGCCCATGCGCTTGGGCATGAGGGCAATCCAGCCGGTCACATGGAGCCCGCGGATCGGCTCGCCGTTCACGACCTTGCTCGGGTCGACCGCGACCGCCGTCTTCTGGGCCGCCGGGCCGGCCGGGGCTGCCTTGGCGGGCGGCTGGGCCGCAGGGTGCACGACCGTGTTCGGGGGAGGGATCACCGCGGCGGCAAGACCGGCCGGCAATCGCGGGGCGGTCGTGGAGGCGGCGTGCCGGGCGCCCGCAAAACCTGGCGCCAGCAGAGCGTGGGCCTGGGCGATGGCGGTGGCCAGCGTGAGCCTGGCTGCCGCGACGCGGGCGAGTGCCGGCGCCGACTGGGCGGCCGTCGGGGTGGCAGGCTTTGCCGCCGCCATGGGCCGGGCCGCCGTGGCGGGGACGGCCGCGGACGTGGGCTGCCACCCGGCGTTCGGCCCGGTCACCATGAACTGGGCGGGCATGAGGAGGGGCGAGAGAAGGGTGACGAGACTGGGAAGAGCGGAGCCGAACACGAGCGGGCCTCCTTCAGATGCCTGGAGCAGGCATCCCGGACTGCTGCGGTTGCGAGAGGGCAGCCCGGAGTCTTGCGGCCGAGTACAGCCACAGACATCGGTAAGCAAGCCGTGCCCATTTAGACGTAGAACAGACAAAACCCGGAGATTTCATAGAGATCTGTACAGTTTCTCGAGATCCCCCCACTGTTTCATGTAGAAGCCGATGATCTGCCAGGCGATGAGCCCTGCCACGACCATCAGCACCATCGGCCCCAGCGCCTTCATCATCATCCCGATCGCGGCGTCGGCCTCGCTGTCATACAGGTCCGCGAGGCGATCGAGCTGGTTGGTCGTTTCGCCCGTGACCTCGCCGGAGGCCAGCATCTTGGAGAAGGACTCGGGGAAGATGTTACACCGCCGGATCGACTCGGCCAGGCTGTTGCCGTCGCGGATCGAATCGACCGCCGCGCCCGAGGCCAGGGCGATGTAGTCGTTCTCGGTGGCGCGTCCGGCGATGCTCACGGCCCGGTCGGCCGAGAGCCCCGAGGCCAGCATGATGGACATCGCGCGGCAGAAGCGGGCGAGGATCACCTTCTTGAGCAGCTTGCCGAAGATAGGCAAGCCCAGCAGGCGTTTGTGCACGCGATAGCGGATCGAGGGGGTGTTCCCGATCGTGTTCCCGATGAAGCGGAAGAAGAGGTAAACCGCCAGGAGGCCGCCCAGCGTGGTGCCCACCTGCTGCACATAGAGGCCGGGGCCGGCCTGATAGGCGGCGGGAATCGGCGTGAGGAAGATCGCCACGATTCCGATGAACGCTGGATAGGCAAGGGCCCCCAGCACCTCGCGCATCCGGGCCAGCCGCTTCTCGACGATCTGGACGATGCGGGCGAACATGAGATCGAGACGCCCCGTCACCTCGCCCTGCTCGACGAGCGCCAAGATGAGCGGCGGGAGCAGCCCCGGCATCGTCCGGAGGGCGTCGGTGAGCGGCATGTTGCGCCGCAGCATGCACTCTTCGAGCCTCTCGATGATCTCGGAGAGTTGCCGGTCCTCGACCTGATCGCGGAGGTGGCCCAGCCCCTGCGCGATCGTGATGCCAGCCTTGTAGAGGTTGGTCAGCTGGCTGAAGAAGATGAACTGCCGCTTGAGTGAGAGGGGCTTCACCCCTCCCATCATAATGCCGATGGCCGCCTGCTATCTACCAAAAACGCACGGAAACGTCAGTGTTTTCTGCTTTTGCCGCCGTGACGCCCGTGCGAGACTCCAGGGTGGTTTGCGTCCGGCACTCCTCGTATTATGATCCGGATCGCCGCCGCCGGCAGCCAGGAGTTCCACCACGGCTTTCGAGAGTGTCTCGAGAGTGGCCCCAGAACCCAGCCCCAGAAAGATGAGCACCATCAAGGTATTGATCGTCGATGATTCCCGCCTGATGCGGAATCTCCTCACCTCCATCATCCAGAAGGATGGCGATATCCAGGTGGTCGGCGGCGCCGACAACGGCGTCGAGGCGCTGGACAAGATCCGGGATCTCCGGCCCGACGTGGTGGCGCTCGATCTCAACATGCCCGTGATGGACGGCCTGACCGTTCTCCGGGAGGCCAAGACCCGGAAGCTCGAGCCCAGCTTCCTGGTCATCTCCTCGCTGGCCAAGGAGAACGCCCAGATCACGCTCGACGCCATCAGCCTGGGCGCCATCGACTTCATCAGCAAGCCCCCACAGGCGCTGAACATCGAGCAACTCTCCGAGGAGATCACCAACAAGATCCGCGTCGCCTATGGCGTCCGTCACAGGCCGGAAGCGCCCGACGGCCCCGCCGCGCTCAGGGACTCGCCGCCTCCGCCCGTGCCCGCTCAGGCCGTGCCTCCACCTCCACCCGTGGCCGCCGGTCCCTCGCCGGCCGCACCGGCCCCCGCCAGTCCGGCCCCCGCACCCGCCGCACCGGCCCCCGTGGCCGTCCCCAAGCCGCCCACAGCTCCCCGCAGCGCCGTCGCGCTCACCATCTTCGGCGGCTCCTCGGGAGCCATCCAGACGCTGCGGAAGGTCGTGCCTTTCCTGCGGACCGATCTGACCTCCACCATCGTCCTGGTGTTGCCCCTGCCGCCGTTCTTCGTCTCCCAGTTCGCCGCCGAGCTGGCCCGGACCTCGCAGACGCCGGTGCTCGAGGTCGAGGAAGACATGCGCATAGAGATGGGCAAGGTCTACATCTGCCCCGGCGGGCGCAACAACATCATCCTGGTTCAGGAGAGCGACCGAGTCTTCTTCCGCGGAATCGAGAACACCACCGACAAGATCTACACTCCCTCCGTCGACGTGTTCATGGAGACCGCAGCGGTCATCTACCGCGAGATGTGCCGGGGCGTCCTCATCAGCGGAACGGGCAACGACGGCGTCGCCGGCCTGGCGGCCATCAAGGCCAGAGGCGGCAAGACCTACGTCGAGGACGTCACCAGCGCCGTGGCCAAGCAGCTGCCGAGCGCGGCGATGGATGCCGGCGTGGCGATGGAGACGGTCGACATCGCCGCTATCATCCGCATGCTCAAGTAGCCGGCGGGTGCACGCCGGAAGCTACCTGGCGCTCGCTCGGGGCTCGTCGTCCGATCGCTCCGACGCCTCCCAGCCCTCGCTACCGGGCGTGAGGTCGATGGCGCCCTTGCGGATCACCTCGGAGTAGTAGGCCGCGGCTTTCGTGGGCTTGCGCTCCTGCGTGAGGTAGTCGATCGAGAGCAGTCCGAAGCGGGGGGTGAATCCCTCTGCCCACTCGAAGTTGTCGAGCAGCGACCAGTGCATGTAACCCAGAACGGGCACGCCGTCCTGCATCGCGCGGGCCATGGCCTGCAGGTGCGAGCGCAGGAACGCGACCCGTTTCGTGTCGGCGGCGTCGGCGAGGCCGTTCTCGGTCACCACGATCGGCAGCTTGTACCGGCGCCAGGCATCCATCAGGACCCGGTAGAAGCCCTCGGGATAGAGTTCCCACCCCAGGTCGCTGACCGGCGCGCCCTCGGGAATCGTCGGCTGGAAGGTGCCGGGCACACGGGGATCGAACTTGATCAGGTCGCGCTAGTAGTAGTTGACGCCCAGGAAGTCGAGGCACCGGGTGCCTCCCGGGATCGCCTCGTTGACGTAGGGCACCTGGGGTGCCGTGACGGTCAGGCGTCCCTTCGTGATCGCCTTGAGGAAGGCCCGGTTGAAGAGGTAGTCGGCGACCCGGGCCGAGACCTGATCGAGCGGGTTCCAGCCGCGGGCGGGATCGAATACCCTGAGGTGGTCGGCGATGCTGACCAGGCTCGAGCGACCGTCGCCGTCAGCGTCGCCGCGATCGCACCGCTTCAGCGCCCGGTAGGCCTCGACGTGCCCCCGAGCCAGGTGCTCCATGACCTTCATGGCCAGCTTCCAGTCTTGCTTCTGCGGCGGGAACACGCCCTTGACCCAGCCGGCGCCCAGATAGACCACCGGCTCGTTGATCGTGCACCACCAGTCGGCCAGGTCGCCGAACCTGCGGCCGGCGAACTCGGCAAAGCGGCCGAACAGCTGCACCGTCTCCGGGCTCTCCCAGCCGCCGCGGTCGGCGACCCACTTCGGCAGCGTGAAATGGAAGAGCGTCACCATCGGGACCAGCCCGTTGGCTCGGCAGGATTCGAGAACTGCCCGGTAGTGCGCGACCTCGGCCTCGTCGAAGCGGCCGGGCTCGGGCTCGAGTCGGGCCCACTCGATGCTGAAGCGGTAGGCGTTGTGGCCCATCTGGCGGGCCAGGCTCAGGTCCTGCGAGAAGCGCGCGTAGTGGTCGCAGGCCAGGCCCGATCTATCGTTGTTGCGGACATGGCCGGGCACCTGCTCCCAGGCCCACCAGTCGTTGCCCGAGTTGTTGCCCTCGACCTGGTGTGCCGCCGTGGCCGTGCCCCAGAGGAAACCGGGAGGGAAGCGGAACGGCTCGTCGGCCTGGAGCGGGGTGGCTCCGGCGCAGAGCCAGCAGAGCATGACGAGAGGCAGGAACTTCATGGCGACCTCGCGGTGCGGACGACGGAAGGGCCACAGAGCGGCCCCGCCTCCCGGCCGGCGCGGCCGGGCGACCCTGGTTTGAGCCCCCAGAATCATAGTCGATGGGCCCGGGACGGTCAACCCGTGCCCCAGGGCCTACTCGACCAGGTGCGGGCTGCGCTTGGGGTTCGAAGCGACCAGTACCCCGCCCTCGATGTGCGGCAGCGCCTCGTCGTAGTGGACCGCGGTGTTGCCCTGGAGGTCGAGTGTGCGTCCGAAGATCCTGCCTACCAGGACGCCGCCGCCGGCGAGCGTGAAGTCTTGCTGCGGCGCATAGATGTCGGCGTAGACGGTGGTGTTGCCGCCGAGCTTGATCGGGCCGTCATTCGGGTCCGGGTTCACCGACAGGATCCGCAGATCGCCCGCCTTCGGCACGGCCGCGTTGTTGGTGATGCCGCCCAGCACGGTCATCGGCCCGTCGAGATAGACCGTTGTGACCCCGGCCGTCGTGGGATCGCCCTGCAATTCGATGCGCACATCGCTCTGGAGGTTGATCTCCCTGAAGTAGTAACGGCCGCCGGCTGGCAGATAGATGATCTTCTCGCCGCTGCCCGAACTCTTCTTGAGCACGTAGTTGTCCGACAGTTCCGCCGAATCGAAGTAGCCGGTGATGAGCGCGTTGTCGTTGGTGGTGAGGATGTCGGCCGGGGCCTGGGCCGGAACCGGATTGAAAGGGGGAACGTTGTAGGCGCCCACGCGGCTGCCCGCGATGGCGGTCGGCGGGGCCGTGATGGTGCCACCGCAGAGCACGTTGCCCATGACCAGGCCGGAGGTGCCCGAGATGGTGAAGTTGTCGCCGAAGAAGCAGTCGCCGTGAAAGCTGATGGCGCCGCTAATGTCGGCGTTATGATTGCCTCCGATCGTGGCGTTGCCGCGGCAGTACGGGCGCCCGTCGGGACCGTTGCTCAGCGCGATGTACGGGCCGTTCCGCGAGTCGTAGCTGTCGATGAACACGTTGCCGGTCGCATCCACGAGCAGTTCGCCGAAGAGGGCCAGGCCCCCGCCCTGGTAACCGATCTGCTGGGGCATCACCTCGGCCGAGGCCATCACCCCCACCCGGATCGAACTGATGCCCAGGAAGCTGGAGAAGAAGAGCACCAGGTCCCGGCTGGCCGATACTCGAGCCAGCAGCAGGTCGTCCGCGCCGGGGGCTCGCACCGTGGCCACCGAGAAGAAGCCGGAGCCCAGCCCGTTCGATTGGGAGGTCTGGGCGATGCGCGTGCGCAGGGTCGAGTCTTCCTGCTGGTAGGTGCGAGCCGCGTCGATGCTGGCCACGGCTGTGAGCACCGCCACGTCGGCCACGCCCTGCAGCCGGCTCTTCGTGATGTAGAGGTAGCCGACGTCGACCGTGACCGCGATGACGCCGAACAGCACCGGCAGCAGCAGCAGGATGAGAATCACCGCGATGCCGCGGGAAGTGCCGCGCCGGCGGGGTGAGGCATTTTGAGACAATGACAGCACGGCAGAGCATGACGAAGCAATTCCAGAGCCACTTCCGGCGCCGGTCATGCCGCTGCTACTCCTCTCCGGCGTCCATCGCTCCGGTGTTCACGACTCCCGCGCTCGCAGCTCCTTGCGAAGGAACAGGAAGCTGGCGCCCACGGCGCACAGCCGCCAGCCATGCTGCCCCTCGGCGTTCAGGAGCTTCTGGATCTCCCGCGGGGTCTTGAGCGTGATCGACAGCGCCCGCGTGGAGATGTCTTTGTGCTCCCAGACCGGCGCCTGGCGGTGGGAATCGGCCACCGGTCGCTCGAAGAACGCGAAGTTGCGGCCCGCGGCGCAGAGTGCCCAGCCCTCGGCGGCCCGGTCGTCGACGAGCTGGCGGATGGCCCGGATGCCGCGCACCGTCACCGAATCCATGGCGTACTCGCGCCGCGCGGCCGGCAGGTTCCGGGCACGCTTGAAGAAGGCATAGCTGGCGCCGACTCCCGCCAGCCCCCATCCCTTGGAGCCGTGTTCCTGCAGCAGTTGGAGGATCTGGTGCGGGAGGCTCAAGGTGATCGACTGGACCTCGTAGGCCAGGTCGGGCAGGGCGGTGAGCCGTTCGCGTTGCAGGAAGGCGAAGTTGGAGCCGAGCGAGCAGAGTTCCCAGCCGTTGGCGGCCTCCAGGATCAGAGTGTTCTTGAGCTGGAGCGGGGTCATCAACGTGACGGAGATGACCTTGGATTCGATCGCCTGGGGGATGGGGTCGTCGGTGTTCATGCGCGGCTCCAGTGGTTTTCTGACGGATTCGAGACCTCGCCGAGAGCCTTGGCCCCCGGCGCCGCGCTTCAGCGCTCGCTGACGTAGAGCCAGTAGCCTTCGCGGTAGATGCCGAGCACCACGTCGTCGGCCGTCTTGAGGCCGTCCCGGAGGGTCTGGAAGTCGGCCATCGTCTGGACCTTGGACCCATTGAGTTCATAGATCACATCGTCGACCTGCACGCCCAGCCGGGCGGCCCTGGAGCCGGGGCGGACCTCGGTGACCAGCAGGCCGAAGATGTCGCTCGGCAGGCCGAGCTTGCCGCGATCCTGAGGCGTCAGTTCCTTGATGGAGAGCCCGAACTCGCCGGACGAGCCGGTGTCGGCCGGTGCGCTGCCGCCGGTGGGAGCCTCGACCGCCGCGGCCTTGCTCATGTCGCCGATGGTGACCTGCAGGTCGAGCTTCTGGCCGCCTCTGAGGATGCTCACCTTGGCCTTCGTGTCGACGGGCGTGGCCTGCACCATCTCGACGAGCTGCGTCGGCTTCTCGATGCTGGTGCCGTTGTACTGGAGCACGGTGTCGCGGGGCTGCAGGCCCGATCTGTCGGCGGGACCGCCGGGCACCAGCCGGGTGATCATCGCTCCGAAGGGCCGGTCGAGCCCGAGTTGCCGCGCCAGGGCCTGGCTAACGGGCTGCACTTCGGCCCCGAGCCAGGAGCGGTTCACCCTTCCGGTCGAGACGATGTCGCCGGCGACCTTCTTGGCGAGGTTGATGGGAATAGCGAAGCCCAGGCCTTGCCCCATCGGGTTGATGGCGGTGTTGATGCCGATCACCTCGCCCTTGATATTGAACAGCGGTCCGCCGCTGTTGCCCGGGTTGATGCTCGCGTCGGTCTGGATCAGGTTGTTGTACTGGCGGTTGGAGTCGAGGTGCAGCTCGCGGCCTAGAGCGCTCACGACTCCCACGGTGACAGTCTTCTCGAGGCTGAACGGAGAGCCGATGGCGATGGCCCACTCGCCCACCCGCAGACGGTCGGAATCACCGAGCTTGGCGACCACCTCGCCGGCCAGGGGCGGCTTGAACTCGGGATCGGCGATCTCGATCACCGCGAGGTCGTTCTCGGTCGCCAGACCGCGCACCTTGGCGCTGTAGGTGCGACCGTCCGAGAGCGAGACCTTCAGGATGTCGGCGCCCTCGACCACGTGCTCGTTGGTGATGATCAGGCCCTTGGCGTCGAAGATGACGCCCGAGCCCTCGCCCCGGCGTGGCGGCACGATGTTCTGGTGGAAGCGATAGAGGCGATCGAGGAACGGGTCGTAGAACGCCCGGGGGACCGACTTGCCCTGCGTCTGGGCAACGATGTTGACCACCGTCTTGGACTGCTGTTCGGCCACGTCGGCGATGACGTTGCTGCCGAAGATGTCCGCGGCCGCGGAGGCCGTGCCCGAGGCGACGAGCGCCAGCACGAGAACGGAGAACCCACGAAGACTGGCTCGATGCATGGTTGGAAACCGCCTTTTCAGTTGTCCCGAGGCCGTGCCGGGCGTCGCCGCGGGCCTTCCCCGCGGGCTCACGTGCCAGGCCGGGCCCACAACACGTTACGGTCTGGCAGGCAAACTAACACACCTGCCGGGGTTCACTCCACCTGCCAGGCCACACCCCACGCGCCCGGTCCAACATGGGCACCGATCACCGAGCCGATCGACTGGCAATCGATGCCCGCGACCCGGTAGCGCTGCTTGAGCAGGGGCGAGAGCACGCTCATCATCTCGGGCCGTCTGGAGTGGACGACGCAGAAGCGCACCGGCTCATCGGTCGGAACGAGCCCTCCGAGCATCTCGAGTACCTTCGGCAGCAGCGCCTCGCGCCCGCGCACCTTGGTCTTGACCCCGATCTTGCCGTCGGCCACCATCAGGATCGGCTTGAACTTCAGCAACTCGCCGAGGAAGGCCGCGGCCCAGGTGATGCGGCCGCCCTTCTGCAGGTACTCGAGGGTGTCGACGGTGAAGATGATGCCGGAGCGCTGCCGGGTCCTCTCGAGGGCGGCCCAGATCTCGTCGAGCTTCTTGCCGGCGCGGGCCATCTCGGCGGCCTTCAGGGCGAGCATGCCGACCCCGACGGTCGCGGTGCCCGAATCGAAGACCCGGATGTTGAGGTTCTCGAGCCGCTTGGCCGCGGTCTGGGCGGCCGTGAAGGTGCCCGAGAGGGCGCTGCCGATGTGGATGGACAGAATGTCGCGCGTGCCCATCTCGGTCGCCAGCTTCTCGTAGGTATCCAGCAGATCCTGCTGCGCGGGCTGGGACGTGGTCGGGTGGTGCGGGCTGCTGACCAGCTTCTCGAAGAACTGCTCGGGGCTGATCTCGAACTGGTCGCGGTAGGATTCGCTGCCGAATCGCACATGGAGCGGCACGAC
This sequence comes from uncultured bacterium, assembly GCA_964610245.1. Classification (GTDB taxonomy): domain Bacteria; phylum Muiribacteriota; class UBA6191; order JACPRK01; family JACPRK01; genus CAZSVK01. Next base: position 10,375 of record CAZSVK010000089.1, read on the forward strand.
CGTCACACCCTGCTCGGCCAGGAACCTGGGCGGGTAGTCGGCCGTGGAATCGGTCACGACCGCCACCAGGCCCTTCCGGGTCCCCTTGGCGAGGTGCCCCCCCTCGACCCGGTGGGCGGAAAGCTCGCTCAGAACCTTCATGTTCTGGAGCTTCATGTCATCCACCTTCTGGTGCGTGATCTTGCCCAGTCGGGCGGCCTGGCCGAAGACTTGATCCGGGAAGTTGGTGTGAACGTGGACCTTGGCGAGCTTGGCGAAGGTCAGGGCGATCAGCGAGTCGCCGAAGGGGTGGAAGATGCGCTTGAGCTCGGCTCGAGAGAGCGGCTCGGGCAGCTCCATCACGACCTCGGTGCAGTACTGGTACTCGATCTCGCCGGCCTCGAGGGAGGGATGGCTGTCGACGTGGGCGGCCCCGTGCCCGTGAGTCATGACGACCGGATCGCCGTGGATGTAACGCAGGATCCCTTCCAGGAAGTAGACGAACCCCTGGGCCCCCGAATCGACCACGCCCGCCCGCTTCAGCACGGGCAGCAGCTCCGGAGTGCGGGCGAGGCTCTCCCGGGCGCGCTGCAGGGTGAGTTCGAAGAGGGTCTGGATGTCCTCGTGCTGCTGTCCCACCTCTTCCGCGTACTTCATCGATTCGCGGATGACGGTGAGCATGGTGCCTTCCACCGGATTCTCGATGGCCGAGTAGAGCGCGTCGGCGGAGTTGCCGAGGATCTTGCCCAGTTCGGCGGCGCGCAACTTCAGCCTGACGCCGATCTGCTCCGAGAGGCACAGGAAGAAGTGGCTGAGGATCATGCCCGAGTTGCCGCGGGCGCCCAGGATGCAGGCCTGGGAGATCCGGCGAACCACGTTGGGCAGACTGCGGTCCTCGATGTTCGAGAGGCCCTCGGCCGCCGCGCGGAAGGTGAGCGACATGTTGGTGCCGGTGTCGCCGTCGGGCACGGGGAAGACGTTGATGCGGTTCAGCTCTTCGCGGCGCATGGCGACACAGGTGGCCGCGGCCGAGACGACGCGGACCAGCCGCTCGCCGTTGACGTAGCGGATCCGGGGATGGGCCGGCGGATTGGGCGCCGCGGGCGTGGCGCGGGACGGCTGGGAGTTCACTCGAGACGCCTCAGGTGCTCGTTCACCACCCGGAGCTGGGAACTCAGCTCCTGGACTGCCTTCGCGGCCAGCTCGATGTAGAGGCTGATGGCCCGCTCGAACATCTCCGTGTCCCACACGTAGAGCGTCGACGGTTCAAGGGCCCGAGCGGTGAACTGGCGGGGCTGGTTCTCCAGCGTCTCGGAGAGGCCGAAGAGGCCGTCGGGCCCGGTCTCCAGGCGCAGCACCTGGCCGTCGGCAAACCGGCGCAGCAGCTCGATCTTGCCGGAGACGACGTAGCAGACGCCCATGCCGAGCGGTGGCGTCGCCGCTTCGTAGAAGACCTGATCCCGGTCGAGGACCACTTCCATTCCCAGATCCAGATATCTCATGAGATCGGGGGGCAGTATACAGGACGGCCGTGTTTGCCGTCACGCGCGCGGCGCGCTGGAAGTCCGGGAAAAACGAACCAGGCAGCCGTTGTGGCTGCCTGGCCGTGACTTGAGCCTTTCGGCGGGAAAACTCTTAGAGGGGGGTGTTGAGGGCCGGGTTCATCATCTTGCCGACGCGACCCTGGGCCTTGGCCTGCTTGTACTCGTCGCTGTGGAAAAGGGACCACTGGACGGCCTGGAAGGTGAGCTGGCCGCTGTTGAGCATGTTCACCATATCCTCGACGTCGTCGATGGCCACGGTGCGATCGCAGATGGTCTTGTAGGCCGCGTGAACGAAGAAGAAGTTCTTCAGGTGGGTCTCGGCGGCTTCGGGGGTGAGCGCGTGGACCTTCTCGGTCCAGTACGTCAACTCGCGGGGGGAAGCGTCCCGGAAGGCGAACCGCTGGTAGAGGCCGTTCACGAAGGACTGGGTGGTGTCCTCGGCGGCCTGGGCAACGCACGTCATCAGAACCAGGGAAACCAGGATTGCCATTGCCGTGGTCGTTGCTCTCATCTTTCCTCGCCTCCTGGGGGATTGCTCCCTCCGCTCAAGTCGCAGTAAGTATAAGAACCACGCGGGGCATGACAAGTGGGCGGGGAAAAAAAGCAGGGGTTAGGGGTAAGGGGTTAGGGGTTAGGCACGCCCCAGCGCGCGCGCCGTCCGTTGGCGGTTGCACGGGCGCCTGAGAGCTGAGACCCCTGGGTCTGGCACCAGAAGTTGGCGGTCGCGCCCGTGCCTAACCCCTAACCCCTAACCCCTTACCCCTAGTAGAAGAGCCAGTAGACGAACGCGAGCAGCGCCACGGCGCACACCCCGATCGCCACGTTGGCCAGCGAAAAGGGCCCGCCAGGCTCCGCGTCCAGCTCGGCCGCGGTGGGCTTGTTCCCCTCGAGCGGGCGCGAGAGTTCCCGCAGGGCGCCGCGATCCTCTTCGCCTCCCGAGCGGCCATGACCGGTCAACAGCGCCACGGTGTCGAACGCGCTGCCGTAGGTGTCCCGCTCCTCTTCTCGCGCCCGGTCCCGTTCGGCCCGCCGCCGCTCGTCCTGGATGGCCAGGCTGGTCTTCTCCAGCTCGGTCAGGGCGCTCTCGAACCCCTCGTAGCTGTCGAGCCGCTTGGCCATCTCGCGGGTCGTGCTCGCGACGTAGAGCTTCGAAAGACCGGAGATCTCCGGGCCCGAGAGTTCGGGATAGCGGAGCTTCAGCTCCTCGACGAGCTGGTCGGCCGTCACCTCCGCCACCTCGTCGCGGCCGAGTTGATGCCGGCGGCCGGTCAACAGCAGAAAGAGCGTGACGCCCAGGAACAGCAGGTCGGAGCCGGGGCCCATCGGTTTGCGCGAGGCGGCGGAGCCCCCGGAGGCGCCGGCCCGGGAGGCCCCGAAACGCTGCAGCTTCAGCCGGCGATCCTCCGGCCGGAAGAGGACGTCTTCCAGTCGGATGGCCCGCTGCAGCATGCCCTCCTTGAAGCCCAGCGCGAGCAACGAGGTCAGCTGCTGCATTGCCGAGAGCACCGCCGGATAGGGCATGACGGCCGTGGCGCTGACCGCGCCCTCCAGCGGCGGGGCCGGGAAGTACTCCGAGACCACGCAGAATCGCCGGGCGATGGTGTCGATCTCGTGATAGCGAAGCAGGCTCGCGTGGGCCGGGAGTGCCGCCGTGGCCCTCAACTCGGTGGCGTAGCGCTCGAGGAACTGCGGATCCTGGGCGTAGCGCTCCTTGAGGATCTTGATGGCCAGGTCGTCGCCCTCGGGCAGCAGCTTGCCCCGGAACACGAACGAGCGCTCCGTCTCGGCGATGCTGTCGAGAATCTCGTAGCGGCCTCGAAGGACCTTCGAGCTGCCGGGTTGCTCGGGCGCCTTCTGGGCGGCGCCCCCGGCGTCAGAACTGTTCCCGCCCGAAGGCGACCTTGTCGACATAGAATTCGAGCTCGATCGCGCCGGTTCCCTCGACGGGGATGACGACCCTCTCGCCTGGCAGGTGCTCTCGCGAGTAGATGACGTGCCGGTTCCGTTGCTCCTCCGATTCGTAGACCTCCAGCCGCTTGGGCAGGAGCCCCGGCGGCATCGTGAATTCGAACTCGAAGCGCTTCGGCGGGCCGGCGGCGGGGACCGCGGCCGCGTCCCGGGCGACGGTCAGCACGACATGCCCTTCGACCGCGGCCGGGCAGCCGGGCGCGGGCTCCTGGTCGAGCACCACGCCGGCCTTGCCTCCCGCGGGAGTGGGCTTCTCGACCACGTCGATCCGGGGGAACCCGGCATGCTCGAGCAGGTTTCGCGCCGCGGCTTCGGCAAGCCCCAGGACGCGTGGCACCGACGGCTGGCCCGCGGGCGGACCGGCGCTGAGCAGCATGTCGACGAGGCCGCCCTTGCCGAGGCGGCTCGCTCCCGCCGGGTACTGGGCCAGGACCGTGTCACGGGCCTTGTCGCCCGTCATCGTGCAGATCTGGCCCACGCCCAGCTTGGCGTCGGAGAGCGCCAGCTTGGCCTTGCGCAACGGCTGGCCCACCAGGTCGGGGATTTCCACGAGATCGGCCCCGCTGCTGAGCACGAGCAGGATCGGCTTCGACGCGTGCACCGGCGTGCCCGCCGGCGGATCCTGCGCCACGATGCGTCCGACCGGCACATCGTTGGAGGTGACCCGCGAGGCGATCCGGACCGGCAGGTTGGTCGAGTCGACCGCCTCCTCGAGCGTCTTGCCCACCAGCGACGGCGTCACGACCGAGCCGCGGTTGAAATAAGTGTCCAGCGCTCGCTTTCCGTAGAGGTAGCCCGCGAACACCAGGATCGCGAGGAACCCCAGCCAGAAAGCGAACTTGATGAGACGAACCAATGCCAGTCTGCCTTTCGAGCAGACATCGTAGCATGAAGACAGGGGTTAGGGGTTAGGGGTTAGGGGTTAGGGCCGATGGGTTTCGGCCCAGCGTTGCCGCGGGTGCCGAGTGGCCGGCGGCGCTAGGCGTAGGGCTTCTCGCTGCCACGCCGGCGCGTTCACCAGTCGTGGCAACTTGACTGACCAGGCCCGCAGCGCGCGTTCTTTCCGTTGGGCGGCTGACCGTTGCCTAACCCCCAACCCCCAACCCCTGACCCCTGTCTTTCAGTACGACGCCGTGAGCGTGTACGAGCCCTTCTTGTCCTTGGTGAAGTTGCCGATCACCAGGACCGCCTGCTGCGCGGGCGGCGCCACCGAATTGAGCGAGCCATCGGCGCCAGGGGCGAGGCGCACGATCTTCCACTTCTTCGTGGAGGGGTCGATGGCGATGAGCTTGGCGCCCAGCAACGAACCGCCGCGCGGGACGATGGCGAGCTTGAGCGGGCGCGCCGGGTCGAGGCCCGACAGGCGGAAGAGGTTGGCGCCGTAGTACTGCGGTTCGGCAATCTCGCCGCTCTGCATCGTGAAGGGGAACTGCTTGACCTCGACCGCCTCGACCTGGGGGTACTTGGCGCCGTCCTTGTAGGCCCGAAGCGCGTTGTAGCACCAGAAAGCGGTGAACAGTTCGCGGAAGTCGCCGCAGATCTGCTGGATAGCCGCGCCTGCCTGCTGCTTGCGGCAGGCCTCCCAGATGCGCTTCAGCAGCGCCGGGCCCCCGAGGTTCTCCATCAGGAAGCCGGTGAAGACGCTGGCCGAGTACTCGAACCACAGGTCGCTCGAGAACAGCGAGACGTGAGGCTGCTGGAAGTGCAGCGGCAGGTTGTTCAGGTAGAAATCGCTCTCGGGGAACACCATCTCGCCCATCCACTCGGCGCTGCCCTCGGCGAACCAGTCGGGTTGGTCGAAGCTGTAGTTGGCCTGGATGGCGTGGAAGAACTCGTGGGCGCAGACCGCCTTGAGGAGGCCGCTCTCGATGCCCTGGGGGTCGGCCGAGACCTGCGGCCCGAACTTGGCGCCCAGCGTGCGTCGCGTGTAGGCCTCGATGTTGGCGTTGACCTCGATCCAGGTCTGGGCCCCGCCGGCCGTGTGGGTGAGCCCGTTGTGGTTCAGACCCTTCAGGTAGACGCGGTACTGCGGGCAGGAGGGCGGCTGCTGGAAGCCCATCTCGACGACTTCCTTCTGGTAAGCCTGCTCCATGAAGGCGCCCACCCGTTCGACGTAGTCGGGGAACCCGTTCCGGTTCTGATCGCCCGCGCGCACCGCGTCCAGACCCTCGGTCTTCCAGAAGACGAGGAAGTGCTGAGTCTTGGCGTACTTGAACTCGTCCTGGCCGGGCGCCGAAGGGGTGTCGCCGGGCTGTTCCTGCCCGGGCATCAGGACGTAGGGCTTCAGCTTCTCACGCGACTCCTCGGAGAGGCGGTCCCAGGCCTGCATCACCCGTCGCACCAGCCGCGTGGCAGACACGTGCTGCGGCTTGCCGGCGTCCTCCGGATGGTAGAGGCTGAGCACCTGCCCGACCAGCGCTTCGTCCGCATCGCCGGGGGCGGCCGGACCGGAATCGTCCTGGGCGCGGGCGAACGAGGGCACCAGGAGCGCGAGCCCCAGCAGCAATGAAAAGAGGAATGGACGATTCATGGTTCCAACTACCCTCTACCGGTCGCGG
>CAZSVK010000090.1:0-14032 GCA_964610245.1 uncultured bacterium
GCGGGCGCGCGGGCGCGGGGGCGGGGCGGGGGGGCGGGGTGCTGGGGACCGGGGAGGAGCAGCGGCGCGGCGGTCGCGGCAACCTGGTCGCCTGGGTGGCGAGTTCGGCCAAGGGCTACCGGACCCCCTATCGCCTGGGCAGCCTGGGCGTGGAGAACCGTTTCGGCGAATCGGGCCAGCCGTGGGAGTTGCTGCGCAGCCTGGGCCTGACCGCCGAGCATGTCGCTCGGGAGGCGTTGCGGCTGATCGGGTTGGATTGAGAGCCTCTGAGCCCTGAACGCTCGCGGGGGGGGCGGACCTGCCGGACATGGCGGACCTGGCTGGCGCGCCGGGCCGGACAGAGATGGCCGGGTGTCGTCGGCGTCACCCTATCTACACGCCAACGTAACCGAAACTAAACGATTTTCGGTTCGAAAACGCGGCAATTGTGACCGCCGCCACAATTATGGCATCTCGTTTGCGAGGTTTGGTGACTGCCCGGGAGGTGCCTACGTGGACATTCAGACACAACTCAGAAGAGTCTCAGACCTTGCTTCCGTTCCCGAATCCGAGATCCGGAGGATGGCCCAGATGGCCGTCCGACGGCAGTTGCGGCGTCGAGAGGTCCTCTACCTGGAGGGCGAGCAGCCCGCCGGGTTCTACCTGATCGAGAGCGGCTGGGTGAAGACGTTTCGCAGCTCTCAGGGCGGCCGGGAGGTGGTCCTGGACATCGTGGGGCCGCTGGAGGGCATGGGGCCGTGCTGCGGTTCCGTGCGCAACTGCTCGCACGGCTGCTCCGCGGCGGCGCTGACGCCGGCCCAGGTGCTCTGGGTCCGAGGGCTCGACTGGCGGATTCTGGTGCGCGAGTGCCCGACGCTGAGGGATGCCGTGACCGACATGCTCTTCAAGTCGAGGCGGCGCTGCGTGGATCTGGCGGTCGGGCTGGCGCTGCACGACATCGACAGCCGGCTGGCTGCGTTGCTGCTGAAGCTCGGCGGGTACAGGGACGGCGCGGCGGCCGAGAGTCGCCCCATCGCCCACGTGCTCAGCCAGCAAGACATGGCCTCCGCCATCGGCACCGCTCGCGAGGTGGTGACGCGTCACCTGGCGCGGTTCGTCCAGCGCGGAATCCTGTCGCGCAGCGGGCGGCGCATCATGGTCAACGAGCCCAGGACGCTGCTGTCGATGGCCAAGGGGAGCTGAGCGGAGCTGCAGGAGTCGTCCCCGGAATCGATTTCCGGGGACGCTGTCCCCCGGGCCCATGCCAGGGTGGGAGCCCCACCCTGGACCCGGCCATGAGAAGGGCAGATGAGGTCTGATCGGCACTCTCGAGAACGCTCCGCTGTGAGCGCGAGCAAGAGTCACTTCGGTCAGATGGGATTCCAAAGGGGTTGGCCCCTTTGGCGAGGGTTCGGGAGCAGAGCTACCGACAGGGTTTTCGATTTCCTCACGAACTCTGACGGCGCTTGCTTCGGCCCGTGCCGGATGCTACAATTCCGCCCACCCATCGTGTCCGATTGTTCACATCATGTCTGATTCAAGATTGGGGGTCCGTCCAATGACGAGGCTCCGTCAGGGCCGGCGCTCCCGCCTGGCCATAGCGAGTTTCGTGGCCTTGGTCCTGGGAACGCTGGCCTCGCCGCGTGGCGTGCTGGCCGATTCCGCCACGGCCGGGGAAGCCATTTCCGCCACGACGGCGACGGCAACCTCCACGGCTTCAGCGCCGTCCGCGGAGCCGTCCACCGCCGCCAGTGCGCCCGCCACGCCGGCCTCCGCGCCGGCCTCCGCGCCGGCGAAGCGTCGTGGGTGGGGGCAGCGCTCCGAGAGCGGCGAGGTCCACGGCCAGCTCCAGACGCGCTACCGTGCGCGCCGTGGTCCCTATGCCGGCGAAGAGATCGATCTCTATCAGTATCTCGATCTGCGCGTGGGGAACGAGACTGACAAGGTCAGCGGCACTCTCTACCTGCGGGCCAACACCGAACTCGACAAGCAGCGCGGTCCCGGCGACGTCCTGAGAAACGTCGACGACACGTTCGACGATCCCGCCGCCCGTCTCTACTACGGCTATGTCGACGTGCGCGACGTGGGCCAGCTCGACCGGGTACGCGCCGGGCGCCAGTACATCCAGGAGCTTCCGGGCATCTGGTTCGACGGCGTGCGGGTCGACCTGACGAGCAACGACTCGACTAACTACACCGTTTACGGCGGCCGCCCGACTCATCTGTTCGAGGACGGCAGCGGCGGCGACTCGGTCGTCGGACTGGCGGCCGAGCACACCTTCACCGAGAAGCTGAAGATGCGCTTCGACCTGGCGCGCGTGCGAGACCGCATCAAGCCCTTCGGCAGCGTGCTGCCATCGGCCCCGCTGTTCCGCCAGGAGTCCGACCTGGTGACGCAGTTGATGGCCTACTACACGGCCAACGACCATCTCGACCTCGACGCCAGGGCCACCCGCATCGACGACAAGTTCCGGACCCTGCGCGTGGCGGGCAACTTCCGCTATCCCGACGAAAAGCTCTATGTCTCGGTCTATGCCGAGCGGCAGCCGAACGCCTTCCTGAACCAGGGTACCGAGTTCAGCCCGTACTTCGACGTGCTGGGTTCGGCCAGCCCGTACACCGAGTTCGGCACGCGGGCCACCAAGAGCTTCAAGGACGTCGAGGCCACCCTCGGCGCCAGCAACCGCGGAGTGCTCGACGGCGCGGGCGTGCGGGCCTTCGAGCAGGACTTCTCCCGGTACTTCGGCAATCTCTTCTTCCCGGCCCTGTTCGGCCATCCGAAGACCACCCTGTCGCTCGACTATGATCGGTATCTGGGCGATGCGTCGGACTTCGGCTCCCTGGGCGGCGAACTGGGCTATCAGGCCGGCAAGCTACTTCGGTTCTCGGCCGGTTCCAGCTACGCGCTGTACGACTTCGATCCCTTGACGGGCCTGCTCCGAGACCACGTCCGCGAGCACTACCTCGCGGTCGATCTGAAGCTGGAGAGCGGCTGGCGCCTGCGGTCCCGGCTCGTGTACGAGCCTTATCAGGATGGGAGCGAGTTCCGCACGTTCGAGCTGTCGGCCCGTTACAGCTTCTGAGAAGGCGGCAAGATTGTGAGCCCGATGATTTCGTCGATTCGCAGCCGAGACGGCCGCAGCCACGGAGGCTTGCTGGCCAGCGTTCTGGTCCTTTCACTCCTCGGTGTGGGCGCCTGGGCCCAGCCTGCCACGGCCACGAGCGAGGCCCCGGCGGCCGCGACGACTGCTGCCTCGGTCCCCGCGGCTGACGTCTCGACGACGGCGACGCCTGCCTCCACGGCGGCCGCGCCCGCCAGCACCGCGCCTGCCGCTGCCCCCCATTTCGATCACAAGGCCCACCTGGAGCGCGGCGCCTCGTGCACCGACTGCCACGACCTCTCGAAGGGCACGAAGGGCATGCGCCCGACGATGGCCAACTGCGCCTCCTGCCACGAGGTCGATACCGCCAAGATCGGTCCCGGCTGCGCCCAGTGCCACGTGATGAAGGACGAGAGCCCAGAAGATTGGAAATGGGCGCTGCCCGAGTCCAAGCCCGGTGTCGTCTTCGATCACAAGCTTCACGTCGAGGGCAAGAAGCTCGAGTGCAAGACCTGTCACGCCGGCATCGAGAACAGCGAGAAGCTGTCACTGGCCGTGCGCCCGTCGATGGATCTCTGCATCTCCTGCCATCGCAAGCAGGGCAAGGCAGCGACTCGCTGCACCGTTTGCCACGACGACCAGCTCAAGAAGGTCACGCCCGAATCGCACGAGCAGGGCGCCTGGCACGATCAGCACGGCCACCAGGTGCGCAAGGGCCACGCCAAGCCCTCCAAGCAGGAGTGCACCTTCTGCCACCAGCAGTCGTTCTGCACCACCTGTCACCAGGACGAGATGCCGCGCGACCACACCAACCAGTTCCGCACGCGCGGCCACGCCCTCCTGGGCGGCCTGAACCGCGACCGCTGCCAGACCTGCCATCAGCAGGACTTCTGCATCCGCTGTCACCAGACCTCGCCTCCGGCGACGGGCGCCATCGCCCACCGCGCAGGCTGGGGCTGGCCCACCAACCGCCACTGCTTCACGTGCCACTTCCAGCAGGACACCTGCACCGCGTGCCACAAGGGTCAGCCCAGCCATCTGGGCGCCCCCGTGCCGCCGCCGACCGTGCCCGCTCACCGGGCCAGCTTCGGCACGGTGGACTGCCGCTCGTGCCATCGCGGTGCGACCGCCGCTCCGCACGTCGATCCGGGCATTTCCTGCGAGTCCTGTCACCGCCGTAGCTAGCGCGTGAGGCTGTGAGGGAAGCGAGGCCGGCAGGCCGTGGGCCGCTTCTGGTGGCCTATGTGCCGCTAGACGATCGTCCCGTCAACCTGGATGCGGTGCGGATGCTCGCAGGCCTGGCGGGAGCCCAACTGCTCACTCCTCCCGCGGAGGCGCTGGGCTGCTTCACGCGGCCGGGCGATTGCGAGGCGATCGCGCGATGGCTCGCGGCCCTGCCCACGTCCGTCGCGCACCTGATCGTCAGCCTCGACATGCTCTGCCACGGCGGGCTCCTCGCAGGCCGGGCCGCCGCCGCGACCGGCGATCCCGAAGAGGCCGGCCAGCGCGCCGCCGGGCGGCTTTCGGCGCTCGAGCAGTTGCGCGCGGCCCGCCCGAACCTGCCAATCTCGGCGCTGGGCGTGCTGTTGCGAAGCTCCATCTCGGTGACCTCGGAGGAGCAGCTCGACGACTGGCGGCGCATCCACACCGTGGCCACCGCCGAGGACGCGGCGACGGAGACTCTCGGCGAGCGACTGGCGGTGGCGGGCGTGACCCGCGAGGTGGCCGCCGCCTATCTAGCCGCCCGCGCCCGCAACCTGCAGGTCCGTCGGGCGGCCATCGAGCTGGCCCGGCGAGGCACGCTCGACTTCCTGCTGCTGTGCCAGGAAGATGCCGCGCCCCACGGAATTCACGTCGAGGAACAGGCCGGCCTGTCCGACCTGATCGAGTCGACCGGGATGGGCGAGCGAGTGCGAATCCAGCCCGGCGCAGACGAGGGCGGGATGCTGCTGCTCGCGCGTACGCTGCTCCGGCGTCACAAGCTTGGATTGGCCATCCAGCCCCACTTCGGACCTGGCGGCCCCGAGGCTGTCCTGCTCTACGAAGACCGGAGCCTCTACGAGTCGCTGATGGCCAAGCTGTCGATCCTCGGGGGCCGGCGCGGGTTCGGCACTCACCTGCTGCTGCACGTGCTCGAGGGCGAGCCGGAGGATCTGTTCCTGGTCGCCCACGAGGGCCGTGCCTTCGAGGGGTTCCTCGGCGCGGTCTCACAGGTGAAGCCCGGCTGGGCCGTCGCGGATGTCTCCTTCGCCAACGGCGCCGACCCCGGCTTCGTGGGCCGGCTGCTGGAGAGCGTCTCGCCCTTCGACCTGGGCGCCTTCGCCGGCTGGAATACGGCCAGCAACACGGTGGGCTGCGTGCTGGCCCACCTGGCGTGCCGCGAGCTGGGCGTGCAGCTCTTGCCAGGCAGGGAGTTTGCCCGACCGCACCTGGAGTTCCTGGTTTCGCGGTTCGCCGACGACTATCTCTACCAGGGCCGGGTGCGGCAGCGGCTGGTTGACGAGGCGCGGCGGGATGGCCTGTCTGTCTTCTCGCTGGACGAGGCAGGTCTCGGCCGCATGAAGCAGCGGCTCGAGGAAGAGATGGCCCGTGAGTTCCAGCTCTTCTGGGACGAGCACGGCCGCCGGCCGCTCGACTCCGGGCTCACGCTGCGCGCCGCGCGCGCGACGTTCTCGTTGCCTTGGCCTCGCCTGTTCGAAGTGAACGCGCGCGTTCAGGTAGAGGTGGCCTGAGCCAGATCGAACTCATCGGTTCTCCGGGGACGCTGTCCCCGGACCCCTGCTGGAGCTCTGCTCCAGACCTCGCCAGGACCCGAGCCGGGCCCTGGACCCGGCAATGAGAAGAGGATTCGAGGCCTGAGCGTCACTCTCGAGGGCTCCGAGCTGCGAGCGCGGGCGAGACTCACTCCAGCCATCCGGGGGTCCATGGGTGACCTTCACCCCTGGCGAGGGTTCGGGAGCGGAGCTCCCGACAGGGCCCCTTCCCCCCTACACGATCGCCCCGCCCGCAACGAGCAGTGCCCGCACGCGGGCTGCGTCGAGCGTCCGCGCATCCTGGCCGGAAGCTGCAGCCAGGGCGGCGGCCACGCCCGCGGCCTGACCGGTGGCCATCGCGGTCGGGGTGATGCGAGCGGCGGCCTGCGCCTCGAAGGTGGCCGAGAGCGACCGGCCCGCGCTGAGCAGATTGCTCGACTCGCGCGAGATCAGGCAGCCGAGCGGGATCCCGTAGTCCGGCTGGCTCGCATCCGTCGGGCAGTCGACGCCGGACGCCTCGGGGCTGTGGATGTCGATCGGGAAGGCGCCGCGGGCCACGGAATCGGCGAAGTCGCGGCTGTGACGGACGTCGTCGGCGTCGAGCACGGCCAGCCCCTCCAGGCGCCTGGACTCGCGAATGCCCAGTTGCACCGGCGTCTGCAGGATGTAGCTCGAGGCGAAGCCCGGGATCCGCTCGACCAGCAGGCGGTGCACGGCCAAGATCTGCTCTGCCGCCACGGTCTCTGCCGCCGACAGTTCGCGAGGCTCCGTGGGCGAGACCTGCTGCAGCCGGGTCGTGTTGACGGCAACCTCCCCGCGGCGGGGCAAGCCGAAGAGCAGGAGGCGGTCCCGGTTGATGGGGAACCGGCCTGCCTCGCGGGCCTGGCGGACTTCCTCGAAGAAGCCGCTGATGCCGATGACCGGCATCGGGCTCCGCCGCGCGGCCTCGGCCAGGACGAACTGCCCAGGATGCGCGAGCACATGGCGCTCCAGCGCGTCGAGGTCGACGCCGCCGACCTTGAAGATGGCGGTGAGCGGCTGGTGCAGACCGTCCGACTCGCGCCCCGAGCGCACGGCGAAACCGGCGTGCCAGGCCAGGTCCGCGTCCCCGGTTGCGTCCACGAAGACCCGGGCCGATAGCCTCTCTTCGCCGTGCTTGTGGGCGACGCGCACCCGCTCCAGCCGGTCGCCTCCGCGCCGGGCGCCGAAGGCCAGCGCGTAGAGCAGCAGCTCGACTCCCGCCTCCCGGCACATCCGCAGGAGCACCAGCTTCGTCAGTTCGGTGTCGAACGGGGTGAGCGACGCCGCCACCCCCAGCGGGTCCGGCAGATGGCCCGGGCAGCCGCCCAGGGCGCCCAGCCGTTCGACCAGCTCTTGAGCCAGGCCCGCGACCACCTGCCGGCGGGCCGAGTGAAACGCCATCCAGGGAGTCACCAGGGCCGAGACCGACTGCCCGCCCAGGAACCCGTTGCGCTCGACCAGCAGCGTGCGGGCGCCGGCGCGCGCCGCCGCGATGGCGGCCATCACGCCGGCCGGGCCGCCGCCGAAGACCGCGACGTCGGGCGCCAGTCGCGAGCCCCGCCTAGCCACGCATCACCAGCAGCGCCGTGGAGTTCTTCCGGTAGGCGCCGTTTCGCTCCTGCCGGGTGACGGGCTTGTCTCCGACGACCATCTCGGTGCTGCCGCCGCCGTCGAAGAAGACTGCGTTCTTCACGCCGAAGTTAGCCTTCAGGTAGCGCGCCAACATCGGCAGGCTCATGGGCCGCGACGAGTGCGGCAGCCCCTCCTGGGCCACGATCACCGCGGCGCGGCCGTCGGCCGTCACGCCGAGCACCGTCTGGGGCCGTTTCGTGAAGTAGCTGTAGTAGGTGTACCAGAACTGGTGGCCGGCGTAGCCCTGCCAGGCCAGCTCGTTGCCGTCCTTGATCAGCCAGCCGAGGCCCCCCAGCAGATCGCGGGCGCGACGATTGGCGAACGACCCGCCCAGAAATCGGGCCTCGTCGTTCAGGCGGGCGATCTCTTCGCCCGGCAGCTCGGTCTCGCCGACCACCGCGCGGCCGTCGTCGGTGATGGCCAGGTAGGCCCGGTTCATGGCGAGCACTCGTTTCTCGTTGTAGCTCCAGGCGAGCTGGCCGTCGCGAAGGATCGGGCCGAGCGGCTTGCCGTGCCCCGCGGTCCGGGGCGCGTTGATGAAGAACGTGCCGTTGATCGCCGCGAGGGCGCCCGTCTTGCGCGCCATGTCCAGCACCGGCATCACCTGGGTCGGCCCGGTCTCGCGCCGGTTGTAGGCGCCCGTCACGAAGGGGCGGAGCGTCAGCCCCTTGTCCAGCGGCACCCACAGGATCGACATGCTGGCCGTCTTGCCGGGCGAGTACTCGTGCCTGGCCAGGTAGCAGGTCGCGGGCCCGACCTTGAACTTGCGCACGACCCCCGCCGGCTGCTGTGTCGCCTGGAAGCGAGGCTGGGCGAGGTCCTTCACGTGCCTCAGGGCGATCGTGACCGGCGGGCGGTCCTCGAAGGCCACCATCGCGACCTTCTCGTGCGACGCGTGCACCACCTCGAACTCCGTCCCGGCGTCGAGCAGGCCGCCCAGAATGTAGTAGTTCTTGAAGTCGATGAACTCGTAGAACGGAATGGGCGTCACGACCCGACCGGCCCGGTAGATGGGGCGGGTCTTCTTGGCCGGCGGCGCCGTCGTCAACAGGTCGTCCTCGACGTGGATCGTGTCGGCCGAGGTCGAGGCGTGGGGCAAGAGCCCCGCCTGGTAGAGCGTCGCCATCGCCTGCAGCAGCTCGGGCCGCTCGACCTGCGCAACCAGGTCCGCCGGGTCGGCCGCCTTCAGGTAGAGCACCCGGGACTCGCGCAGCAGCCGCATCGCGCCAGCCAGCTCGGGATCGCGAAACAGCTTGCGGCCGGCGGTCCGGTAGATCTGCAAGATCTCGGCATAGGTGTAGGCTTGCGCCGTGGAGGTGGCGGCCAGGCAGAGGCAGAGCAGCAGCAGCAGAGTTCTCAAGGTGGGGGCTTCCTTTCGTTCCAGGTTGTGGCCATTCTACGAGCCAACCCATGCCCGCAACAAGGTGTACCCTCGCCGGCCCGGCGCTCGGGCGTCCGGGAAGCGCTGTGCTACGATGGACGGTATGGATCTGCAATGCCCGCGCTGCGCCGCGCCCCTCAAGCCCGTTGCCTATGAAGATGTTCCTCTCCAGAGATGCTCCGGCTGCTCCGGAGAGTGGCTGCAGGGAGATCAGCTCCGGATGATCATCGACGCCCGCAACGCCCGTTTCACAGCGGACGAGCGGGCCGAGCTGGAGGCCCGCCAGCGCACCTTCGTCCCCGAGTCCATCAAGAAGGATCTGCCCGTGGATTGTCCGCAGGGCCACGGCCGGATGCTGAAGTACCGTTATGCGGGCGACAGCCCCATCGTGCTCGACCGGTGCGAGCTGTGCGACGGCCTGTGGCTCGACCACGGCGAGCTGGAGCACGTGCAGATGCTGGCCGAGACCTGGGAGAAGGATCTGGCCCGCGACCTGTCCGAGCAGGGACCGCTGCTGGCCAAGCTGCAGCAGCAGAAGAAGGCCTCCATCGAGGGCACGCTGGCCCGCTCCCCGCTCGTCCGGGCGCTGATGGATGGCAGCCTCGGCTGGCGGGTCTGATCCACTCCTCGCGAGAATCGTCTCCTGGTTTGCGGGCAAGTGTCCGCGCGGGGCCCCGGTCTCGGGCCTCACCGGAACTCGACGAGCCACTCCGCGGCAGTCGCGCCGCGTGTCCCCCAACCCCCAACCCCTTACCCCTGCTCTCTACAGCTTCTGCAGTTCGTCGACCAGCGCCTTGAGACCGTCGGCGTAGCGCTTCTGGACCGCCTCGCTCTGGAACATGCCGTTCTGGAGCAGGTAGTTGTTGTCCAGCACCAGCCGGTCGATCATCTCCTGCAGGGTCGCGCGCTCGTCCGGGGTGAGCGCCGCGGTCTTGGCCTTGTCCAGCAGCACCCTGGGCGACTGTAGCCGCTTGTCGACGTACTCGAAGGTGCCGAGCTTGGCCTTGATGCCGGTCTTGGTGAGGTCGACGATGTCGCGGTAGGTCTTCGAGACCAGCGCGAACAGCTCCCGCGCCTCGGACTTGACCTCGGCGTTACCCTCGGCCTTCAGGATGCGGTTGAGCATCACGGAAGAGTCCTGATAGCGGCCCGTCTTGGCGAACACGCTGGCCAGGAGCAACATCGCGTCGACGTTTCGCGGCTCGAGCGTCAGGCCGCGCTGGAAGAGCGCCTCGGCGTCGGCATAGCGGCCCATCTGCGCGTAGATCTGGGCCAGAAAGAACATCACGTTGGTGTTGGTCGGTTCGCAGACCAGGCAAGCTTCCAGCCCGCCGATCGCCTCGGGCATTCGCTTCAGCTGGTAGAAGCAGAGCGCCTGCTGGAGCATCGCGGCGGGGTGATCCTTCTGCAGCGCGAGCACCTGCTGGGCCACCGCCAGCGACTCTTCGAACTCCTTGCCCATGAAGAGCACCTGAGAGTCGCCGAGCAGAGCGACCAGGTTCTCCTTGTCGATGGCGAGGCACTTCACGAAGTTGTCGTGCGCCTCTTCCAGCGCCGGCTCGAGCTTCTCTCGCGGGACGGTCGAGGGCATCGCCAGGGCCTTCTTCAGGAAGGCGGCCCCGAGCTGCGCGAAGATCCGGTCCCTGGGCAGGTCGAAGAGCAATGCCGCCTTGAAGTGGGCCACCGCCTCGTCGGCCCGGTTCAGGTTCAGGGCCACCACCCCCTGGTAGTAGCGCACCTGGGCCGGATTGCCCCTCCCGGAGCGGGCCCGCGCCGCCTCGGCTTGATCGAGCAGCTTCATCGCGGCGGTGTAGTGTCCCAGCCGCAGCTCGACCTTGGCCTGCCAGACGTGCACGAGCATGCGGTCGTAGCGGGTCCGCGCCGCAAGGTCGAAGCAGCCCTGGGCCTCCGACATCTTTCCCTGCGTATAGAAGATGACGCCCATCTGGAAGTGAACGCGCCCGATCTGATCGAAGCGCGTGGGCGAGATGAGGATCTTCCCGTACTGCTTCAGCGCGTCCTCCTGCTTCTTCAGGAAGAAGTAGGTCTCGGCCATGCTGAAGGTGAGGTAGACGTTCTCCGGCGCTAGCTTCTGGGCGTCCTGGAAGACCTGCAAGGCGTTGGAGTACTGCTCCGACTTCCGGTAGGCCTCGCCCAGGTTGTAGTACGTCACGAACGACGAGCGGTTCTTGTCGATCGCCTGCGTGTAGAAGCCGATCGCCTGCTTGAACTTCTTCTGTTCGCAGCAGACCAGCCCCAGGTTGTTGAGGATGGCGAAGTTGCCCGGGCTGGCCTCGAGGGCCGAGCGCAGGTGACGCTCCGCCGTCTCGAAGTCGCGCCGTTCGCGGGCCATCTCGGAGAGGTAGAAGTGAACGCGCTCGTTCTGCGGCGCCAGCTTCAGCGCCGTCTCGAAGTGCTGGCGCGCGAGCTGGGGCTCCTTCGCCTTCAGACAGGCGAGCCCGAGATAGAGGTGGGCGTTGGGTTCGCTCGGCTCTTCCAGGACGCCCTTCTCCAGGTAGGGGCGGGCGCCCTTGAGGTCGCCCGAGTTGAACAGTTCGATGCCGTGGCGCAGGTTGCCGCCCGCGCCCGGAGCCAGCCGCATCAGCGCCTCGGGCGCCGTGCAGCCCACGACGGCGGCCTGGGCCAGTGCCAGGGCGAGCGAGGCGGCCAGGGCCCGGAGGAGCCACCCCAGGGACCTCGCTCTAGTGGCCGTCGTGCGCGCGGCTCTTGGGGAGTTCGACATGCTCCAGTTCGTCCGAGTAGAGCGAAACCCTGTTCTTGCCCGTGCTCTTGGAATGGTAGAGCGCCTTGTCGGCGAAGCCGATCAGCTGTTCCTTGCTGTTGGCCTTGTGGCGCGGGTAGGTGGCGACGCCGATGCTGACCGTCACCGGGAGAGTCTTCTCCTGGTAGCAGAACGCCTGATTCGCGATGCGCTTGCGCACCCGCTCGGCGAAGATGACCGCCCCCTCGCAGTCGGTCTCCGGCAGCACGATGGCGAACTCCTCGCCGCCATACCGCGCCGGCAGGTCGATCGAGCGCACTTCCTTGCGCACCAGGGCGGCCACCTCCTGGAGAATGATGTCGCCGAACTGGTGACCGTAGGTGTCGTTGACGTTCTTGAAATTGTCGATGTCGAGCATCACCAGCGAGAGCGGCGAGTCGTGGCGCTTCGTGCGATCGAACTCCTTGTCGAGCTGGAGCTGGAAGAAGCGGTGCACGAACAGGTTGGTCAACCCGTCGCAGATCGCCATCGTGTAGTTGCGGGCGTTCTCGATCGTGATGGCCGCCTGGTTGGCCAGGTTCATCGCCAGCTGCTTGTCGGCCTCGGTGAAGGCCTGGCCGCCGCGCTTGTTGGTGATGTTGATGACGCCCATGGGCCGCTCCTTCATGATGAGCGGCACGCAGAGCAGCGACCGGATCTGCCGGTCGCGCTCGCTCCCCGTGTCCTTGAAAGCGTTGTTGTTGAAGCCGTCGGCCGCCGCGACGGGCGACCCCTGGCGCAGCGCCAGCCCGGCCACGCCCTCGCCCAGCTTGAGCGCGGGGGCCATGTGCGGTTCGCCGGGTTCCCACCCGGGCGGCGGCGGCAGCACCATCCGGACCTGCATCGTCGCCGATTCTTCGTGGATCAGGAAGATCGAGCCGCGCTCGGCCTTGAGCAGCTCGATCATCTTGCCCAGGATGAGCTTGAGCACGTGGTCCAGGTCCTGGGCCATGTTGAGGCCGCGGCTGACCGCGTTGAGCGCCTCCAGCTCGGCGACCTTCTCGTCGAGCTTCTCGTTGATGATCTGCAGACGCGCCGAGCGATCGACCAGCTCGTGGTTGGCCTGCTCGAGCATCCGCTGCTTGTCCTTCAGGTCTTCCGCCAGGCGCGCGTTGTTCATGGCGATCGCGGCCTGGTGGCTCAGCGCCTCGAACAGCAGAGCGTCGCGCCGGGTGAAGGCCGCGCCGCGCCGGCTGGCGTCGACGTAGATCACCCCGAAGATGTTTGACTTCACACGAAGCGGGGCGCACAGGACGCTCGGCGTCCCGGGCGGCAGCGGCTGGCCGGGCTCGGGCTGGAGAATGGCCCTCGAGAGTTCGACGGCGCGCGCGGCCAGTTCGGCGTTGATGGGTCCGGGCGCGCTGACCCCCTCGGCGGTGCGCATCAGGCGGTTCTCGAGCTGCCGGCCGGCGTTGAACAGCAGGATGCAGCCGCGGTCGCCCTTGAAGACCGCCATCAGCTTCTCCACGAGCATCGTCAACACCTGGTCGAGCTTGAGCGTCGAGTTCAGGCAGTAGCTGATCTCGTAGAGCGCCTGAAAGTCGTCGAGCGATGGGCCGACCGGAGCGCCCGCCGGCGCCGTGCCGACGAAGGTGTGGTCCGGGTGGCCCACGATCTCGCTGGCCAGCGAGGCCATGGTCTGCTTGAGCTGCAGGGCCTCCGCGCTGAACTCCGGGTTGTCGGTGATCTCGCGGATGACCTTCTCGGCCAGGGCCGGGTCGGGGTGCGTGAGGAAGATGAGGTTGGCAGCCCCTCCGACGTTGACGATGTCGCCGTGGCCGAGCGCCTCCCGCTGCACCTTCTTCTTGTTGAGATAGACGAAGTTGGTGCTGTTGAGGTCTTCCACGACCCAGCGGCCGCCTTCCTCGAGAAACCGCGCGTGCTGGCGCGACACGAGGTTGTCCCGGATGCTGATGTCGTTACGGGGCAGGCGGCCGATGACGATGGGAGATTTCTCGAAGAAATATTCCCGCTCGATCCGGGCCGCGACGATGCTGATGATGAATGGCATGGGCACCCTGGCCGCCGGGACCAGCTCGGGCAAGCCGTAGGCATGATAGCACGCCGGAATCCGCGCGGGCAGGCCGCGGCAGGCCAACCGGCACCCGCTCAGCGCGAGGTCCGGAGCGGGCTGGCGCTGGTGCTCGCGCCCGGCGCCGTCGACGCGACGGAGGCGGGCCCGGACGTCTGTCCGGAGGCCGGACCCAGGGCCGACTCGAACTCGGCGCGTGCCTTTTCGAGCTGCTCGACCGAGGCGTCCGCGTCCTGGAGCAACCTCAGGTAACGCTCGAACGAGCCGCCCCACGGCACGGCCGTCAAGGGCACCGTCCCGGTCAGGCTCGTCGTGGGAGGAGTCGAGGCAGTGGCGGTGACGGTGACCGGGGCAGAGACCGCGGCGGCCGGGG
>CAZSVK010000090.1:14132-16292 GCA_964610245.1 uncultured bacterium
CGGTGACCGGGGCAGAGACCGCGGCGGCCGGGGTGGAGACGGCGGTGCCGGGTCCGGACGCCAGCGCGCTCGCCCCCAGTGCGGCGGCGAGCGCAATCGTCAGCAGACCTGGTCGAGACTCATCCATTGTCCAGCGTTCGCTCGATCACGTCCAGCCGGTGCTCGAGGCCCGCGACCTTCCGGGCGACGTCCTGGTTCCCGGCCGGCTCGAGAGCGTCGACGCGTCCGCGCAACTCCACGGACTGCGAATGCAGGTTGCGAAGCGTCTGGCCGAGCGACAGCAGGAAACGGTAGTTGCCGCCACCGGTCGCCGGGGTGCAGCCCGACTGATGATGATGCCCGGCGGAGCAGGCGGCCGGGGCGCCGGCGCCGTCCTCGAGCGCCCGCAGGCGGGACTCGATGCTCTCGCGCGACTGCTCGGCCCGCTTCTGCGCGCGGTCGAGAACGACCGCCAGTTCGTAGCGGGTCACCGGCTTGTTCCCGTAGAAGCGGTCGCCGCTCTTGCCGATGAGACCGGCCTTGACCATCTGCTCGACCGCCTTGCGGGCCCAGTGGTCGGCCGGGATGTCGCTGAACAGGACCGGCTTGCGCACTCCCGGCCGCACCTGTCGCTTCGACCGGCCGTCGAGTTCCTGGATGTAGTCTTGCTTGACCCACCCGCGAATGCCGTCGGTGACGACGTACAGGTAGGTCTTGTTCGAGAGGTGCGGCAGGATGTCGACCTCCGTGCCCTCGGGCAGGAGCCCGATGATCGTCGGCCGCTGGAAGATGTCTCGCATCACGAGGGCCCCCTGCCAGCCGGCATCGGCGCCGTCGCGAACGACGACACCCACCCTGGACGCGGCCAGGGCGCACACCGGGGTGAGGCTCATCAAGACCAGGACCGCCAGCACGAGACGCGCAGATTTCATGGGCGTTCGACGGGTTGCCGTCGGCAGTAGAACGACGAAATGATCGCGGCGTGGATCATCCTGGCTATCGGCAGCTCTCGCCTCCGAGCTGAGCCGAGGAGCCCGCTCCCGTGGCCCGTGCTACGATGGGTCCCGGCTCCCCTCGAGGACTGTCGGGAGCAACTGACCAGTGTCCGCCTCGAGAGCGATCCAGTTCGATCCGGCCTTTCTCGCGGAGTTCGAGATCCTCTCGAAACTCTCGGCGGGCGGTTTCGGCGTCGTTCACATCGCGCGGCAGCGCTCCCTGAACCGCCGGGTCGCGGTCAAGTTCCCGCTGGTCGACGACGCCGAAATCCTCGGCCGCTTCGAGGACGAGGCCCGGATGCTGGCCTCGCTCGATCACCCGTCGATCGTCCAGGTCTATGCCTGGGGGAAGACCGGCGGTCACCCCTACCTGGTAGAGGAGCTGATCGAGGGATTGAGTCTGAGGGAGCTGCTGGGCCGACGCGGACAGCTCGCACCCGTCGAGGCGCTGCCCATCGTCCGCGAGCTGGCGGACGCCCTCTCCTACGTGCACTCCAAGGGACTGATCCACCGCGATCTCAAGCCGAGCAACATCTTGATGTCCGCGACCGGGGCGAAGCTCATCGATTTCGGCATCGCCCGCGATTGCGGCCGGGACAGCCGCACCCAGTTCGGCGTCATCCTCGGCACGCCCGAGTACCTCGCCCCGGAACTCCTGCAGGGAAGCCCCGCTGGGCCGCCCGCCGACGTCTATTCCCTCGGGGCGGTGCTCTTCGAGATGCTGTGCGGGACTCTGCCGATCCAGGCTGACGACGTACCCACGCTGCTCTCGAGGCGATTGCGGGAGGACGCGCCCACGCTGTCGGCGATGGGCCTGCGGGTCGATCGGCAGCTGGAGGACCTGGTCGGGCGGATGCTCGACCGTGCGCCCGCCCGCCGACCTTCGATACGCCGCGCGGTGTTGCCTCTCCTCGAGGAGTTGCTGCACGGCGACTCCGGCGCCGGGGTCGCGGTGGCCGAGCCGGACCCGCTCGATGCCACGGCGCTTGCGACCGACGGAAGCGCGTCCGGCATCAGGCCTCCCGCTCGTCCCGGCCGGGCAGCGCTCACCTCGGTCTCGCGGATCAGGGCGGCGCGGCCGGAGTCGCTCTCGAGGGTCCCCTCCGCGACCGCCGCCATCCGGACGCCCGTGCCGAAGCGCTGGCCCTGGGCCCTCGCGCTCGCGTTGCCCGGCTCGATCGCCCCG
>CAZSVK010000091.1:0-994 GCA_964610245.1 uncultured bacterium
CGAGAGGATGCGCCGCCCGAAGAAGTCCGTCTCGAGCGAGACCGGCTTGGCCACGAAGCCGCCCAGCGAGTGGACCGACTTCAGGGCCTTTGCGAACTGCGGCTGCGCGGCCTTCTTGACGTAGGCATCGATGGCCACGGCCGCGTTCTTGCCGGCGGCGGTCGCTTCCACCACGGTCGTCGGGCCGTTGACCACGTCACCGGCAAAGAACAGGCCGGGCGTCTCATCGCGCTTGAAGCCAGCCCGCATGCCGATCGACACGATGACCGCCGAGATGTCGTCTCGCCGGCAGTCGGTGCCGGCCACGTCGACCACCTTGGCGGGGTGGAACTTCTCGCCGGTGGGCAGACCGATCTTGCGGGTCTCGATGCCCGAGAGCTTGCCCGCCGTCGCGCGGATCGCGGTGACGCGGATGCGGCCGCTCAGTTCCAGATCGTTCTCCAGGATCTCGTGACGCTCCTTGTCTTCGAGGGGCATCTCGGCGAACGTCTCGAGGGTGAACATCTCGACGTGGCTGGCGCCGCGCCGCTTCGCCGTGGCCGCGCAGTCGAGCGCGGTGGCGCCGCCTCCGATGACCGCGACCCGGCCGGCGAAGGAATAGGCCTCGGGGTTGCCGAGCAGGTCGACCATCTTGACCGCCAGTTCCTCGTGCGGGATGCCGAGCGAGATGGGGTTCCACAGACCGGCCGCCACCAGCACCGCGGCGTAGCCCTTGCCGAGCAGTGCCTTCGGATCGTCGACGCGCGTGCCGGTCTTCGCGTGGATGGCTCCCAGCGACAGCGCGAACTCGATGTCGGCCTGCAGCATCTCGGGCAGCAGGCGGTGCGGCGGGATGAAGCCTGCCTGGCCGCCCAGCTTGGCGCGTGCCTCGTAGACGTCCTGCCGGGAGAGCGTCCCTTCCAGCGCGACGACCTTGAACGGAAAGCCCGTCGGGGACGCCACGGGATCGGTCAGGACGTCCGCGTCGCCGCGGCGGACCTTCTGGAGGACCTGG
>CAZSVK010000091.1:1004-16265 GCA_964610245.1 uncultured bacterium
GAAGCCTGCCTGGCCGCCCAGCTTGGCGCGGGCCTCGTAGACGTCCACCTCGTAGCCCATCTGGGCCAGGGCCGCTGCCGCGCCGAGACCCGCGGGGCCGCCGCCCACGACGGCGATCTTCTGGCCGTTGAGCTTGGGCTTCTGGAACGCGGGGATGCCGCCGCGTCGGCGGGCCTCCTGCACCAGGCTCGCCTGCACGATCGGGATCTGGATGGCCCCGTCGAAGAGCTTCCGCGAGCAGGCCGCCATGCAGTGACGATCCGGACAGACCATCCCGCAGACGCCGCCCAGCGGGTTGTCCTTCATGATGAGGCCGGCCGAGCGCTGGAGGTCGCAGTCCTGGCCGACCCGCGCCGCCATGATGAAGTCGGCCGCGGAACAATTGACCGGGCAGGCCTCCCGGCACGGTTTGTCCTCGCAGAACTCGCAGCGGTCGAGTTCTGCCTGGAGCTGGGCCCGGGTCAGGAACATGGAACCGTCTTGACCGTGATTCAGCATGCGGCAGTCTCCTCACGTGGCGCGGCCGGGCAGCGGACGCGCGAGCATCCGGGAGGAGGCGACCCGCCTCCTCGGCATCCGGCTGGGAGGATTATATCAGGGGTCAGGGGTCAGGGATCAGGGATCAGGAGGGGTAGGGTGCGCGCGCGGAAGGTGGGAAGCCGCGCTGGTACGAGTTCTGCCGGGGACGCTGTCCCCGGGCCCCTGCCAGGACCGGTGCCCGGCCCTGGACCCGGGTCCGAACGCTGCGCCGTTCCTAACCCCTAACCCCTAACCCCTGTCTTTCAGAACATAACATGCGTCGCGGTCTCGAAGGTCTGTACGATCGACTTCGAGGTCGCGTACACGCTGGCGGAGTTCTTGCCGATCATGAACAGCGGTACCAGGAACTGGTGCTGGAAGCTGACCGTCACGGTGACCGTCGGAGGGTTTCCGGAGAACTCGGGGTCGTTGGCCATCGTCGTGATGCTGATGGCGTTCGGCGACGAGGGAATATCGAGCCCCGGAGAGGTCTGCCGGATCCACGCCTCGATCTGCGTTCGAGTGCGGTTGTTCATCGCCGCGATGCGCGTGCCTTCGCGCGTCGAGTGGTTCACGCTGATGTTCACGAACAGGTAGTAGCCGAAGTCGATGATGGCGAATAGCAGCGCCAGCACCAGCGGCAGGATCAGCGCCAGCTCGACTGTCGACTGACCCAGCCGGCGAAAGCGTCTCGGGGAACCCTCGGCCGGAGTGCCGCGGAACGGCTGGCAGGCCGAATCGGAGTCGGAGGTCCTGCTGATCTCTGGATTCTCGAACATCGTTCGCACCTTCCTCGCTGAGGCTGGAGTGCCCGCGGCGGGGCTCCCGGTGAACTGGTCGGCGACCGGACGCAATGTCGCGCCGGGCTTCACTCACGAATATAGCCGGTTCTGGGTTCCGCCGGCAACCGAATCTTGGGGACACCTACCTGACCCTGAACGGATGGTGCCGCCCGGATGCCGCATGGGTAGTGAATTTGCGCACGCGGGGTCAGTTAGTGTCTCCGAACTTCACTCGACCAGCACCACCTTGCTGAGCGTCGAGACGCTGGAGGTGATGCCGGCGTCGATCGGCGTCAGCGATTCGTCGAAGTGGATCGACTGGTTGCCGCGGACGTCGATCGCCTTGGCGTAGATCCGGCCGAACACGTCGCCATCTTCACTGCCGCCGCCGCCGGTGAGGGTGACGGTGTAACCCGGCGCGTAGATGTCGGCGTGGATCGACGAGTTGCCGGTCAGGCCCAGCGTCCCGTCGAGCCGCCCTGTCGAGGATGCGCCCCGGATGACGAGCTTGCTGGGCTGCCCCGAAGCGTTGAAGACACCCCCGTTGAAGCTGAAGGCGCTGCTGCTCGAGTAGTTGTCGAGGTAGAGGATGGTGGGATTGGCGCTGCTGCCGACCAGACGGACGTTGCTGCTGCTGCCGATCGCGATCGTGCGGAAGTAGTAGACCTTTCCCGCCGACAGGCAGATCGCCTTGCGATCCGCCGGTGCCAGCGGGTCGCACCCGGGGTTCGGCGCGGTGCCCGTCTTGTCGGTCAACGTGTAGGACGACAGCGACGAGGTGTTCACGTAGCCGGTGATGTTCGCGGTGGAGTTGTCGTTGACCAGTCGGACGTCGGGGTAGCTCGGGGGCAGCGAGAAGGAGACAGGGGGCACCGTGAGGGCCGTCACGGGCGCGCCCTCCACCACCGTTCCGTGGACGTTGGAGCCGTCGCCGCTGAAGGCGCCTCCGGTGACCACGTCGCCATAGATGTCGTAGGAGCCGCCCGAGATCGACACGCCTCCCACGGCCGAGAGATCGCTCATCTGGGTGACGTTGCCGTTGAACGACAGAGTGCCGTCGCTGCACAGGCCCGACTCGCCGCCCAGGTAGCGGGTGCAGTTGCTGCCGTGCGCACCCGGGACGTCGCAGGCCGCTCCGCAGGCCGCGAGCTGGGTGAAGTAGTCTCCCAGCGTTGAATCGTAGCTGTCGATGCAGTTCTTGCTGACGCCGCGGACCGAGAAGGACTGCTGCGCCCAGAAGGCGCAGTTGCGGCTCGTCGTGCTCACCAGGTAGTTGCGCTGGGCCGCCGCGTAGATGCCCAGCCGGAAGTTCGCAAACCGCAGGATGCTGGCAAAGAACGAGGGGCTCTCGAGCGTTGCGCTCACCTCGACCCGGCAGATGTCGATCGGAGTGGGCGGGGGAATCACCGAGGGCACCCCGTAGCCATAGTGGCCGGTCGCGCCGCCGCCGCCGTCGTCCCCTCCGTCATCGTGGCCGCCCGAGTCTGCCAGATTGATGGCACCCGGAAGCATCCACACCGGCAGGTCGGGCCCCACCAACCGCATCGTCACTCTCACGCCGGGGGCGCCGAGCAGCGGCAGGGCCCCTCTCGAATCGGGCCGAGCCCACGCGGCGAGCAACTCGGCCATCGACGCGCCCCCCGGCCTCGGGAGCCGGGAGTGCCGGCTCGGCACCCGACGGCCGGAGTGGTCGATGTGCGTGGTCCCGTCGCCCTTGTCGATGAACTCGCTGGGGTAGTCACTGACGTGCCCGTGATCGGTCGTGCCCCAGCCAGCCGAACCCCCGCTCGAGTCGCAGCCGTAGGTCTTCACCCTGAAGAGATCCCTGGCGAACCCGTTGGCCTCGCTCATGTTCGCCACGAACCTGCGGATGGTGGTGTCCTCCTCGACGTAGGACAGCTCCGGATCGACCGAGGCCAGCGCCTCGAGCGCCGCGGCATCCGCCAGGACCTGCACGGAGGCCTTGCTCGCGTACTGGAACCCCACGTCCACCGCCAGACTGGCCACGCCCACCAGCACGAACAGCATCAGCCCCGCGAAGATCAGAATGCCGCCCCAGCGGCTCGCAGCCCCCTTCGGCCCGCGGCGGCCCCGCCCGCGACGCGAGGTCGTTACTCCGCGCTGCCCGACAGGCCCATCCGAGGGCCCCGACCGCCGGTCTCTTGTGCCGTGTGACGAGAAGCGACTCATTTCAAGCCAGCATGAAACCACTGGGGGGAGGTGCCCCGCCAGCCTAGCAAGTCCTGCGCCATCCCCCTGACGCCCGATGCCTGGTCCCTGACACCTGACCCCCGACACCTGAAACCTATCCCATCGGGCCAATCTCCCGCGCCGATTTCCTCATCGCGTGCCGGTCTGGCCGTATCCTCCCAGCTCCACCTTCCCCACGGCGGTCTTCCAGCGAAGGCCTTGCGCCTGGCTTCCCCGGATCCGGACCTTCCCCGTCGTCTTGAACACGATCGCCTCGCCTGGAGGCACGTTCGAGACGACTCCCGTGGCCACGCCCAGCACCTTTCCATCCCTGCCCGTGAAGGTCGTGACCACCTCTGCGCGCGCGATGATCCGGTCCTGGCGGTTGGTCAGCTTCCCGGTGAGTTCCACTTTCCGGGGATAGCGCCGCATATCGGTCGTGTAGATCTCGACCACCGAGCCCTCCGGCGTGTCCTGCTGGAGCGGCACGACCCGGCCCCGGCCCTCGGCGTCCACCCACTGACTGCGAACCTGGCTCTTCCCGGCGATGGTCTGGAAGGTGAACCGTCCCACCAGCGCGACGAAGACCAGGATCGCGACGCCGCCGGAGAGTGTTCGCCAGTCCAGCTCCTCGCTGGCTTCCACCGTGCCCACGGCACCGTCCACGGCCGCGACGTCCAGGGCCAGCTCTTCCCGGCCCTGCAACTCCACCTTCCGGCCCTCGTCCTTCTTCCACGAGCCCCTGGCGGTGAGGAAGGTCTTGCCGCAGCACGGGCAGTGCCGGCCCCCGGTGGGCACCTCGGCGGAGCATTGCGGACAGCGGAACACGGGCTTGGTTGGGGGGAGGCCGGTCAGGGCCGGCGCGGATCGAACCGGATGGTCAGGGCCGGTCGGCGATGACCAGGTTGGCCAGAGAAAGGGATGGGCATGGCCCCAGGATCGGTACGACCGCCGACAGCGAGAGGCCACAGTCGGTCAGCCACCGGCGAGCCTCCCGCAGCCCGTGCGTCCACAGCGGGTGCTCCGCGGTCCGGTTCCACCAGAACAGCGCCCGGATCAGCGGATGCAGGGGGTTGCGGAGTTCGAAGACGAGGCGCCCTCCGGAGCGAACCACCCGGGCGAACTCGGCCAGCGCCTCGGCGAGCCCATCCCGGGACGGCAAGTTGTACAGGGTGTTGATGCAGACGATGCTGCCCACGGAGCCAGGCCGGAACGGCAAGGCCTGCAATCTGCCGCCCGCGAACCGGGCGCCACCTGCCATCCGCTCCCGGGCCACCTGCACGACCGGCAGGGCAAAGTCGCAGCCCAGCAGCCCCTCAGCAAACTCACCCTTCAGGAGTTCGAGCAACTGACCGTCGCCGCAGCCGGCGTCCAGGATCGGTCCAGGTGCGCTCCGCAGGGCCGTGTGCGCCGCGCGCCGGATGGCCGCCTGGAGCCTGCCCCTCGAAAGCCGCGGGAGCAAGTCCGGCTCGCCGTGACGCTCGAAGTAGCGCTTCACCTCGCGATCGCTGGCTGCCCCGGCACGCCGTGCCTCGGTCGCGCTCCCAGTCCCGGGCCCTGAATCGCGGGTTTCCGGGCCAAACTCGCTCTCGACGTTCATTCGACGAGGATCACCTTGGTGACCACGGCGACGCTGGCGCCCGAGCTGGCTAGCGGCCCGATCGCCTCGTCGTAGTGGAACGACTGGTTGCCGCCGATCTCGATCGACTTCGAGTGGATGCGCCCGTAGAAATCGCCGTTGTCGGGCCCGCCGCCGCCGCCGATCTTCAGGTCGAAGGCGGGGGCATACAGATCGCCCACGAAGGTCCCGGCGCCACCGATCGACATCTCGGGCCCCGTGGGACAGTCCGCCGGCAGGTTGAGCGTGCTCGAGCCTGCGTAGAACAGCACGTTCGCGGCGTCGCTGCTGGTGCCGAATCGCGTCTGACCACGGATCTTGAACATCCTCCCGCAGCTGTCCGCATCCAGATAGATGATGGTCTTGTAGGCCGACGTGCCCCGGATCGACAGGTCGGTCGTGTTCCCGATGTCGATCCCCTTGAAGTAGTAGGTGTAGCCCGCATCCAGGCAGATCGTCTTGCGGTTGGAGCTGCCGTCGCACGCGGTCGCCGGGCCCGACCCGGTCGAGTTGGTCAGCACCTTGTTCGTCGACAGTTGCGACGAGTTGAAGTACCCGGTGATGTGCCCCGAGTTGTCGTTGTGCGACTGGACGGGGTTGGTCGCGGCACAGTAGGCGAAGATGCGTGGCAGCAGGCAGGCCTCCGTGAAATCCACCGGGGGCAGGTTGAGCGGCGCAACGTTGGCGTTCTTCTGGATCGTGCCGGTTCCCGCCGGGTAGGTCGTTGCGTGGATGTTCGACGTGAAGCCGGTGGGATCGGTGTTCGTCGCCGTGAGCAGATTGCCGAAGATGTCGAACGAGTTGCCGCTGATGGTGATGTCGCCGACCGCCGAGGAGCCCCCGTGGTGGTTGATGTTGCCGTTGTAGCGGAACGCGCCGTCGCTGCAACCCACCGCCATCTCGCGGGCGTAGGCCTGTCCGGCGACGTCGGTGTGCGTGCGCTGGGAGAAGTAGGTCGTGCCCAGCCTCGAGTCGTAGCTGTCGATCGCGTTTGCGCTGTTCCCGTGGATCCAGACGTCGTTCTGGCCGTAGAACGCGCAGTTGCGGGCCACCGGCGCCTGGGTGTTGTAGTTACGCTGGGCCGCGGCGAAGATCCCGATCTTGAAAATCGAGAGGTTCACCAGGCTGGCGAAGAACGAGGGGCTGTCGACCGTCGTGCTCACCTCTACCCGGCAGACGTCTCCATTGGTCGGTTGAGCGATCGTCGCCGGCACGCCGTAGCCCGCGTGGCCGCTCGCTACCCCCGTGTTGCCGACTCCGTCGAAGAGACCGGCGAGGTTCAGCGCCCCCGGTTGCATCCAGGTCGGCACCCGGCGAACCGATGCCGTGCCCAGGGTTGCCAGGGCCACCGCCGCGTCGCCGGGGTCCGCTCGTTCCGCCATCCGCTCCCACGAGAGCGGCCCCGCCGGCGAGAGCAGCTCCTCGGCCTGGAGGGACGGAGCGCGGGACAGGGCCGGACAGTTGATCAGCTCGGTCGACAGCGTGCTCGTGTGGCCCAGGTCGGTCATCGCGTAACCGCAGGCCCTGCCGGAGGCGTCGCACGCATAGGTCTTCACCCGGAAGAGCGCCGCCGGCCGGCCGTTGGCCTCCGTGATGTTGGTGACGAACGTCCGGATCGCCGCGTCTTCCTGGTCATGCGTCAGGACCGGATCCACCGACGCCAGCGACTCCAGCGCCGCCGAGTCGGCCAAGATCTGCAGACTGGCCTTCAGCGAGTAGTGCGTCCCCATGTCGATCACCAGCGCGCAGATGATCAAGAGCACGGCCAGCATCAGGACGAAGAAGACCATCATGCCGCCCTCGCGTCGGCGCGTTCGCGGCCAGCTAACTCGGTGCCTGCTGTCCATGGGTGTCCCTCCCCGTCGTGGTGGCCCGACTGCGTCCGGTGCGACCTGCGCCTGGCGGGCCGCCAGGTCCGGGCGCCGGAATCCGGCTCCCGGGTGCTCCGCTCGAGTAGACCTCGGACGGCACCCGCCGCCGATGGTGGTAGTATATCTCTTGTGGGCTTCCTGCCCGAGGATCGGGCCTCCCCGCGAGCCACCGTCCCCTGGAGCCGACCGTCTCCGCTGGAGTGTGAACTCATCGTGAAGAACCGCTTCTCCCGGCCAGTTCTCGTTCTCCGGGCGCCCGTCCGCGAACCCTCGGCCCGGGGCCAGTCGCTGGCCGAGTTCGCCATCGTTCTGCCGCTGATTCTCACGTTGTTCGTGGCAATCACCGACTTCGGCTATTACCTCTACGACTACATCGGGACGCAGGCCGGCCTCAGGGACGGCGCGCGGGCGGCCATGCAGGCCCGCGGCGACGACGCCGGCACTCCCGTCTACTCCGACGATCAGATCAAGCAGCTCATCGTGCGCGGCCACGGCCCGGTCAACCCGATCAAGCAGACAGCGGGCGCCACCGCCGTCTCGGCTAGCAACGAGATCACGGTGTTCACTCAGGCCGCGGACGCCGACTTCGACAGCAAGTTCGGCTCGGTCACGATCTACGTCGAGCACACTCACAACTTTCTCTTCCCGGTCTTCTTCGTCAGGGACGGCGCCATCAAGATCAAGGCCCGGATCCGCGTTGCCCGGATCCCCGGTCTCTGTCCCTAGCAAACAAACTGCCGGGAGGGGCCGATTGTCCCACCAAGACCGCATCGGTCACAGCCAGCCGGCAGCCGGTGCTCACCGGCTGGACCTCGAGACTCTCGACCCGCGGTCCGGGCGGAAGCGGCACCGTCACGCCGTAGGAGCAGCCCCAGTAGTAGTGCGCGGAACCGTCCCGCGTCCGCCACTGGTGCACCACCCGGGACCACGGCACGTCATGGCGCAGACCCGAACGGGTCTCGGGCCGAAGTGCCGCGGCGTCCGCCGTGTCCACGCCCGCGAGTAGCGGCACGGTTACCACCGGCCGCCCCTCGACCTTGGCCTGGAGCCTGGCCACAACCTCACCCTGAGCGAGCCCGTTCCCCTCGATCAAGTGCGTGATCAACACCAGAGAGCGATACGAGCCGGGGCCGATCGCCCGCTGCACCCACGAACCGGTGGCCGACCTCACCAGTTGCAGACTGTGCACCGCACCGCTCGACTTCTCGAACAGCCGGACCCCGGTCGCGGCCCGCCCCCGTGACGCGGCAACCAGGCCGGCCGCGTCCACCAGGAGCAGATAGGCAGCGAGGAGGCCGGCGAGCCAGACCGCCTGACCCTGTCCGACTCTGGCCCGCATCGCCAGCGCCATTCCGAGTGCGGTCGACGCCAGCAACAGAGCGCAGGGAAGGAACTCTCCGCCGGGCGTGAGCAACTCTCTGACGGGATGGCCGAAGTTGCCCGACTGGGCGCGCAGATAACCCAGCTCGATGGACGAGGGAAGCTGCCAGAGCGAGGTCAGCTTCTCCGCGAGTGAGGTGCCGCCGGGGAAGCTGAGCTGCTCGAAGGCCTGCTGCTTGACCTCCAGGCCGAGATGCCACGCGCACCCCACGGCCAGCAGGCCGGCCAGCACCAGTCTTGGCACGCGCAGACGGCGCGCCGACCGCAACAGCCAGGCCAGCCCCAGAACTGCCACCACCGAGCAGTTGACGAGGTAGGCCGAGCCGTAGAGCAGCTTTCCCCAGTAGGTTTCGTAGGCGGCGACCACCGCGAGCTGACCGGCCAGGAAGAGTCCGAGCCAGCGCTCCGTTCCCGTCAGGCGTCGCCAGTGGCCGAGCATCGACAGCCAGGCCAGCCCCAGCAAGGGCATTCCCGTCAGGAGGCCATCGGCCCCCCACGACTTCCCGCGACCCAGCAGCAGCTTCCGGAAGCGCTCGGCCAGGAACGAGAAGCGGTCGCGCCCGACCCCGTAGTTGTCGACGATGGGACTGCCCTCGAGCAGGGCCCAGACAATCACCTGGAAGGATGCGCCCAGCACCGCGCCCGCGGCGTAGAAGCCGAGCGAGCCCAGGGCGTCTCTCAGCCGCCCGCGAGGCCCGGCCGGCCATCTCAGCAAGTCGACCACCGGCAGCGCCAGTAACAGACCATTCTGGTAGCGGGTCTGCGTGGCCAGCCCCCCCACCAGCCCGAGCAGCGCCCAGACTGCCGGGCTCCTGCCCTCCCGGGAACGCCACCAGACATAGATGAATGACGTCACCAGGAAGACCGACGGGGCGTGCGTGCTCGCCGTCCAGAAGAAGGTCACCAGGAAGAGATTGGTGCCCGTGGCCACCGCGAGCGTGGCGGCCAGCGCAGGCCTCGGGGCCACGATCTGGGCCGCCATCCTGTAGCACAGCAGCAGGCTGAGGAACGCATACAGGAAGCCGCCCGTCCCGACCGCAGCGAGATAGGGCCACGAGAATCCGTTGGCCGGATAGATCCAGCCCGACAGCCCAGCCGCCCAGCGCAGCAGCCCGCCCGCCGCCACGAACGGTGCCAGCATCAGCGAGGCGCCCGTGGGGCCCGGCGGCTCGGTCGGCTTCGGGGCGAAGATCGAATAGGCGTTGTGGACCAGGTAGTCGTTGGCCAGGTCGAGATCGCCGTCCCACAGGATGCTGCGGGCGTAGGCCAGATAGGCCATGTTGTCTTCCAGCAGCATCGGCTGGAAGAACAGCACGAACTGCAGCGCCATCACCCCGGCCAGGATCGTCTCGTGCCACCGGGGTGGAGCGCGCCAGGCGGCGAGCGCAAGGCCCGCGCTCAGGCCGAAGAGCAGCGCCAGGGCAAACCGGAGCCTACCCTGCTCGAACGGTCGGTCGGGCAGCGGTGGCGCGCCGAGAATCGAAGCGGGGAACTGGAGCCCGATCACGCTCGCGGGCAGCAGCGAGGGCACGCTTCTCCAGACGACCTCGGTTCCGAGGGTCCCGGTCGCGACCGAGTCCCAGGGGGGGCCGCTGGCGCTCAGTTCGGCCGCATCGGTGCTGGGCAGACAAACCGAGAGCGAGCACCGGTCGACCTCGCGGGTCAGCCACGAGACCGGTAGCTCCAGCCGCGCCCGGGACGCCCCCGGATACGGTGCGCGCACGAGCCCGCGGGTCCTGCTGACGAGCACCAGGTGCAGGGTCCGGCCGGGGCCCAGGGGCGGGTCTAGCGAAATCGTCAGCAGTAGCCCTTCCCTGTCCAGACTCCCTCGGGTCTTGAGCGGCCGACCCAGCGGGCCCGCCACGTCGAACGGCAGGAAGTCGAGTGCGGGAAGGCGCGTGACGAACTGGCTCGCCGCGCGCCGCCCGTCGTTGGAGATCCGCAGGAGTCGCTGCCAGCGCACCGCCCCCACGGGCTCCACCACGAGCCTGTCTTCCTGCTCGAGGCATCGCGCCAACCTCGACGAGTTCGATAGCGTCAGCCCGCCGCCGTCGAGCCGGCCGTCGTTCAGGTAGGCGGCCAGCAGCAGCCCGCAGAGCGCGCCGAGCAATAGCGCGACCAGGGCCAGGGCAAGCTTGAGAAGACGGTGGCCGGGGGGCATCGGGAAAGCAGGGGTTAGGGGTTAGGGGTTAGGGGTTAGGCACGGGGCGCGGGCGTCCGCCGGCACCGCGGAGTCTACGACGCTGCCCTCGAACCGCGTCCGGTTCGTGCCCAGGAGCAGCACCGGCAGCAGGAAGGGCATCATCCAGAGCTGGTAGCGCCCCGGCGCGTGCAAGCTGAAGAACTGGGTGAAGACCACGATGGCCCCGGTGAGCGCCATCAGCGATACGAAACCTCGTCCGCGCGCCTGCCACGAGACCCACGCCACGAATGGCAGGAACATCCACGAGAAGAAGCTCTTCACCGGCAGGGTCATCGGGTGCTGTACCCAGGGGCTCCAGTCACCCCGATTCATCATCTGGTAGTAGTACACGGTCGAATCGAAGAAC
Organism: uncultured bacterium; assembly: GCA_964610245.1. Taxonomy (GTDB): domain Bacteria; phylum Muiribacteriota; class UBA6191; order JACPRK01; family JACPRK01; genus CAZSVK01. The sequence goes on from CAZSVK010000091.1 coordinate 11,914, forward strand.
TTGCGAAGGCCATCCGGCTGATCGAGCATCGGGAGCCACAAGGCCAGCCCGAGGCCGAGGACGATGCCCAGGAAGACCACCCGATTGCGCCCCCTCGACGCGGCGGCCCACGCCGGGATGAAGAACACGGGGAAGAAGGCCGCCGCCGAGGTCCAGGCCAGCACCGCCGCTCCGAGCAGGTGCGAGACGCTGAGCGCCAGGCACGACCAGAGCAGCAAGGCGCCCGTGAGAAGGTGGCCCGTCTGGGCCCAGTAGACGCTGGTCAGCGAGTACGGCAGACAGGCCCAGGCGAAGGCCAGCGCCAGGCCGTAGTGCGCGTTCTTGAGCCTCCAGCCGAGGAGTCCGAGTCCGAGGGTTGCGGCGAGCTGGCAGACGATCGCCAGCGCCCGGGCCGGGGCCCCGTACTCGTGCAAGAAGTAGCTCTGGTCGCCCTCCAGGAACATGAAGGGCAGATACGAGTAGTAATAGGCTGCCCCGTAGTCGTCCCGGTGATCGGGCAAGTTGCCGTACGGGATGGCTCCGTTGCGCAGCGCGCCGGCGCCGAGCATGCCCGCCACGGCCGAGTCCGAGAGCGCGAGCTTGTCGGCGCCCTTCCAGCTGGCGTACGGAAACGGGGCCACGAGCGACAGGCCCACGCCGTACAGCATGGCCATGCCGGTCAAGAGCGCGAGCGCCCTGGGGCCGTAGTTGATGACGCACGGCTCCTCGGCGCGGCGCCCGACCTGATGCAGCAGCCTGGGCAGGAAGTAGAACAGGGGAAGATAGCCCAGGACGACCGTGAGCGGCAGATGGCCCTTCTCGTAGTCACCCAGCGGCACCCAGCAGCAGATCATCAGCAGGTCCAGGTTCCGCAGCCGCCACGGCCTCTTGAAGTCGAAGAAGCAGCCGATCACCAGCAACCCCAGCAGGTCGAACCAGACGAACTCCAGCCCCGTGCCGTAGGGGAAGAAGTACCGGTTCCAATCCAGCGTTCCCGGGAGCAGCTCAAGGCCTGCCTGCATCGGCCCCCTCTGCGCGGCCCCGCCGCCAACGTTCGAGCGCGAAGGCCGCGAGCAGGCCGACATGGCCGAGGATGGCGCGCAGCACGCGCATCTTCGAGCGGCCCTGACGGCGCGAGGTCAGCACCGCCGGGCACTCGGCGATCCGGCCTCCCGCCAGGTCCAGCCGGCCCAACAGTTCCGCCACGCCCAGGAAGCCGGAATGACACACCGGAAGCGGCAGCACGCTCTCCCGGCGGTAGACGCGGAAGCAGCTCGTGTAGGTGTGGAGCCGGTGTCGGAGCACGAGGGCATAGAGCCTCGACAGGCCTCTCGAGAGGAGCAGCCTCCAGCCGGGAACGCCCTCGACGCCGCCGTCCGGGTGGTAGGGCGAGGCGGTGACCAGATCGACGTCCGGGCCCAGCATCGCCAGCAGCCTCGGCAGTTGGCTCGGGTCATAGGTGCAGTCGGCGTCGAGCGAGCAGACCACCTCGGTGGCGGCCGCCTCCAGACCCGTGCGGATCGCCGCGGCAAGCCCACGGTTCGACGGATGACGCAGCAGCCGGTACCCCGGCCGCGAGCCGAACAGGCGTTGCATGGCGTCCCAGGTGCCGTCGCGGCTGCCGTCGTCGATCAGCAGGAAGACCGGCGCATGGTGCGGAGCCAGCTGCGTTTCGAGCTTCTCGAGTGCCGCGGCCAGCCGGGCCAGCGCCGGCTCTTCGTCGCAGCAGGGCACGACGACGGTGACGGGCAGGGGGTCGAGAGGAGGGCGGCTCACAGCCGGTGAAGGCCCGGCGGCCTTCTCGGACACAGGGGGCCCAGAGCCGCTACTGGCGAAAGTCGTCGCAGGACGCGAGGCTTCGACGGTGGAACGAGGTTGGCCAATCACAGAGACCCAGAGACCCAGAGACACGGAAGGGGAGTCGATACCAGGAGGACTACCTACTTCTCTGTGCCTCCGTGCCTCTGTGCCTCTGTGATACCCGTCCTGGTTTGCGGGTACTGCCCGCGTTGTGCATGTGTGGCGCAATTCGAGCACCACTCAATCCTCCAGCACACGGGTCGGCAGGCTGCTCGCGCGCACCGCCAGCGACGCGGCCAGCTCGCCGAGAGGGCCCGCCTCGAACGAACGAGTGAAATCATCCACGTAGTCCGCGACCCGCCGCAGCTTGACCGCTGCCGGCTGCGTCATCCCGGGGAAGAAGCCTAGCCCGCGCACCTCGTCGCCGCCCAGGAAGTCCAGCGGGTGGAAGAGCAGCGAGGGGGCCACGCCGCTCGCGCGGCACGCAAGTAACGCCAGGTTGAAGTAGGCGCGCGCCGCGGCGGCCGAGAACTCGCTCAGATAGAGGATGTAGCTGATGTGGAACGGAACGCGCGCCAGCGGGAAAGCCGAGATCGGCAGCTCCAGCAGCTCGCCTCCCTGGAACGCCCAGCGGTAGGGGGTCAGCGGCCGTAGGCCATGCGAGAGGGTGCCGAACAGGCCGGCGCGCCGGCGGCGTTCCTCCGGCGGCAGGGACGAATGCAGGAAGTAGTAGAGTCGGGCGAACGGCCCGATGAAGGAGGGCAGCGTCGAGGCGTCATAGGCGTAACCGCGGCGGTGGAGCAACTGCAGGAGCCTGCCCGAGAGGCCGTACCCCGGTCCCCGGAAGCCCTGCGGCCGTGCTCCGGTTGCGCATTCGATGGCCTCTTCGGCGCGGGCCAGTTCCTCGTCTATCGCCTCCAGGCTGCGCTGGTGCAGCCAGGGCTCGTGATGAAACGAGTGATTGCCCAGCTCCCAGCCGGTCTCGGCCAGGCGCGCGAAGAGTTCGCGGTTCTCGTCGAGTTCGGCGTCCTGTCCCACGACGAAGACAGTCGGCCGCAGGCCCCTACCGGAGAAGAAGCGGACCAGACGCGGGACGGCCAGGTCGAGGTACGAGGGAAAGTCGCGCCAGGCGTCGTCTCCGTGCACTCGCAGGTAGGCCCAGAGGTTGTCCAGATCGATCGAAATCGTGGCGGGTGGTTTCATGCTTCTCCGGGCCTCGCCGGTACGGTATTGCCGGCGATCAGTTCGACCGCCTCGCGCCCCAGCCGCACCGTCTCGTCGACGGTGAGCGTGGAACTGGCCAGCTGGGCCGAGTTCACCACGTACAGGCCCGGGATGCTGGTCACGGTGCCGGGCAGGCGCTTCGAGTAGCCGGGTGTCTGGATCGGGAAGACGTGGGGCGCCCGCGAGACGCGGAAGGCCACGACGCGATTGCCGCGCAGGGAGGGATAGACCCGTTCGAGGGCGTCGAGGAAGAGCGAGCGGAGCTCGTCGTCCGGGGCCGTCTGGAGCGGATGCTCGGCGGGGACATAACGCGGAAGATAGATCAGGGTGTGACTTCCCACCCCCTCGGGGGGCAGCAGCGCGTTCTGCGACACCACCGCCGTGAACGGCAGCCCGGCCTCGGCCAGGTAGGTGAGATAGCAGTCGCAGAGAGGCTTTTCGAGCAACAGTGAGGCACAGACCAGGCCCTGGTAGCGCACCCCGGAGAGGCGGGCCAGTTCGTCGCCGTCGAGGTCCGGGCAGAGCCGGGCGGCGACCCGGCTCGGAGCGGTCACGATCACGGTGCCGAAAGGCTCCGGCCCCCGCGCCCCGTGGTCCACAAGAGGCGCCGGTGGTAGGCGCCGAGGTGGCCCGCGACAGGACGGATGGCGCGGACCCGCGAGCCCAGTTCGACGCGCACGCCCGCGTCGCGCAACGCTCGCTCGAACCGCTCGACGATGCGGGTATAGCCGCCGCCGCGCACCTGCCCGTAGACGGCGCGCGCCAGGCCGGCCCGGCGCGTCGCGCACAGCCGCTGGATGCTGGCCCAGATGAAGACCGCCGTGGTCTCCCGGTAGCTCTCGCCCAGCTTGGCCCGCAAGAGCGGCAGCCAGAAGCTCTCGAAGGCGCGGCGGCCCGACAGGCGCGTCAGCCACTGCTCGACCGGGATCGACTCCAGCGCCTCCCAGTCGCGCACCCACGAGCCGTAGGCGAAGGTGGCCGCCAGCCGCAGCCTGTCGAGCAGACCCAGTGCCGGAAGGCTCAGGAACTCGAGAGCGCTCGAGACCGGATACATGTTGCCGCCGGAGTAGAGCGACGAGCGGGGCTCGGCCCACTGCAGTTCGCCGGCCAGCCCGAGTTGCTCCAGGAGTTTCAGCGTGTGGCCGTCGGTGGGCAACACCACGTGGTAGTTGCGCTCCCACACCAGATCGTCCTGCCGCCAGGAGCCGACCAGTCCGCCCAGGAACGGCGCCCCCTCCAGGAGCGTGACCTGGGACCCGGCCCGAGCCAGGCCGTGGGCAATGGTCATCCCGAGCATGCCTCCGCCCCCGACGCAGACCGGAGCAAGGGGCGGGCGCGGCAGGACAGTC
>CAZSVK010000092.1:0-15068 GCA_964610245.1 uncultured bacterium
ACGCCCAGGAACAGCAGGTCGGAGCCGCATCTTCTGGCTCGGGGCGGGCGACATCCGCCGCGCCATCGAGACCTTCGTGGCCGAGGGCGTGCGCGAGCTGGTGATGGCGGGCAAGGTGAGGAAGCAGCGGATCTTCGAGCTGGAGCGGGTCGAGAAGCCGCTTGCCGCCGCAATCGGCGGCCTCCAGACCCGCGGCGACGACGCAGTGCTGCGGGTGATCGCAAGCGAGCTGGAACGCGGCGGGCTGCGAGTACGAGAGTCGGCCTCGCTGGTCGAGTCGCTGATTCCGAAATCCGGTCCGCTCACCCGGCGGCGGGCGGACGAGCGAGAGCTGGCCGACGTCGAGTTCGGCGCCGGCATTGCCCGTCAGATGGCCGGACTGGGAGTGGGCCAGACCGTCGTGGTCAAGGCGGGCGTGGTCGTGGCCGTCGAGGCGATCGAGGGGACCGACGCCACCATCCTTCGCGGGGGGGCCTGCGCGGGGGCCGGCACCGTGGCGGTCAAGGTGAGCGGCCCCAAGCAAGACCTGCGCTTCGACATGCCGGTGGTCGGCCCCGGGACTCTCCGGTCGCTCGTCGAGGCCAAGGCCTCGTGCCTGGCCATGGAGGCCGGCCGCACCATCGTGCTGGAGCTGGCCGAGGTCGTGCGCCAGGCCGACGAGGCCGGCGTCTGTCTCCTGGCGGTCTAGAGACAGGTTTCAGGTGCCAGGTTTCAGGTGTCAGTGGCGAGGCCGCCGAGGACTCGCTCGACCTCTTCCGGCGTGGTGAGGCCGGCCAGGGCCAGCGAGTAGCCGTTGGCGGCCAGACTCCGGTGCCCGCGCTCGGCGAGCCAAAGCCGCAGTTCGGCGTGGGACCGTCTGTCGTGCAGCGCCTCGGCCAGTGCGGGCGAGGAAACGAGCAACTCCTCGAGGACCGTGCATCCGGCCCAGCCGCTGTGGCCGCAACGGATGCAACCTGCCGGCTCGAAGAGGGTGCCGCCGGTGAGGCCGAGCCGGTCCTTGGCCCGGACCAGTTCCTCCGGCATGCGATACACGGGACGGCGGCAAGACGAGCAGAGCGTGCGAACCAGGCGCTGGGCGAGCACGCCTCGCAGCGCCGAGCCGAGCAAGAAGGGCTCAGCCCCGCGTTCGAGCAACAGGTGCAGGGCCGAGAGCGCGTCGGAGGCGGTCACCGCTCCCAGCACGAGGCAGCCTCCGAAGGCGGCCGAGACCGCCCCGGCGATCGCCGGCGGCTCGGACAGGCGGCCCACCATCACTGCGTCGGCGTCCTGCGCCAGCGCCGCGGACAGGAGCGCGGCCAGGGAGCCTTCCTCTCCGGGCAGAGAGGCGTCCACCTGCAGCTGATGGATGCCGGGCAGCCGTTGCTCGACCGGATCCTCGACCGAGAAGACCGCCCGATCGTGTGGTAGCTCGCTCAGCAGGGCCGCCAGAGTGGCGCTGCGGCCGCTGCGGCCCGGGCCCGCGACCACGAACAACCCCCCGGCGGGCTGGAGGAGCAGGCGGCGAATCCGCGCCAGCGCCTGGCCGGCGAAGCCGAGTTCCTCCAGAGAGCGCGGCCGGCCCGGCGTCTCGAGCAGCCGGATGACCAGGCGCTCTCCGGCGATCGCGGGCACGAACGAGACCTCGAGGTTGAGGCTTTCCCGGTCGCTCACCGGAAGCCTGAAGCGGCCGGTTCGCGGGGCCTTGCGGTCCCTGGGGTCCAATCCGGCCAGCCTCCGGACCAGGTCGAGCAGCCGCTGCTGGTCGGCCGGCAGCAGGGGCATCTCCCGGGACTCGAGCAGGCCGTCGCGGCGAAGCCCGAGGTCGAACCCCTCGGCCCCCGTCATAACGTGAACATTAGTGAACCGGCCCTCCGCGGCCTCCAGCAGCAGGTGGCCGAGCGCCCGCAGCAGCTCGGTGTCGCTGGCGGGTGCGGCGGCCGGGCCGGGGGGCGGGCCTTCCGCGGCCCGGAGCCTGCCGAGCACCGCGCGGATCTCGGAGGGCGTGGAGACCGCGAGCGATACGGGACACCGGAAGTACTCGACCAGCGGGGGCAGCTCCGGGGCCCGGCTCGGGAAGGCTACAGCCAGTAGCAGCCCTCCGTCCGGGAGCGCGACCGGCACCAGCAGGTCCCGCAACATCCGCTCGAGACCGAAGAGCTTGAGGGCCCTCGGCGGGACGCGGACCCGGCCGAGTCTGGTGAACGGAACTCCGTGGGCCTCGCCCAGGAAGAACGCCAGCTCGTCCTCCGGCAGAAGCTGCAGCTCGACGAGGGCCTCCTCCGGGGACCTCGATTGCTCCTGGACCAGTCGCGTGACCCTGGCCAGGTCGGCGGGCGCGAGCCGGCCTGCCTGCTTCAGCTTGGAAAGGATGTCGGGCGCTTCCACTCCGGTCGACCTCCGGGCGTCAGGCCAGCTCGAGGAGTTCCCGGACTCCGAGCGCCTCGGTCAGCGACCCGAGCCGGCGGCCGACGCTCCGGACGAGTCCCAGGCAGACCTCCGGCCGTGAGGCGATCGCCGCGACGAACCGTTCGCGCGGGATGACGACGGCCGTGACGGCGGTACAGGCGGTGGCCTCGGCGTCAGTCGGCTCTCCGAGCAGGAATGCCAGCTCTCCGAGCGGACAGTCCGGTCCGATAACGGTGACGTTCTCCGACTCCAGACCGCCGTGCCCCGGCAGCGCGAGCCGGACCTGGCCTCGGGTGAGCCACAGCATCGAGGGGGCGCCGTCGTCCCGGGCCAGGACGACCTGTCCGGGTTCGAACTCCTGACTTGCCAGCTCGGGACGCGGGCCTGGGCGGGCGGCGAAGTGGGCGGCCTCCCGATGGAACCAGTCGTCGGCCAGATGCTCGGAGGCGGCCGGCTCCAGGCGGGCGCGGGCCTCGGTATGGCGCCGGACGAACAGGTCGAGCAGCTCCAGCGCGATACGCGGCCGGGCCCGGGCCACCTCGGAGAAGTTGCTCGCGGTCAGCACGGTGGCCAGGGTCTCCTCGATGGCCAGGGCGGTGGCGGTCCGGCGGCCGCCCGCCACGAGCGCCAGCTCGCCCACGAACGCGCCCGGGCCCGCCTCCGCGACCGGCTGCAGCGTATGGCGATCGAGCGGCCTGCCGAGACGGACGCGACCGGTCTCCAGCAGGAAGCACTCTCGGCCCAGATCGTTTTCGAGGAAGAGCACCTCGCCGGCCCGGAAGAACCGCCGGGAGGCCGCGGCCCCGTGGAGCGCCGCTCCCTCGGTCAGAAAGTGAAGGCGCAGCCGCCGCTCGAATTCTCGGGCCTCGATGGGCAGCGTGACGTAGCGCGTCACGCCCAGTTCGCCCAACCGCTCGAGAAAGCCCTCCGACGCGAGCGTGCCGGCCAGGGAGAGCACCAGCACCGGCAGGTCCGGGCAGGCGGCCCTGACGCCTCGCAGCGAGCCCATGTGGCCTCCGGTCGGGCTGGCGAAGACCAGGAGGTCGGGCCTCAGCCGGCCCAACAGCTCGAGCAGGTCGTCACCCGGAGCGACCGCCTGGAGCCGAAGATCGTCGGCGGCCGCCTCGAGCAGCGAGCGGCGAGTCGCTCCATCCTCCATGCAGAGGACGACGGTCCAGAAGTTGGCCGGGGCGGTCAGAAGATCCTCCTGGTCACCTTCTCGCAAGAGTCGTCGCACCACGCGAAGATTCTGGCCAGCATTCCTACAGTCTACAGCCTACAGCCTCAGTGCGGGCGAAGCCCGCGCTGGGGCCCGGCGGGACTGGTCCGCGCCACTCCGGCTCACGGCCGGAGGTTCTTGCCTCGTTGAGCCGGAAGCGTGACGGTGAACACGGTGCCACGGCCCGGCTCGCTGGCGGCACCGATGGAGCCGCCGTGCCGCTCGACGATGCGCTGGCAGACGACCAGGCCGATGCTGAGGCACGTGCTGGTGGAAGCGCGTTCTCGCCATTGGAAGAACCCGAGCATCTGGTCGAGCAGCCGCTGATCGCAGCCCTGGCCGTTGTCCTCGACCGTGAGCCGGCAGCTCGTTGCGGAGCCGGCCGGAGCGGGGGCGGGGGCGGGGAGGAGGCAGCCGGCGACCTTGACGACGGGGGGCACGTCCGGCCTGTGGGCCAGGAGGGCGTTGAGAATGAGGTTCTGGAGCAGGAGTCTCATCTGGCCGGGGTCGGCCTCGAGAGAGGGCAGGGGCTCGAACTCGATCCGGCCCTGGAGCGACAGTCTCCGGGGCTCGAGCGCGGCGGTGGCCTCCCTGGCCGCGTCGTCGAGACTGACGAGAGCGAACTCGGGACCGTGCGAGGAGACGTGGGCGTACTCGAGATACTGCCCGATGACGTCCTGGACGTGCGCCGCCTCCGTCACCAGCTGGGCGAGAAACTCGCGGCATGGCGGGGGAAGGCTTCCCTCGCAGGCTTCCTGGATGCCGAGGGCCCTGGCCTGGAGCTTGACCATCGGGGCCCGGAGATCGCGGGAGGCGAAGAGAGCGAACTCCTCGAGATCGCGGTTGCTGCGAGACAGCCGCTCGGCTGTGCGCTCGAGGCAGCTGCTCGCGCGCTTGAGTTCGGTGATGTCACGGAAGACGGCCAGGCCGCCGACCAGGGTGCCGTCGCGACTGCGCAGGGGGCGGGCGTTGACGTTCAGCCAGCGCCCCATCGGACAGGACTCGTTGCGCACGAAGCACTCGGCCCCGTCGACCGCCTGGCCCCTGAGCGCCCGGGCGATGGGAAGTTCGTCCGGTTCGTAGCGCGTGACCATGTCAGGCTTGTGGAGACCGAAGTTCTCGGCACACGAGGCGATGCCGTCGTCCGGTAGCTGAACGCCGAGGATAGCGCGCGCGGCCGGGTTGAAGACCAGGAATTCTCCCTGGCCATCCACGACGACGACGCCCTCGGCCATGCTGTCGAGGATCGCCTGCAGGAGGGAGGTCTTCTGCTGGCAGGCTCGGTCGGAGGCGGCGACGCTGTCCGACTGCCGCCGGGTATCTTCGAGGGCGAGTTCGAGCTTCCGGGCCTCTTCCATGGCGATCTGCTCGGAGACGTCGAGCAGTTGCTCGAGGGCGGCGACCATCGATCGGAGATGGAGCGTTCCGGTCGTGCCGGCCGGGGCCGGGGAGGCCGGATTGGCGGGGAGGTTGTGGAAGCGTCGGGTCATCTCGCGAAGGTGGGTTGGCCTGCCAGTGAGAGGAAGGCGACCTTCATGTTCAACGCCAGGGTCCGGAACAGCTCGGCCGTGTCCCGGTGGACCGGGACCTTGGTGAAGAGCATGAGCTGGAAGATCGAGCCGGACGAGAGCATTCCCCCGATTCCGATGACCGAGCGGACGCCCGCTGCTTCGACGAACTCGTCTTGATCCGGGATGTAAGGACTGCCGGCGGCGTCGAAGATGTGGAACACCCCGTAGCTGCGCTGTTCCAGGGTGGCCAGTTCGTCAGGCTCCGGGTGCAGGAGACCCTGGGCATCGAGCCCCATCTCTCGCACGATCTGCCAGGGCAGGGACGGGGTCGCGTCGGGGTCGTTGGGCCCCAGGAGCAGCACCCGGTGCTTGGAAGAGTGCTTGCGCAGATTCCACTCCGACCGATCGCCGGCGGTGGCGAGGAGCGCCAGGCAGAGCTGCTCGGGGGACGAGGCTGCCGCCCCGAACTGCCGTCGCGTGAAGGCCTGCAGGTCGCTATCCAGCTCGGAGTAGTGGCACGACTTGAAGCAGCGGACCAGGGCGCAAGCTTTCTGACCGGTGCCGCCGATCTCCAGGCTGTCGTACAGATAGCGGACGATCCGGCCGGCAGCCTCTTCCTGCGAGCCGGCTCCGGAATGGAGCCGTCGGATGGCGGAGCCACAATGAATCAGATCGCTGAGCCTGAAGTTGGCAAGATCGTACACGGCCGGCCCTCTGCCGCACAGCGTCAAAATGTCCGCCGTGGCCGGCGGACGGTCTCGAGGACGAACCGCAAGAACGGAGCCAAACTCGGCAGAACTGTGGAGTTGAGGTGACCGTGGTAACCGGGCAGGCGGGCGAGTGGCCGGTGTCGGCCGGACAATCGACTCCGGCACGCCTTGTGGCGGGCACTCCGGTCACAATGCCGGGAGAGGCCCAAACGGGACAGGCGGTCCGGGTTGTCCGACGGAGCGCCTCCCAGTCCTTCTACAGGCCGAAAATCCCGGCGGCGTTGTCGTGGAGGATCTGCTGTCGGGTCGCTTCGTCGAGAGGCAACTCGAGGAACTGTCGAAGGTTGGCGCCCATTCCCGGAACGCCGGGGCCTGCCCAGTCGCTGCCCCAGAGCAGCTTGGGCGCCAGGTCGGTGAAGCGCGGGAAAGACTCGAGCAGCTTCCTGGGCGGGATGCCGGAGAGGTCGATGTAGACGTTCGGGTGGCGGCGGGCGAGAAACGCCGCGGTGGGCATCCAGAGCGGTCGGCCGCCGTGCGCCAGGATGAGCTTGAGAAGCGGGAAGTCGACGGCGACGTCGTCGCAGAAGATGGGGTCGGCGTAGACGTTGCGGGCCCTCGGGAAGATGGACGACCCGGTGTGGATCGTCACGGGTAGTCCGGCGTCCTCGGCCATCTCGTAGATCGTGGCGAGCGGCTCGAGGCCGTCGCGATACTGGTTGGCTCGGAACAGCTGGTGCGGCGGGTGGAGCTTGAGTCCGACCATTCCGAAGTCGTCCAGGATGCGCAGCATCGCGGCGCGGGCGTCCGGTGTGGTGGTGGGATCGACCGAGCCGAACGGCAGCAGGCGATCGCGATGGCCCCGGGCGAATCCGTGCGCCCAGGCGTTCACCTCCTCGGAGTAGCCCATCACCGCCTCGGCGACGCAGACGATGAGGCATGCCTTCTCGATGCCCTCGTTGTCCATGAACTGGAGGAAGGCCTCCGGATCCCGGGAGAGCGCGTGGAACTGTTCTTCCTGCTCCGGGGGCAGCATCTGGCCGGCGCAGTCGCTGGCCATGGTCTCGAACGGCTGGATGTGAACGTGGACGTCAATCACGCGGCGGTTCAAGGCTTCACCTGCCTGGGGAAGGCCTGCTGCATCAGGGTGATGTACTCGGGATCGGTGATCCCGAAGATGGTGCGCAGGTCGGCGAAGAGTTCCTCCTCGTCCTGGTCGTAGCGGTGATCGCTGAAGATGTAGCGCAGGACCGCGCCGCAGACGGCGATGCGATCCATCGGCCGCGCCTCGCCAAGCGTGCGGCTCTCGAGCTTCTTCCTCGATAGCTCGAAGATGGCCAGGGCCCTGTGCCGATCGAGCTTCAGCCGCGCGGCCAACGCGAGCACGGCGTTCTTCTCGGCCGTTTCGACCCGGCCGTCCCGGAGGACCTCGTCGGTGACGAGCTGAAACAGACCCTCCGCGGTCAGAGGTGCGCCCTCCTGGTAGATGTCCGATGCCATCGGTGTTCCTCCTCGGGTGGGCCGATCATAGCCGCGTCCCGCCGCGGCGGCAATGGTCGGCCAAGCTCCCCGGATGGCGGCTTCACCGGAGTGTTGCTAGGATTCCGGGCAGGTGACGGAACTCCAGCATACCGGCGCCGCCGCGTCTCTCCAGTGGCCACCGCCCGGCGGCGAGGACGAGAGGCTTCTGCAGCTCGAAAGGCTGCTCGCGAACCCGACGGAGGGCCTGGAGACCGCGCTCGAGCAGATCGCCTCGCACGACGAGTCGGCGCGAGTGCGCTACGCGGCCCGGAAGGCGCTGGCGCTCTGGCGCCGCCGTCAGACCGTCACGGCCCGCCTCTCGCCGGTGCCCGAGTCGGCCCAGCTCGAGGCCCTGCTGGCCTCTCCGGAAGCCGAGGTTCGCCAGGCCGCGGCGCAGCAGGCCGCGAAGCTGGGGCGCTCGGACCTGATGCCGCGGTTGCGCGAGCGGCTCACGGCCGAGACCGATGCCGGCGTGCGGGCCCGGCTGGTCACGGCGTTCGAGCAGCTCGGCGAGCCCGCCGACGTGACCCAGGTGCTACCCCTGCTGGCCGACCCCGATCATCGCGTGCGAGCCAACGCCGTGCTGGCGGCGGCGGCGCTCGACCTGCGTCGCTCCGTGGTGCCGCTGCTGGGCCTGCTGGCCGATCCGGACCACCGTGTGCGGGCCAACTGCTCGCTCTCTCTGGCCGGCCTGGATCGGGAACAGGTGTTGCTCTGCCTGGAGAGGATGCTGGAGCACGAGTCGGTCGCGATGAGGGACTCCGCGGCCTTCGCCCTCGCCCGGATGGAGGACCCGGTCGCCCTGCCCCTCTTGCGCCGGGCGCTGACCGATCGCAATCCGATGGTGCGGCAGAAGGCCCAACTGGGGCTCGAGGCGCTAGCCGCCCAGGGCGTCGAGGGCGTGGCCGGCCTGCTCGCCACCCTGTCCCACGATGAGGCGGTTCCCGAACTCCCGGAGCAGGTGCCGGCCGCCGTGCGGGACCTGCCCGCCGGGCCCGAGCGGCTGACCGACCCGAACCCCAAGGTGCGGCTGCGGGTGCTGACCGAGCTGATCGCCGATGGGCGAAAGGACATGCTCGACGCCATCGCCGGGCGAACCGAGGACGAGAAGAACGAGTTCGTGCTGTCGAAGGTGCTGGTGGCCCTCGGCGAGCTGGGCGATCGGACCTATGTGCCCATGCTGCGCCGGTTCCTGCAACATCCCGAGCCGCGGTTGGCGGCCACCGCCGTCGAGGCGCTGACGAAGCTGAAGGCGTTCGAGATGGCCCCCGCGATCCGCCAGTTGCTGACGGCCCGCGCCGGCCGCGTGCGGGCGGCGGCGATCCTCTTCCTCTCTGCCGCGGATCGCAGCTTCGACCCGCACGACGAGCTGGAGAAGATGTTCTCGGCTCGCGAGTACGAGCTGCGTCTGGCCGGCCTCTTCGCGCTGGAGCGTCTCAACAGCAGCGAGCTGACCCTGCTGGTCGAGCCGCTGCTCTCCGATCTGAGCGAAGAGGTGCGGCACAAGGCTTACGAGCTGATCCGGCGCCGGACCGCGATGGGCGACGAGATGGCCCGCGATCTGCTCGAGCTGTGCCGGCTCGGGCTGGTCGAGCGCAAGCAGAGCAGCCTGCGCCTGGTCCGGGCGCCTGCGTTGAAGCGCGTGCTCGCCTTCTTTGCCGATTTCATGGCTATCTACGTGGCCGGGGCGTTCGCGCTCGGACTGGTGGCCCTGCCCGTGGTCTACCTGGGCCAGCAGCTCGCCGGACGCAGCATGACCTTCCTCTGGGGCGGCGTGGCGCTCGTGCTGACCGTGCTGTTCTTCGTGCGCGACTCGCTGCGGGACGGCCGCGGCATCGGCAAACGCAGCGCCGGACTGCGCGTGGTGGATCTGCACCGCTTCGGCGGGATCTCGCCGGCCAAGGCGCTGATCCGCCAGTCGATGCTGATGGTGCCCGTGCTGAACCTCGTCGAGCTGGGGCTCGTCTTCTGGGGCAAGGACGGCCGGCGAGTCGCTGACCGGCTGCTCGACACCCAGGTGATCGACGAGGAGCAGCGTCCCCTGACCTGGCTGGAACTGGCCTCCGTCACGCTCGGAATCCTCCTCGTCGCGTCGTTGCTGGTCGTCGGGGTGAGCACGGCGGTCGAGAGTCGCGTCGGACGGCGGCAGACGGGCCGGCTCGCCGACCAGCTGAAGGCGTGCTCCGGCGTCGACGCGGAGTCCGAGGCCTTCGCCGTGGAGCGCTTGCTCCCGGCCGGGGCGGTGCTCAGCCGCTGCGGCGACGACCCAACGATGCGCTACAGCATCACCCTCCAGTGGAAGAAGCTGGCCGCGCCGATGCCCGAACCGATGCCCGACGACGACCTGAAGGCGTTCGGCCGCGGCGTCGCCCAGGGGGTCCAGAAGGAACTCGAGAAGGTGGGGGTGGTCATCCGGAGCGCCCGGATGGACTACGCCGAGCTGGCCGGCGGGCGGGCCTGCAAGCTGCACCTGGAGCTGAAGGCCGGGGGAAGATTGTTTCCGACCCGGATCATCGTCTGGGTCCTGAAAGACCGCGTCGCCACCGCGCGGCTGGAAGGGAACGCGAACGACGAGATCGACGTTTGCGACCACTATGCCTGCCTGTTCATCGGGCAGCTCGACTGGCAGAAGCTCGACTCGGCGCCGCCGCTGACGGGCGGCGCCCCCGGCGAACCGGCGGGCCAGACGGAGGAGGGGCCCTGATGGCGACGGTCCTCGTTCACCTCCCGGTGGCGATGATCCCCGGCCTGGTCTGGCTGTTCCTTCTCGGGTGGCGGACTCGCCGGGACATGCCCTTCCGCAAGACCATGCTGCGGATCTTCGTGCTGGGCATGGTCGTCTGCATGCCGGCCGCGCTTCTCGAGTTCTACCTGAAGCTGACGTTCTTCCTCGGCGGGCCGGAGAGCTTCCTCAAGACCGCCCTCTTCTTCCTGCTCGTCGTCGGGCCGGTCGAGGAGGGCTGCAAGTTCCTCATCCTGTACTCGGAGGTCTATCGCCGCTGGCACATCCGCACCTCGCTCGACGGGGTGCTGCTGGCGACCGCCTCGGCGATCGGCTTCGCGACCTACGAGAACGCGGTCTACATGGCGGCCGTCGGGCCTCAGGTGCTGCTGCTCAGGGCCTGGGCCTGCGTGCTCGGTCACGTCGGCTACTCGGCCATCTTCGGCCACTACCTGGCCCTGGCGAAGCTCCGGCGGGCCCGGCCCTCGGTCTGCATGGCCGAGGGGCTGGTGCTGGCCGCGCTGCTGCACGGGCTCTACGACATCGCCGTGACGGTGGACGAGCGGTGGCTCTATCCCTTCGTCGCGTTCGAGGCCGCGCTGTACGCGCTGCTCCGGGCGACCGACGCCAATCCTCTGACTGCCAAGCTGTTCCCGGGGCTGAGCGAGGCCGAGAGCCCTTCGGGGAGCCTCGCCCTGTTCCAGCCGAAACAGTTCCCGAGCCTCGCCGGGAAGGACCGTGAGGAGGCCGACGAGGCGGTGCGCCGAATGGACAGCGATCTCGCGAGCGATCGGCTGGAGGGACTTCACAGGGCCCGGTCGCTGCCGGATCGCGAAGTCCACGCGAAGGTCGTGGCGCTCACCCACGACGCGGCGGCCGAGGTCCGAGCGGTGGCCGAGGAGGTCCTGCAGGAGCTGAAGGCCGAACTCAGGCGAGGCCGGCGCAGCCAGGAGCCAGGCTCCTAGACGAACTTCTCGTGGCAGCTTGGGCAGGCCGACAGCTTGCGCGGGCTCGACTCGCCGCAGACGGGACACCGACGCATCGGCGGGAGCTTGGGGCGGGCCGGCTCCGTGGCAGGAGCGGCCGGCCCCGGCGGGGGAAGCGGGGCCCGGCGAGCAGCCTTGCGCGCGGGCGCGGCCGGCGGGGCTGAGACAGCCGGCGGCGGCGGGGGGGCCAGGAACTTCTCCCAGCGGATGGGAGAGCCGGTGGTGGGAGTGGCCGGGGCCGAGGCCAGCGCGGGTCTCGGAGCAGGTTCCGGGACCGCCGGCGTGGGCCGGTGGCCGCCGAGCCGCGTCAGCGTGCTCCCCGGCGCGGTCAGGCGCAGCAGCGCCGTCTCGGCCGCCTGGCGCACCCCGGGGTCGGCGTGCCTCGTGAAGCCGCGAACGGCCAGCTCCGACGAGACGCCCCCGAGCTGTCCTAACGCCAGCAGTAACGCGGCCTGCAGCTCGGCCGGCGCCGGCCGCGCCAGCCGGCGCTCCAGATCCTCGAGCACCGCGGTGTCCCTGGCCTCGACCGCCTCGCGCAGGGCCGCGACGGTGGCCGGGAGGTCGTTTCCCTCCAGCAGATCCCGCAGTGACGATGAAGGCATGGCGTTCCTCGGCGCAGACTCCCGCCCGGCCATCATTGTAGCTCGGCCCGGGCCGCCGCGGCGCGGGCTCAGCGGGGTTCCAGGGAGTCGAGCGGATACCTTGCGAAGAGGACGCCGCGTTCCTGGTACCTGACCACCGCCACGAGGGCAGTCGACGTGGCCGCGGCGCCGGCGTCGGTCATCAGGTTGCGCGGCAGCGGCTGACTGCGGCGGCGCGTCCAGGTCTCGCCGTCCGGACTCTCGGCGACGTGCAGGCGCCAGTCCTGACTCAGCGGATTGCCGTCGAGATGGACCATCAAGAGCCGGCCGCCGGTACTCACCATCGACGGGGAGGTCTCCCGGAAGAGCAGGCCGTCGTTGGAGGTTTGCGTGACTCTCACCGGTTTCGAGAACCGAGAGGCTCCAGGCGCGAGAACCCGGCAGTAGAGGAGTCCGCTCGACTGATAGGCCAGCGCAAGGCGGCCGTTCAGGGCGGCCACCGACGGGGCCGAGTCGACGTTCTCGCCCGCCCCGGTCACCTGTTCGAAGCCGCCCGGTTTCACCCCGCCTTCGTCCTCGACCCACGTCCAGCGGATGGTGTCGGAAGCATTGCCGTCCGGCCGGAAACGCTCCAGGATGTGCAGGCGTTTCCCCACTCGCGCCAGCCGCGTGGCGCCGTCGTCCTCGACGATCTCGGCGAGCGGAACCAGAGGCGGCACCCTGCCGCCGCCGGCGCCGAAGCGCGTCAACCCCAGCCCGTGCGGCCACGGCTTGCCTCCGCCGATGCAGGTCACCAGCTCCAGTTGCGCCGGGTCCGGCCCCTCGAGCATGGCTACCCCGTGGGGAAAGAGCAACGACGCCCGGTCCAGCGGCCTGCCGGGAGCGATGAACGCAGGCCGAGACCATCCCGGGCGGTCGGCGCCGTGGAAGCTGGTGTAGGTGCCGGCGACGCGCTTGCTGAGGGCATCGAACCATGCGAGCTGGAAGCCGTCGCCAGCCTGCGTCAAGGCCACCGGCGAGATCCAGCCGGAGGTCGTCGCAACGCGCTCGGGCTCGCTCCAGGTCGTTCCCCCGTCGGAGCTGGCCCTCGAGACCAGAGCACAGTCATCCGCCTTGGTGTCGCCCTCCCACCAGGCAGCGAGCACGGAGTCGCCCGAGGCCGCGACCACCGGGAACTGGGGGCTCGTTCGCGCGGGAGTCAGCCACAAGAGCGACGACGAACCCTCCCGGGCAAGAGTGGAGAATACGAGCTTGCAGCTTGGCGCGGGCGCCGCTCCCGCCACCGACAACTCGGCCGCGTAGCGGGTGTCGGCCTCCAGTCCGTCGAGTTCGAAGGCCCCCGCGACCGGCCGGAACTGGGTGCTCGATCGATGGAGCGGGGTCGCACGGTTCCACCATGTCAGCTCGAGTCGGCGGGATTCGCCGGGCGCCAGGCGCAGGGCCAGTTCGGTCGCCCCCGCGGTGCACCTGGGCGGCGCCAGAGGCGCGGGCGGGACGACGGCCACTCCGGCCGCTGGCGACAGGGCCGAGGTCTGGAGGCCGGCTCGCGGACGGCCGGGCAGGGCGAGCGTGAGGATCGCCGCCAGGCCGGCGAGCGCCGCCATCGCCGCCATCGCCGCCGGCACCGTCCGCCTGGCGCGCCGCGTTCCCGGACCGCTCGACGCCGGGCGGTCCAGCGGATTCCGGCGCGTCTCCTGCCCTGGCCGCCCGCGGTTGGCCGCCGGGACCGCGACCTCGAGCCGGAGCGTCCTCCCAGCAACGGTCGCGCCGGCGGGCTCGGAGGAGGCGAAGGGCGCAATCCGCACCGCCAGGGCGGCAGCTCCGCCGGGACGGTCTCCGGGAGCGCGGCAGAGGCAGTCCCGGATCGCCGCCGCGAAGCCGGACGGCACCCCGCTCCGGAACTCGCCGACGAGCGGCGGCTCGTCCCGGGCGGCTGCCCGCAGCTCCTCGATCGGCTCCTCTCTCGCGTGGGGACGCCGGCCGGCGAGCATCTCGAAGAGGATGACCCCCAGGGCATAGAGGTCGCTGGCGGCGGTCGGCTGCCCGGCCTCCAGAAGCTCGGGCGCCAGGTAACCCGGGGTTCCCAGGATGACGCCGTCAGCGGTCTGCAGCGTCTGCGAGCCACGAGCGCCGGTACGAGCCAGCCCGAAATCGGCCAGCTTGGCCGTGCCCTCGGAGGTGAGCAGCACGTTCTCGGGCTTGAGGTCGCGGTGGACGATCCCCGCCTCGTGAGCGCAGGCCAGGCCCATGGCCATCTCGGCGCCGAGCCTGGCCGCTTCGGCCACCGGGAGGAGCGGCGGCCTGTCGAGCCGATCCCTCAGGCTCCCGCCGTCGACGAACTCGGTGACCAGGTACGGCTGCCCGTTGGCGAAACCGGCGTCGTAGACCGCCACGAGATAGGGGTGGGACAGGCTCGCCTGGAGCCTGGCCTCGCGTTCGAAGCGGGCCCGGGTCTCCTCCTCGCCGAAGAGACCCGGCCGCAGCAGCTTCAGGGCCACCACCCGGGCCAGGTCCGTCTGCTCTGCCCGGTAGACCGTTCCGGAAGCGCCCGAGGCGACCCGGGAGAGCAGACGGTATCCGGGGACCCGGATCATTGCGGCGGATCGGGGAGCGTGACGCTCCTCGCCGCCGGTACGGAGATCAGGTAGGCGGCGCCGGGCCGCACGAGAACAGGACTCGAAAGACCCGGCAGGTAGAGTTGCCTGCGGGCCACTCCGTTCGCGTCGAGCTGGAAGCGCACCAGCCAGGAGGCCCCGGCCGTCCGGCGCAGCGCCTCCTCGTCGAAGTCGGAGGGCGCGCTGGGGGCGGAGTAACCGATGAAGTTCAGGCCGGAAGCCAGGTTGCGGAAGCGCGGGCGGAGCGCCTCGGACCACTCCAGGCCGTTGAGCCGGAGAGTGCGCCGGGAGAGCCCGGTGCGGGACACCAGGTAGCCCGCGCCCGGCTCGAGCGGCTGGGCCGCCTCGGCGCTGCCCGGGAAGACCGGCAGGAATCGGCCGCCCTGGACGCGGACGACGAAGGCCGAGCCCGTTTCTCGTATCAGATCGCCGACGTCGATCAGGTCGAGCGTGGTGCCGGGTCTGAACGGGATGCTGACGAGGTTCAGCCCGCCGCCCAGCGCCAGGTCGGCTGTCCGAGTGGTGGGCGCCGAGACGGCCAGGCCTCCCACGGCTGGCTCGCTGCGGCTGTCGCTGCTGTCGACCACGAGCTGGAAGAGGTAGGAGCGGCTGCCGCCGACGTCGGGCACCACGAAGGTGGTCACTGGAGAGAAGGGGTTCGAGAGCTGCACCTGCGGCCCGGAGAGCTGCACCCACTGGTAGAACAACGAGGCGCTGTGGGCCCCGCCGGCCGCGAGCGTGGAAGCGCTACCGTCGAGTTCCACGAGCGTGGCGGGCTGCACCGAGGGCGCGGCCCAGTGCCTCGGGCTCCGCCCGCAGCT
>CAZSVK010000092.1:15078-16058 GCA_964610245.1 uncultured bacterium
GCGGCGACCCGATCCAGGGTCAGGGTGCCGACGCCATCGCGCCGCACCAGCGCCACGCCGTCACCGAGGGAAGCCGGCCCGGCTGCTTCAGCGGGAAGCTGCCCTTCAGCTTGCCGGTCGCGCCATCGCGGATGTCGAAGGCCGCCTGCGGCACTCGCCGGGTGGGGCTATCGACCACCACGCGCACCGACCGTTCGACCGAGATGCCGGTGGGACTGCCGTTCGAGTCCAGTTCCGAAACGACGCAGCGGAACACGTGGACCCTCGAGGTCGTGGGTTCGAACTGGACCGTGGAGACGAGCGACTCGGTGTTCTCCATCACCGGCGTGGTGAGCTGGACAGCCGGGCCGGCGACCTGCGACCACTCGAACGTCAGGCGCTGCTTGAGCGGTGGCGCCGCGACGTCAGGGTCGGTCACCATCGCCTTGAGAGTGACCCTCGTGGGGACCGAGACCAGAAGACTGCGGGTGAGTTTGCCCTCGACCCCTTCGCCCAGGTCGTCGCCCACGACGGTCGTCGTCGAGGCCGACGCCCGCAAGGCCATCCTGGGCACCGTATCGCGGGAATCGACCGCGACCATCCGGACCTGGCGCGGACGCGACTCGCAGCCGGCGGGGCTGATCGCCACCAGCTCGAAGTCGAAGACTCCCGGACGATCCGGGAAGAAGACCGGCTGGGCTGCGGTCGAGGACGGAGCGAGTTGCACGCTCGGGCCGGCCAGCTGGGTCCACCGATACGACAGACGGCCGGCGGCGGCCGCGTCGCCCGCGGTCGAGAGGGTCGCGTCGAGAACGACGTTGCCGCTGCCGACGATCGCCTGTGGCGGCGGCAAGGTGGGGTCGTTGCGCTGACCCGTGGCCCGGTCCAGCACTCGCGCGTCCGCCGTGGGGGCACAGTCCTGACGATCGACCAGGACCCGGACCGGGGCGGGCAGGCTGTCGAGCTGCCCGTTGGAGACGACGAGCGAGAACTCGTAGACC
>CAZSVK010000093.1:0-15740 GCA_964610245.1 uncultured bacterium
CCACCTGGTCGCCGGCCTCCGCGTTCACGGCAGCCTCCCCGCGCCGGAACAGACCGCCCCGGGAGCGCCCGGCGCGAGTGGCCCCGGGCCCGTGCTCCAGGCATTGCGCGGAATCGACTCGCCCGCGAGCCGACTGCCGGCAAGACCTAGACGGCGGCGGGGGGCTCGGCCTGAGGGGCCTCGGCCGCCACGATCTCCGCAGCCGCCACGATCTCCGCAGCCGCGGCGACGGCCGCGTCTGCGATGACAGCAATTCGCTGCTTGCCCGGTCCGAAGGTCTCGAAGCGGACATGGCCGTTGGCCGTTGCGAAGAGCGTGTCATCCTTGGCGCGCCTCACGTTGACGCCCGGGAAGAACTTGGTGCCGCGCTGTCTGACAAGAATGCTGCCGGCCAGAACGAACTGTCCGGAGAAGCGCTTGATGCCCAGCCGTTGGGAGTGGCTGTCACGCCCGTTGCTGGAACTCCCCATTCCTTTTTTGTGAGCCATTTCGATGCCTCCGAAAGCCGGCGCTGAGATGCCTGGTCCAGGCCCGTCGAAGGGCCGGACCTCGCGACATCAGGCCTGGATGTTCAGGACTTCCACCTGCGTGTAGGACTGGCGATGACCGTGCAGGCGGCGATACTGCTTGCGCCGGCGGTGCTTCTGCGCGAGGACCTTCTGGCCACGGCCATGGGCCTTGACCTTCACGGTCACGCTGGCGCCCGCCACCATGGGCGTGCCGACCTTGGTTCCGGAATCCGTCTGAGCCAGCAGGACGCGGCCGATACTGACTTCCGTGCCGACCTCGGCCTCCAGCTTCTCGATCTGGATGGTCTGGCCGACTTCGACCTTGTACTGTTTCCCGCCGGTTTCGATGACCGCAAACATGACTGCCTCCTGGGCAAGAACACAAATCGAACCCACGCTCGGCAGACGCCGAGGGTAGTCCGGCAAGATAACACGGTGATGGGGCGGAGTCAACGAAATCAGGGGCAGGGGTTAGGGGTTGGGGGTTAGGGGTTAGGCAGCCGGGTGACGGCGGGACAGCGCGGAACGGCCCGGGGGGAATGCTCCGCTCGAGGGCAGTCGCCAAACCATGACGCGCGGCGCCCTTCCTGACCCCCAACCCCTAACCCCCAACCCCTACTGGTTTGCGTCTTCGATCCGGTACTGCTCCCGGTGCATCCCCTCTTCGGCCCGCACGAAGATGCGCTTTCCCTGGCGCGCCTCCAGCTCTCGCAGGCTCGCCTCCCGCGTCTGCACCAGCAGTTGCGCGATGTCGGGGTGGGCCGACACCAGCAGCAGATCGCCCTTGGCCCGTGGCGCCTTCTCGAGGATCTCGCGATAGAGCCGCGCCGCCACGATATCGGGCCGCAGCACCCGCCCCTCGCCGTTGCAGTACGGACAGTGATCCTTCATGTAGGAGGCCAGCGTCCCCCGGTTGCGCTGGCGCGTCATCTGGACCAGGCCCAGCTCGGTCAGCTCCAGGATGTTCGTCTTCGCCCGGTCTCGCGAGAACGCCTTCTTGATGCGGGACATGACCTCGCGCTTGTGGTCTTCGCGCTGCATGTCGATCAGGTCGAGGATGATGATGCCGGCCAGATTCCGCAGCCGCACATGCCGGGCGATCAGCTCGGTCGCCTCCAGGTTGGTGCGGTAGACCGTCTCCTCGAGATCCTCCCCCGTGATGTAGCGCCCACTGTTGACGTCGATGGTCGAGAGCGCCTCGGTCTGCTCGATGATGAGATAGCCGCCGGACCTGAGCCAGACCTTCTTCCCCAGCGCGCGGTCGATCTCGGTCTCGAGGTCGTACCGCGTGAAGAGCGGGACCTCCTCGGTGTAGAGGCGGATGCGGCCCTTCAGCTCCGGGGAGAGGAAGTCGCAAGCCTCGAGCAGCCGCTCGTACTCCACGCGCGAATCGATCAGGAAGTGCTCGGCCCCCTGGCCGAAGAGATCGCGCGCCACCTGCTGCACCAGATCCGATTCCTTGTAGAGCAGTGACAGCGCCGCCGAGCGGGAGTTGCGAACCTGGACCGTCTCCCACAGGCTCTGGAGCTGCTCCAGATCTTCCTTGAACTCGGCCTCCTGACGCCCCTGCCCTTCCGTGCGGGCGATCAGGCCCGTGCCAGGCTGCCGGATCTCGGCGAGGATCTTCAGCAGCCGGTCGCGCTCGACCGGATCCTCGATGCGCCGCGAGACGCCGAGGTGATCGGTGTGGGGCATCAGCACCACGAACCGGCCCGGCAGCGTGAGGTGCGTGGTGCCGCGCGGCCCCTTCGCCCCCAGCGCCTCCTTGACGATCTGGACCAGGATCTCCTGGCCGATGGTGAGCAGGTCGGCGATGCGCCGGCGAGGGGCCGGCTCCTCGGCCTCGCCGTCCGCCTCGACGGGGTTGTCGGTATGCGAGTTGCCGACGAAGACATCCTCCATCGGCAGGAACACGTCCTGGCCGGTGCCGATGTCCACGAAGGCCGCCTGCATCCCCGCGATGATGTTACTCACGCGGCCTTTGTAAATGCTGCCGATCATGCTCTCGTGACCGGCCCGCTCCAGGTAGAGTTCGACCAGCTTGCCGTCCTCGAGAACGGCGACGCGGGTCAGCGCCGGGGCCACGTTGGCCAGGATCTCGATGCGCATCTCGGTGCGGAGTCGCCCGTCGGCCGAGCGGTTCACTCGGGGGTGCCCTGGTAAACCTCGGGCTTGAGCACGCCGATGAACGGCAGGTTCCGGTAACGCTGCTGATAATCCAGCCCGTAGCCGATCAGGAACTCGTCCGGCACGTTGAACCCCGGGAACTCCACCGGCACCTCGACCTGACGGCAGACCGTCTTGTCGAGCAGCGAGCAGGTCGCGAGCGAGCGCGGATGGCGCGCCAGCAACAGGCCCCGCAGATAGCTCAGCGTCAGGCCCGTGTCGACGATGTCCTCGACCAGGAGCACGTCGTGGCCGATCACGTCCCTCTGTAGGTCCTTCACGATCCTCACCGTGCCCGAGGATCGCGTCGAATCGCCGTAACTCGAAACGGCCATGAAGTCGATCTGCATCGGCAGGCCGATGTGACGCACCAGATCGCTGGCGAACATGAAGGCGCCCTTCAGCACCACGACGATCATCAGCTCGCGGCCCGGGTAGGACCGGGTGATCTCGCGGCCGAGCGCCGCGCAACGCGCCTGCAACTGGCGCTGGGGCACGACGATCTTGCAGATGTCCGGATGAGGGAGGGCGCCAGCCTTGGTTTCTCGAGGTCTGGTCATGACGATCCCGATTCGCCCCGGGAGTGGGGGCTGGAGCGGCAGACGGGATTCGAACCCGCGACGTCTAGCTTGGAAGGCTAGAGCTCTACCAGCTGAGCTACTGCCGCTTGCCTGCGACGAACTGGATGGGGGCGGCGAAGCCTCCCCGCTCGCCTGGCCATCCTAGCACGAACCCTGCAAATTTGGAACAGGGGATGCGACGCGGGGGGCTGGAGGCTGGAGGCTGGGGGAAGGCGCGGTACGGCTACGGCCTGCCATGAGGTTGCGGCTCCGCATGCCGTCGGCGCGCTAGACTTCACCCGGGAGGATCCTGCGAGCGAGGAACGCCGCCGCAAGTCCGACAGCCTGACCACCGTCCTGCGAAAGTCTCTTCGAGGCACGAGGATCTGGCCAGCGACGATGGCCTTTCCTCCAGCCTCCAGCCTATGAGCGAGCACCACGAGAACGGCCGCCGTCGGGACCGGCCTGCGATGCCTGGAAGCCAGGGTCGACACCTTGCCCAGCGGCAAACGGTTCCACGTGAGCTGCCATCAGCGGGAAGGGCCGACTCCCACGCGATGATGAAGAGAATCGCGCGCGGGGGATGGCTGTCGCTCGCGCTCACGGGCGCGCTCGCGGCAGCAGTGGGCGCGACGTCGCCACCTCCACTGGAGTGGACGCGCGGCAAGTACGAGTGGGTGAATGCGAAGGACGACTCCGCGATGATCTTCATCCCCGGGGGCACGATCGTCATGGGCGCGCGGACGGCCCGCCAGCTCGGAGCGGGCCCCGAGACCCGCAACACGCGAGAGGAGGCGACCATCCTCGAGCACTCCGTGGAGCGCGGCGAGGCCTCGGTGGTCCGGCGCCGGGTGCCCGTCGAGGTCACCGTCCCGGCCTTCTCCATCGGACGCGACGAGGTCTCGCTCGGCCAGTACCGGCAGTTCTGCGAGGCCACGAGGCGGCCCTTGCCGCCGCTTCCCAACGCCGGCGGATGGGAGGCGATCGACGCCCTTCCGGCGATGAACCTGAGCTGGGACGACGCCGAGGCCTACTGCCGGTGGGCCGGACTGAGGCTGCCCACTGAAGAGGAATGGGAGTTCGCCGCTCGCGGGAGCGATGGCCGCCGCTTCCCGTGGGGCGACCGCCTTCCGCTCGACGGGGTTCACGGGGCGGTCGCGCCAGCGAAGGCGCCCGTGCCGGTCACCGCGTGTCCCGCGGGGGCCTCTCCCTTCGGCTGCCGCAACCTGGCGGGCAACGTCTGGGAGTGGTGCGACGGCGAGCTGCGGCTGGACTTCGACGGCATCCCGCGGCCGGCCGACCTGCAGCACCGCACGGTGCGAGCGGCCCGGGGCGGCAGCTGGCTCTCGGGCCCTGAGGAGTGCGACTCGACCGCCCGCCGATTTCACCATCGCTGGGAGCGCCTGTCCGACGTCGGCTTCCGGGTCGCCAGATGAACTGGAGCCTCGCGCCGCGCTAGAATAGGTTCCGTCCCCCAAGGACTGTTCTGGCAGGTTCCGGAGAGTCGCCGCACCAGGCGAAGCTTCCGGTGGGTGTTCCTATAGCCCACAGCCCATAGCCTCGGAGCGGGCGAAGCCCGCGCTGCGATGAAGACACCTTGCAGCCGCTGCGGCGGCGAAGTCCCGGTTCAGCAGGAGAGCCTCGTGGTCGAGTGCCCCTTCTGCAACTCGCGGCTCTTCGTCGACCTCGGCCGCTCGGTGCTGCACTACCGGGTGAAGCCGGTCCTCGACGAACGGCGGGCGCGTGAGGCGCTGGCCTCGGCGCTGCGGAGGAGGCAGCCGGGCGTCCTGCCGAAGCCCGGCGCTGCGGTGCTGCTCCACCTGCCGTTCTGGGCGACCGAGACCGCCTCCGGCAAGCGACTGCGGTGCGCCGTGGCGCTGGTGCCGGAAGTGCTGCGGACGCCGCCGATGCCCGCCGCCGACCTGAGCTTCTTCGAACCGGACGAGCCGCTGGAGGGACAGGTCGTCTATCCCGACGACCATCTGACGACGCCGGCGGGTCCCTCCGGTGCCGGGCCCGGCCGCCCGGACCTGGTGCACCTGCCGTTCTATCGTCTGAGTTATCGGAGCGACGCCGGCGCCTTCGAGGCCCACGTCGACGCGACCTCGGGCCGCGTCTGCGCCGACGAATGGCCGCCGGTGCAGGGTGGCGGCGGCGACCGGCCCTTCGTCCTGATGCTGGCGGGCGCGGGGACCGTGTTTCTGCTGGAGGCCCTCCTGCTCCGGTCGACGTCCATCTCGGCGCTTGCGATCGCGGCGACGGCGGTCCCGGCGGTGCTGCTCGCCCGGCGGATTTCGGGAGGCCAGGACGCCCCGTGACGGCAACGACGCACAACGTGGGGTGCCTCACCTGCGGGGGCACGCTGCC
Source organism: uncultured bacterium (assembly GCA_964610245.1). Taxonomy (GTDB): domain Bacteria; phylum Muiribacteriota; class UBA6191; order JACPRK01; family JACPRK01; genus CAZSVK01. The sequence goes on from CAZSVK010000093.1 coordinate 5,603, forward strand.
CTACGCCGAGGGGCTGCGGCTGGTCGCGTGCGAGTACTGCGGCTCTCGGGCCTGCGTGGTGGTGCCGGGCGCGCTGCGCCGCAGCTTCGTCGAACCCCTGCTCGACCGGGAACGGCTCGACGCGGTGCTATCTCGAACGTTGAGCACTCCAGCGTTTGCTCCCGGGCTCGCGGCCGATGCGCGCGAGCTGGACGCCCGCCTGCTGTTTCTGCCGTTCTACGAGGTGTCAGCGCTGCGCTCGGTGCGCAACGAGGCCCACATCACGAAGCTGGGCCAGCCCCGGACCGACACGCGGATGCTACTAACCGGCATCCGCCTCTTCACGCCGGCCATCCGGGACGAGCGGTTCGGCCTCTCGGCCCTCGAGGCGCCCGGGCTGCGAGGCGCCGAGTCGCTCGCCACCATCCGGGCCTTCGACGTGGCCCGCATCCAGAGCTTCGGCAGCGCCGTCGACCCGGACATCCCGCTCGAACCGCTGCTGCGGCAGCTTCGCGCCGGCGGGGGCGAGGGACACCCGGAGACGCTCGAGGAGACCGCCCAGCTCCTCTGGTATCCCGTCTGGCAGGTGCTGCTCACCAGCGGCGGCAACGGCTACCGGCTGGTGGTCGACGCCGTCGAGGGCCGCATCCTGGCGGGCCGTGCGCCCGGCAACAACCGTCTGCGCTCGCTCTTGCCGGTCGTCTCGCTGGCCTTCATCACCTGGATCCTCGGCCGGCTCCTGCGCCTGACGGTGCTCGGGGCCGGGGTCCCCGGAGAGAGCGCCGACTACAGCCTCACGCCGTTCATGGTCATCGCCCTGCTCGTCGCCGGCGCCGCGGCCTGGGTGACCGCGCGCGAGGCCTGGAACTCGTTCCGGTATGCCTACGAGGTCGAGTGGGTCGGCGGCCTGGCCCGGCCCGTCAGGTTGGGGGCACCCGCGGGTTCGTGGGTCGAACCGTTCTCGGAACGGTTGATGAGCTGGCTGGAGGGCTTTGTCGATGGGCGACGCTGACCGCCCCATCCGGGTGCTCGGCCTGCAGTGCGGGCTGTGCGGCAATCCGCTCCACGGCGTGCCCTCCGACGAGGCCTTCTGTTGCTGGACCTGCGGCCGGGCGCTCGATCTGTCCGGCGGGACGCCGATCCCGGTGCCGCTCCAGTTCTGCGCCTGCGAGGGAAACCAGGTCCTGCTCCCGTTCTGGCGCTTCGAGACGCTCGTGACGCTCGCCGGCGCTCCCCCCGAGAAGGAACAGGCGGTGACGGGCTGGTGCGGCCCCCGCCGGGCCTGGGTGCCGGCCTTCCGACTCCACAACGCCCAGTACTTCCCCGACGCCGGGGTCGTGTTCACCCTCTCGCAGCCCGAACTGCCCGGCGCCCGGGAGGGCCGCGTCGCCGGCATCTCGCGTGGGCGCGCCGCCGCCGAGAGGCACCTGGAGACGGTCCTGACGACCTGCCTGGACCGTAGCGTGGACGTTACCGGAGTCCGCCTCGCCGTCTCCGTCGAGAGCGCCGGCCTCGTGGGAGTCCCGTTCACGCTCGAGGGGCGCTTCCTGACGCGGGCCGACGGCCGTCTCCGCTATCCCGTCAACGGGCTCGAAGGGGCCGCCGAGGTGGCTGAGCTGTGCGCCTGGCCGGCGGGCATGGACGACGAAGAGCAGGGCTGATTGCCGCGAAGCTCATCGCCGGGAGGCCAGGCTTCGACAGGGGAACGAGGTCGGCCAATTGCAGAGACGCAGAGACCCGGAGACACCGACGGGGAGTTGATGGAAGGCGGCGCAAACACTTCTCTGTACCTCTGTGTCTTCGTGCCTCTGGTCTACTACCGCCGATCTTCTTCGCGTGGCACGACGACTTGAAGGGGGACGCCTGCCTTTCCTCCAGCCTCGAGCCTCGAGCCTCGGAGCGGGCGAAACCCGCGCTGTGATACCTGGCCTGATAGGGAGCCTGTCTTTCGTGCAGCGGGGGCGCCCCGGGTGCACGTGGTCCGTGGCTCTGTGCTCGCCGCCCCCCGTTTTCTGCTGTTGCCCGGGGCCGGCTCCGCTATCCTGTCGCGCGGGCCCGGCGACCGCCCGGGCTGGCCGCGGAAGCGAGGAGTTGCAGGTGGACACGACGACCAGGTTCAAGCGATTGCTCGATGCCGACTGGAAGGCCGCGCTCGAGGAGAACCCCGAGCAGGCCACCTGGGTGGGAGTGACCGAACACGACCATCGCTGGACCGACTGGTCGCCCGCGGCCATCGCCGCTCGACGGCGCCGACGGCACAAGGTGGCGCGGGAACTTGCATCGCTCGACGCCGCCCAGCTCTCCGAGGCCGATCGGCTGAGCCTGACGCTCTTGCGCCGACAGGTCGACGAGGCGATCGAGGGCGAGCGTTTCCCGGACGAACTGCTGCCCGTCGACAATCTGCACGGCGTGGCCGATTCGGTGCCACGGCTGCTCTCGATGATGCCGGCCTCGACCGTTGCCGACTACGAGCGCATCCTGGCCCGGATGCGAGCCGTGCCGCTCCTGATCGAACAGACGGTCGCGCTCCTCGAGGAGGGCGCCGCTCGAGACGTGACGCACTGCCGCATCGCGCTGCGCGATGTCCCCAAGCAGTTGGCCCGCCAGCTCAGGTGTTCCCCGGACCGCTCGCCGCTGCTCGAACCGTTCGCGCGTTTCCCGGAGTGCATCCCCTCGCGCGAGCGCAACCGTCTGCGTTCCGCCGCGCTGAAGGCGCTGGAAACGGCGATCCGGCCCGCCTTCGAGCGTCTGGCACGGCATCTGACCACCCGGACGCTCCCGGGCGCCCGGAAGGCGATCGACTGGTCGAGCCTGCCCGACGGGCTCGCCTGGTACGACTACAAGGTGAAGGTGCAGACCACCACCTCCCAGTCCCCCGAGGAGTTGCACCAGCTCGGGCTCGAGGAGGTGGGCCGGATCCGGACCGAGATGGACCGGCAGGTGGCGGCAGCGAAGTTCCGCGGCGGCTTCGGCGCCTTCTGCCAGTTCCTGCGCAACGACCCGCGCTTCTTCGTCCGCGACGGCGAGGCGCTGCTCACGAGCTATCGCGACGTCTGCAAGCGAATCGAGCCGATGCTGGTGAAGCTCTTCGGCCGCCTGCCCCGCTTGCCCTACGGCGTCATGCGGGTCCCGGCGCACCTGGAGAAGACGGCCCCCTCGGCCTGCTACCAGCCTGGCTCGCTCGACGGCCACCGGCCGGGCTGGTACATGGCCAACACCCACAATCTGAAGTCGCGCCCCCGCTGGGAAGTCGAGGTGCTCACGGCCCACGAGGCGGTCCCCGGCCACCACCTGCAGATCGCGCTGGCGCTGGAACTCGAGGAACTGCCTCCCTTCCGAAAGTGGAGTTTCTTCGAGGCCTACACCGAGGGTTGGGCGCTCTATGCCGAGTCGCTGGGCGAGGAGCTGGGTCTCTACCGGGACCCCTACAGCCGGATGGGGCGGCTCTCCTACGAGGCGCTCCGGGCCTGCCGCCTGGTCATCGACACCGGCCTGCACGCCTTCGGCTGGTCGCGGCAGAAGGCGCTGGACTACCTGCTGGCCAACTCCTGCGAGAACCGCTTCGACGCCGCGATCGAGATCGACCGTTACATCGCGATGCCCGCCCAGGCCCTCGCCTACAAGGTCGGCGAGCTGGCCATCCGGCGGCTCAGGACCGAGGCTGCCGCCCGCCGGCGCGAGGCGTTCGACGTGAGGGCGTTCCACGACCTCGTCCTGGGGGAGGGCGCGCTGCCGCTGGACATCCTCGAACGCCGGGTCCGCGAACGCTTCTGAGCGGGATGCCCGCCGTCACTCCCGGTAGCGGATGACCTCGACCGGACAGATATCGGCCGCCTCGCGGACGTTTTCGTCCGACGTGAGGTCGGCGTCCGGCCTGACCAGGGCCGTCTCCTCCGTGACCACGAACACCTCGCCGGCAAGCATCTCGCAGGCGCGGCAAACGATGCAGCCGTTCTCGACCCAGACTTTCTTCATGCGCACGGCCCTCCAGCAGCCCGTCGACTGCCTCCAATCTAGTGCAGCCTGGCCGTGCTTGGCACTGGTCTCGAAGAAGCCCTCCCGCGGGCGCGGTTCCGGTCGGCGACTCGCGAGAATCGTCCCGGGACGCCAGCTACGCAACGTCGCCGAGCGACTCCTGCCGCCGGCTCACGGTCCGGTCATCGACCTGGCCGAGAGGACTGGAATCGAGGCGGCGGCGTCGACTGAGGCGGAGGCGAGGTAACAGGTGTCGGCGAGTTGCTGCCGTGCATCGATGGCCTCATCGAGACGTCGGTCATCATCCGCGTCATGTCCGCGGACATCGTGGGTGGCGTCGTCATAGGCATGCCGCCCTCGGGTCCGCCCGACATCCCGCCCCCCATGCCGGAGCCCATTCCGGAGCCCATTCCGGAGCCCATGCCGGAACCGGAGGTCCCACCGATCGGTGCCATCGACGAGTCGCGCAGTCGCTCCATGTCCATGTCCAGTTGAGCGCTGCCTCTCATCGAGGTCACCGCGTCGGTCATCCGGACGACGGCCCCGGTGTTGCCCATCAAGTCGCCGTTTCTCTCCGACGCGAACGTGCCGGCTGCCGTCCGGATCGCATCCATTTCTCTGGTCGAAAAGCCGGAGACAACCCCTCTGCCGGGAGCCATCCCGTCGAGCCGTCCGTCCTCGGAATCCCGTCCGAGCTGCAGCATGTAGTCGATAGGATCGAGACCGAGTTCGCGGGCCCTCTCGCTCATGCCGGCCAGGTACATCCCTACCGTCAGGCGGGCGTTTGACGCGGTCGACGGCGCGGTCGCCGCCGCCGCCCGGACCCTCTCCGCGCTGGACATGTCGGTCGGCTCGACGGTGGAGAGGTCGACACCGACTGCCGTCGAAAGGCTGGCCAGCGCGGTTCTCATCCGGGCCGTCGAGACGCCGCCGGCAGCCACGGCCATCCGGAATGCCATGTGATTGAACGGATTGAGCGGCGCTTCCGTCGCGACGCCGGGACGGACTTCCGGCAGGCAGAAAGTCACGAGTTGCGTTGCAGTCGTGCTCCTCATCCGTTGCGTTGCCTCGTCTCGATGCCGGTCGATGAGGCATTCGATCCAGACCGGTCCCGTGGAACTCATGGCGAGCGGTGTGCTGAAGCGACCGTCCTCATCGGCCGTGGCGGCAGCCATCAACACTCCTCGTGTGCCGTTCGACGAGACGCCGTAGAACGACATCCTGGCCCCGGCCAGCGGGCCCTTCGAGGCAATACCCGACACCGTGGCAGGGTAGCTTCCCGACATGAACGTGCCCCCACCGGAGCCGGCACCTCCTCCCGCTCCACAACCTGCCAGTAGCAGTGCCAGTTCTCCCAACACGAGGGCCAGCGAGCCCCGGGAACTCATCGTTACCATCGATAGAACATCCTCTTGGCGTTTCGTGCCGAACTCGTGGCGGAGACACCCGCTCGCGAATCCGGTCGTTCTGGTTCGGTCTTCAGTTTCGGGTCGTGCCGGAGGCCGTCGTGTTCTGCCTGGGCGCGGCCGGCACCTTCGAGAGTTCGAGGTTCATCCCGCACTTCGGGCAATGCCCGGGGGCGCTCTGCCTCACCTCCGGGTCCATCGGGCAGGTGTAGACCGAGAGAACGCGCTTGCCGGCGCCGGAGCGTGTGGGCTTCTTGCCGGACTTGGCCGCTGCAGCGGGAGCCGGATCCGCAGGCACTCTTGCTCCGGCTGCCGGGTCCGCCGCCTGTTCCCCCTGACCGCTGGCCTGCGCCGGCTGGCCGTGGCCCTCGTGCGAGCCGCCTCCCGCGCCGTGCATGGCACATGCCCCCCCGCCACAGGCATGCAAGGCGAGTGGCGCAAGAACCGGCAGGACGACGACGATCGCGATTCCGAGAATCCAGAGATTCCGAGACATGTGGTGACCTCCTTACAGCCGGCTCCGCGGTGGCGGTTCCGGGCAGTATCGACGCGTGTCGAGGCCACGGTCGGAGCAACAGCGGTGCCACACCCAGCTCCAGCTCTGGAGCGGATGAACCGCCTCCGAGAGGAGATCCGCCTCCTGGCTTCGTCGCTACTCGAGGCGGATCCGACGCTTTCGTCGCGTTACGGTCACGCTGCACGGCTCGGCTCATCGGAGATGTGGTATTCGTGACTAGCGGCACGTCTCTTGCTCACTCTCGAACAGCGTCGGCTTTCCGGCCGGGCAGAAACCTGTGGAAGGAACCGGTCGCAGAACAACCTGTGCGCCAGGCGCGACCCAGTCGCCGCCCGAAGGAGGCAAGAGACATGTCGAGAATGCAATCTGGAGTGCTGGTCATGCTGCTCCTGGCCATGATCGTCGCCACGGCAGGCCTGATGCGCGGAGGCAACCGCGCCGCGTAGTTGCAATGGGGCAGGCGATATCGCGCGTGTTCCCGCTCGAGGGCAAGCTGTCTCGCCGGGCGCTGATGGCCGTTCACGAGGCCGAGCAGGCGTACCACGAGTCCGAAGCGATCGTGCTCGATCTCCGGAAGGACGCGCGCATCGTCGTCTCGGAGCCCTGCTCGTCGGCACGGCAACTGGCCATCCACCCATGATGCACCGCGTCACCGCAACCCTCGACGTGCTCGAGCCCCTCGCGCGCCAGCATCTCCCCGAGCTGGCCGCGGCGAAGGCGGCGCTCGAGAAGGCCCGGGTCGCCGTGGCCCTCGCCCGAGCCGAGAAGCACGGTCCCGACCTGATGTCGAAGACGACGCTCTTGCGGCTTCTCGAGAGCTCACCTCGCGGAGTCGGCCTTCGAGTAGTGACACGAAACACAAAATCGAGTCGAGGTCACTCCGGGTCTTCGCTCGGTGAGGTCGGACGTGGCTCGCCCCCAAACCTGGCCCCGGGCTGCTGCCTGCGTGGGAACCTCGTCCGAACGGATGAGATTCGATGGTCGATCTCTCGTCGGCCGTCTGTCTCGAAGAACCCCTCCCCCGAGAGGGAATCCGTGAACGCGGACACCATTGCGGGGCCCTCCGGAGCGGCCCGCGCGCGATGACGAAAAAGCTGGTTGACATTGGCTTCTGACGGTTTACCATGATGGTCGAGGCGGATTCGCATGCCGTCGTAGCCAGTAGCCGCTCGATTGGGCGGAACGTAGCCGCGAATCCACCCTCGACGCCAGTCGTCAGAGGCCAGTAGGCAGTAGGTAACAGTGCCGCCGGGTGTTCCGGGTGTTGCGTCTCCCGAGAGGGTGCCGTCCCGGGGCGCCGCAGTTTCGCCATCAATCTGCTTACCGAGACCACGCCCCCCGGAGCCGGGGTGAGCTGGGCAACTGTCACCGAATCGCGGAAAGGGACCTACAGATGGAGCCAACCAAGTACATCTGGATGAACGGCAAGTTCATCGAGTGGGACCAGGCCAACACCCACATTCTGACGCACGCATTCCACTACGGAACGGCGGTTTTCGAGGGAATTCGTTGCTACAAGACCGAGCGAGGGTCTGCCGTCTTCCGCCTTGCGGAGCACATGAAGCGGCTCGTCAACTCGGCCCAGATCCTCGGCTTCAAGTCGCCCTTCACGGTCGATGACCTGGTTCAGGCCGCCGTCGAGACCATCCGCAAGAACGAGATCCAGGAGTGCTATCTCCGGCCGATCATCTACCTGGGCTACGGCAGCCTGGGCGTCAACCCGGTCGGCTGCCGGGTCGATTGCGCCCTGGCCGTCTTCCCGTGGGCCGCCTACCTGGGCGAGGAAGGCGTGCGCAACGGCGTCCGCGTCAAGGTCAGCTCCTTCGTGCGCGGCCAGGTCAACTCGGTCCTCAACGCCGCCAAGACCGCCGGGAACTACGTCAACTCGGTGCTGGCCAAGCGCGAGGCGATCGAGGACGGCTACGCCGAGGCGATCATGCTGACCCCCGAGGGGTTCGTGGCCGAGGCTTCCGGCGAAAACCTGTTCGTGATCCGGGACGGCCAGATCGTCACTCCACCGCGCTGCCTGGTGCTCGAGGGCATCACCCGCGACACCGTGATCCGGATGGCCGCCGACATGGGCACGCCCGTCGTCGAGGAGTACTTCACCCGCGATCGCCTCTACATCGCCGACGAGCTGTTCATGACCGGCACTGCGGCCGAGATCACCCCGATCCGCGAGGTCGACCGTCGCGCCATCGGCACCGGCAAGCCCGGCCCCGTCACCTGCAAGTTCCAGGAGGCGTTCAAGGCAATCATCCGGGGCAAGGACGAACGCTACTCGCGCTGGCTCACCTACGTGTGAACTGAGCCCTCGTTCGACCTGGCTCCGCGGTTCGCGGAGAGTGGCCCCTGCCGCGCCGGTGATCGTGTACGCTTTCCGGCGCGGCAGGTGCGCGTCGCTGCCGGGCCGCGTGAGCCCGGCTGGCGGCACGTCTGCGGGCGCGTCATCCGATGTTGAGGCTCTGGGTGAGATTGATGAGTCTGGACGTGGTCGACTTCGACCCCGGTCGGCGTCTGGTCGTGCTCCGCTATTCGGCCGACAGCGCGGCGGGAGCGTTCGCCGGCGATGCGAGTCTGACCGTCAGCGGGGCCCGGACGATGACGATGGTCCTCTTCGATCTGCTCGCCGACGAGACCCGGCGCCGTTGCGGCCAGGGCCCCCGCACGCCGGTCGCCGACAACCAGCCCGACGTCGAGCTGCGCCTGGCGCCGTTCCTGGCCAGCTTCCAGTTCACCCTCGACGCGGAGGAGCCCGAGCCGATGGAGCTGGCGCTGGCCCGCACCGCCGGCATCGACTTCCTCTCCCAGACCGTCAGCCTCTGGGAGCAGGACCTGCCCGACCGGGTCGACATCCTGCTCGGACGGGCCGCCAGCAACCTCCAGTACGGTTACCCGGAGGAGAGCGCGCGCGACCTGGCCAAGGTCGACCTGCTCGATCCCGGCAATGCGCGGGCCGCGGCGCTGCGCAAGCGGCTGGGTCAGAGTTCTACGGCAACTCCCGCGGCGGCGTCTCGCGTGGCCCGTAGGCAGTCAACGCCTGCATCATCGCGATCAGGTCGCCGACCTCGCCGTCGGTCAGAGTGACCGGCTCCATCTTCGGGCTCAGGTTGGGATTGGGCGTGCCCCCCTTGCGGTAGTGCTCCATCACCGCCGCCAAGGTAGGAAACGAACCGTCGTGCATGTAAGGCGGGTGCAACGCGACGTCGCGCAGGCCCGGAGTCTTGAAGGCCCCCAGGTCGTCGCTCTTGCCGGTGACGGCCGACCGGCCCACATCGCGGAAGCTCCCCGTCTTCGGGTCGAAGCCAACGCCGAGGTTATGAAAGCGGAAGTCGGTGAAGTCGGGGCCCAGGTGACAGCGGCCGCAGAGCGCCTTGCCGAAGAAGAGCCCGTCGCCGCGCTCGACCGCCTCTTCGACCGCCGCCGCATCCCCGCCGCTCTTCCAGCGATCGTAGGGAGAGCTTCCCGAGACGAGCGAACGCTCGTAGTCGGCCAGCGCATGGAGCACGCGCTCGAAGGTCACGGCCGAGTCGCCGAACGCCTCGCGGAAGAACCGGGCATATCCGCGCACAGCCGAGAGGGCCTTCACGACCCCCTCGGGGGAGTTCCCCATCTCGACCGGATTGGTGAGCGGTCCGCGGGCCTGCTCTTCCAGGGAGGCGGCTCGCCCGTCCCAGAAGAAGACCGGCGGAGCGGCGAAGGCCAGGTCGGCGCAGGCCGGCGCCTTGCGCGTGCCCCGCTGGCCGCGGATGCCGGTGGAGACCGGCGAGCGTTCGCTGAAGGCGTGCTCGGGCTGGTGGCAGGTGGCGCACGCGATGGTGCCGTCAGCCGACAGCCGGCGATCGTGAAAGAGCCACCGCCCCAGCCGCGCGCGCTCCGGAGTCGGCGGCCGGTCAAGCTCTGCCAGCGACCGCTCCCGGCAGGCCGCCGGGTCCGGCAGCGGCCGTAGCGGGTTTGCTGCCTCCAGCTCATCGGCGGGCGGCGACGCCGCCAGCGGGCGTCCCGCGCCCGCACCCGCGCACCCGGCGCCGGCCCAGCAGGCGCCCAGGGTCGCGAGCGCCGCGGACCACGCAAGACTCGTCCAGAGGCCCGGTTTCACGGCACCCAATCTACCGCCAGGCGCCTGCGGGAGCATGCTACAGGAGTGGTCCCACAGGGCTCTGCCCCGCCCCCCGTCGCACTCGGGTGCGCGCGCGACTCGGGCGCAAACAGGGAGAACCTCCACTTGTCTCTCGGCACCGCCGCTCCCGCAGCCTCGCCA
>CAZSVK010000093.1:15750-16038 GCA_964610245.1 uncultured bacterium
CGAGCGCCGCGGACCACGCAAGACTCGTCCAGAGGCCCGGTTTCACGGCACCCAGTCTACCGCCGGGCGCCTGCGAGAGCATGTCACGCAGGACCGGGCCCCCGGGGCCCCGCCCCGCACCCCGTCGCACTCGGGTGCGCGCGCGGTTCGTGGGCAAACAGGGAGGACCTCGACTTGTCTCTCGGGAGCGCCGCTCCCGAACCCTCGCCAGCGGAGATGTTCTCCCCTGGACCCCCCGATGGCTGGAGAGACTCCTGCCCTCGCTCGAAGCTCAGAGTCCTGGATAGT
>CAZSVK010000094.1:0-256 GCA_964610245.1 uncultured bacterium
GGGCCAGCCCAATCTTGGAGCCGGGGTTCTCCAACCCCGGACCCCCCGCCCTCGCTTACAGCTCGGGCTGGCTCCGGTCAGGGAGATGTTCGATCGCTTCGACGCCGATCGCGACGGCCGCCTCTCTCTGGACGAGTGCGCCCGGACCGTTCGCGACGGGAGCAACCTGCCGCTGGACGAGGACGGCGACGAGTTCGTCTCGCCGGCCGAGCTCCAGCGCCGCGTCCTCCAGATCAACCACGGCCACCGCCAGTCG
>CAZSVK010000094.1:266-15964 GCA_964610245.1 uncultured bacterium
TCCTACCAGCACGGGATGCTGGCGTCGCTCAGGATGGGCAAGCTGCTGGCCGCGCGCAGCCAGCTCCCCGAGGCGCTCGAGAAGTACGAACGGTCGGTACGCTCCGCGCCCAACAGCTCCGAGGCGTTTCTCGGCCAAGCTCGCGTCATGGAGCGGTTGACCTGCTACCGCGACGCCGCCAGGCTCTACAGGCAATCGCTCGACCTCGATCCGAGCTACGCCGAGGGCTGGCTGAATCTGGCGCAGGTGGAGGAGCGGCTGGGCGAGCCGGAGGCCGAGAAGCACCTGTGGCGCGGGCTGCGCATGCTCGCGGCCGCCAGCCGGTTGCGTCACAGCGGCGCCTGCGCCGAGACGGAGCGGCTCCACGCGGCGGACGTGGTGGGAAGCGTTGCGACCTTCTTCCGGCACGAGCGCGCGAAGCCGGAGCTGGCAGGGAAGGTCGAGGCCTGGCAGAAGGCCGAACTGGGCGAGAAGGCCTGGTCGGCGGTGCCGGCGGCGGCGGCCCGTCCCGAGAGAGGGCTCGCCCGGCTCGTGAGCGAGGGGCGGTTCGACGCGGCCCTGGACGTGCTGGCCTCCGCCGCCGGACGGCCCGAATGGTGGAAAGAGCAAGCAGCCGCCGCGATCCTGGCCGGCTGCAGGCGGTTCGACGAGGCCTGGCAGCACCTCGAGAAGGCCCGGCAAGCGGGGGCGCCATCCATGCCCTGGAAGGCGCTGGCGGCAGGCAACCAGCTCGATCGGGGCGACCCGGACGCCGCGGAGGATCTGCTCGACGAGTTGAAAGACCAGCCTCTGAAACCCTGGGAGCTGGCGGAGGTCGGCTGGCAACTGGCCTACCGGAACCAGTGGACGCTGGCGTCGCCCTGGCTCTCGCGCACCATCTGGACCCGGTACGACCTGGAACACTCCTCGCTGATGATGGCCCTGGCCGATGAGGCCCGCGGCCGTCGCGACGAGGCGGAGGAACTCCTGGAGACGTTCCCGGTGCCGCTCGCGTGGGACCGCGTCATGCTGCGGCTCAACGCGGATCTGTGCGTGCGTCACGGCCGGCTGCGCGAGGCCGCCGACGCCGCCGAGAGACGGGTCGCGCTGGAACCCTCGGATGTCTCGGGTTGGCTCTACGTCGCCGAGCTGCAGAAGGCCGCGGGCGATCTGAAGGGGTACAAGGCCAGCCTGAGCGATGCCCTCGACATGTGCCCGCCAGGCACCCCTCGAAAGGCCCAGATCCACCGGCAGATGATGCAGGCGGCTCGAACTGCGGACCGTGGCTCGCGGCCTCCGGGGAAGGTCACGACCCCATGACCGGCCGGACCGGAGGCGCCGCTCCGGATGGACTACACTGACGCGGGCGAGAGAGGTCGCCCGGAACGGATGAACCCCAAGTATCTCGCCTGGAGCTTCTGTGTAGCCGTCCTGGCCTGGTCGCCGGGGACGGCCCTCGCGGCCTCTCCGCGGCCGAACGTGGTGGTCGTCTTCATCGACACGCTGCGGGCCGACCGGGTCCACTGCTACGGCTATCCTCGAGAGACCACGCCGTCGCTCGATTCGCTGGCCCGCGAGGGCACCCGTTTCGACGTCGCGATGGCCCAGGCACCCTGGAGCCTGCCCAGCTACAGCACGATCTTCTCTTCTCTCTATCCCCCCAGCCACGGCGTGGTCCGCACCACCCAGGCGCTCAACTCGTCGGTGCAGACGCTGGCCGAGATCATGCGCTCTTTCGGCTACCACACCGCCGCGATGGTCAGCGGCGGCCACCTCGCCCCCGAGTTCAGGCTGACTCGCGGCTTCGACACCTACCAGGCCACTCGCCACCTGGGCTCGCTGTACCACACCGTGCCGCAGGCGCTCGACTGGATCGACCGCCAGCAGGACGCCCCGTTCTTCCTCGTGCTGCACGGCTACGACTGCCATGGGCCCTACAACCCGCCGTTCGGGTTCGGCGAACTCTACGATCCCGGCTACGAAGGGGTGGTCGACTCGCCGGGGTTCCTTCGGGTCGAGATCCTCGAGAACATCCAGAACCTGGCCTACGACGCCTGCGCGCTCCAGGCCTTCGAGACCACCTCGCTGCAACCGGCCGGTCTGCAGCGTCGCCGGCGCCTGCTATTGCCTCCGCTGGCCCCGGAACTGGCCGACCTGCCCGGGATGAACCTGCCGGCGCCTCTCGTCGAGCTGCCCGCGGGCGGCGCGCCTTCCGTCGCCGCCCTGGCGAACACCGGCCGGCTGCCCTTCAAGCCGCTCGAGCGACGCCAGCGGCTGAGCCAGGCGGACGTCGCCCACATCGGCGCCCACTACGACGGGGGCGTGACCTATGCCGACACCTGGCTCGGACTGTTCGTGCAGTCGCTGGCCCGGAAAGGGCTGCTCGACCGGACAGTCCTGGTGGTCTGCGGCGACCACGGCGAGGAGCTGGGCGAACGCGGCCGGTTCGGCCACGGAGGCTCGCTTTACGACACGTTCGTCAGGGTGCCTTTCGTCTGGCGGGGCCCGGGCATCGCCGGTGGCCGGGTCATTCCGGACGCGGTCGGGCTGATCGATCTCGCGCCGACGCTGCTGGAGCTGTGCGGCATCCCTCCCGCCCACCAGCACCAGGGCCGCTCACTGCGACGTTATCTCAGGCCCGAGACGCCGCCGCCGGCCCCCGAGCCGGAGCAGGCCGCCTTCAGTTTCGAGAACTACCTGGTGGGCATCCGGACCTCTCGCTGGCACATGGTCGGCTACCAGGACCAGGACCGAGGCACGCTGAGCAAGTACGAGCTGTTCGACGTCCAGAAAGACCCGGCGGAGTGTTTGAATCTCTCGCTGGTCTACCCGGAGGTCGTGCGCGACCTGTCGGGGCGGTTGCAGGACCTGGCCGAGAAGCTGGTGAACCGGTCCGTCCCGGGCGCCGCGGGACTGAACCGCACGCAGCGGCTGTTCCTGAACACGCTGGGGTACTGGTGACGCGATGATGCGACCCCGGATCGAAGTCGAGCAATCACGAACCAGATGCGTCCCGGGAGCACCCAGTTGGATGAAGGACACGACTCCCGAGTGGGACAGATATCACAGAGACACAGAGACCCAGAGGCACAGAGTGGTGTTTGACCCACCTTCCAATGACTCCCCCTCCGTGTCTCTGTGTCTCTGTGCCTCTGTGATTGGTCATCTTCGTTCAATCGTCGAAGCCTTGTATCCCGTGGGCGGGACGTTTGTCATACCAGGAGTGTGTCTCCTTGGGTCCCAGGACAGCGTCCCCGGGAGATCTTTCAGTTCGATTCTTGTCTTTTTCGTGGCCCTCGCCTGCCTTGCCGGCCGCGCGCTCGAAGCGGCCCCTCTCGCCGCACCGGCTGCGATGAGACCGCAGGCCGCCGGGCTGTATGGGCGGCTGATCTCGGGGGTCCCGGCGGTCGACCGGATCTTCGATCGGTGGGATACCTCCCGCGACGGCAGGCTGCAGCCGGATGAGTGGCTGCGTTACGTTCGCGATGCGTCCGGCGTTCCCATCGACACCGACGAGGACGGGCTGATCTCGCGCCAGGAGTTCCTGGCCTCGTTTCTCGGCCTGAACCAGTCGCGTTCGATCCTCTACGAGCACTACAGCCTGCACCTGCTCTGGGAGGGGAAGGTCCTCGCCGCGAAGGGCGACTGGGCGAGGGCGCTCGAGCACTACCGGCAGGTGATGAAGGTCGTGCCCGATTCGCTCGAGGGGTTCATGGGCCAGGGCCGCTGTCTGCTGAACCTGGGCCGCCGTGAACCGGCCCGGCAGGCGTTCCGGCAGGCGACCGACCAGGCCCCGTCCTACGCCGAGGCGTGGCTGGAGCTGGCGCTCGTGGAGTTCGAGCTGAAGGGGCCCGGCGCGGGCCGCGAGCACCTGAGGCGGGCCGTCAAGCTGCTCGAGGAGGCCTCCCGGCTCAGGGCGCCGGCCGACGAACGGGCCCTGGAGGCCGGCTACACCCCGGCCTTGTTGCGAGCGTGCGCCCGCAGGCTTGCCGCCGGCGGGTACGTCCGAGAATCGGCGGAGCTGCTCGAGAAGGCGGGGAAGGTCCCGGCCCCGTCCGCCAGCTCGGGGGAGCCGGCGTCCTGCGACTGCGAGCCGGGGCGGCTGCTGAGGCTGGGCCGGCCCGCGGAGGCGGCCGCCGAGGCCGAACGGTTCGTCGGGGCGAAGCCCGGCGAGCCCGGGGGCTACCTCGTGAAGGGCTCGCTCGAGCTGGGGGCGGGGCGGCTCGAGGAGGCCACCCGCAGTCTGGAAGGGGCCCGCCGGCTCGGCGCGAGCGGCGGACCTCTGCAGGCGCTCGAGCTGGGTGCGCTGCTCGCCCGTGACGACGAGCCGGCGGTGCGCAAGCTTCTCTGGAAGCTGGAGCCCGAGGACTACACGCAGACCGAAGCCATCGACTTCGGGTGGCAGCTCGCCTCCAGGGACCGGTGGGGACTGGCCCGGGCCTGGTTCCGGCGGGCCTACATGGTGCCGCTCGATCAGCAACGGACGAGGCTTCTGATGGCCCTGTGCTGTCTGAACATGGAAGACAGGGCCGGCGCCGTCAGCCTGATGGACGGCTTCATGGCCCCGGTGCTCTCGGGGACGCCGCTGCTGCGGCTGGCGGTAGCGCTCTACCTGAAGCTCGGGTTCCTCCGTCAGGCGCAGCAGATTGCCGAAGAGGCGATGTGGCAGCAACCGCAGGACCTGGCCAACCGGCTGCTGCTGGCCGAGGTCTATCGCGTGGCGGGCGACTCGAACAGCCGCGCGAACGTGCTGCGGCAGGCGCTGGCGGTGAGCCCGGCCGGGCTGCCCCAGACCGAGAAGCTCGCGGAGCTGGTTCGCTCGCTGGGCCCGGCGCCGCTCTCGACGCCTTCGGGAGACCCCGATCCCGGGGACGACTCCGCCGCCGGGCCGGAGGGCCGCTGATGGGAGTCTCCGGGACGGCCCTGCGGGCGCTCGGATGGGCGGCTGGGCTGCTTCTCTGGGGCGGCCTCCTTCTCGCCGCGCCGCGGCCCGCGCCCGTGCAGGTCGGTCCGGTCGTGGCGGACGATCCGCTGGCGGCGCCGCTGGCGGCGGGGCCTGGCGAGACCGCGGTGCTCGGGCGGGTGTTCCGGCGGTTCGACGCGGACGGCGACGGCCGGCTCTCGCGGGAAGAACTCCTGCGTTATGTCAGGGACCCGTCCGAGCTGGCGCTCGACGCCGACGCCGACGGGCGCATCTCGCTCGGCGAGTTTCGCGGGTCGTTCGTGGCGCAACGCTATCCCAGGAAGCTGACGACGGCCTCCTATCTGCAGAGTTTACTCAGGACCGGCCGGGAGATGTCGCTGGCGGGCTGGACCGGCCTGGCCCTGGAGAGCTACCGGGAGGCCGCGCGCGACTATCCGGACTGTGCGGAGGCGCAACTGGGCAAGGCGCGCTGCCTGCGGGCGCTGGGCCGCTTCCGCGAGGCCCGGCTTGCCTGCGAGAGGGCGGTCGCGGTCGACCCGTCGCTCACCGAGGCGTGGCTCGACCTGGCCCTGGTCGCGGAGCGCTCGGGCGACCGGGCCGGCGGAGGGCACGCGATGTCGGTGGCGCTGGCGCGGTTCGAGGATTCGATGTCGGTGGCCGGCGAGGCCGGGGCGATCGCCGCCCGGCAGGTGCGCGGCCTGCTCGGGGGCCTGCGAGGCGAGCTTCTCGAGTCCGGCGTGACTGCCGCCAGGCTCGAGATCCTGAAGACGCGGGCCGTCTCGCGAGCGCGCCGGGAGCGGGAACGGAGGCCGCTCTCGTCCGAGTCGGCGCCGGTCTGGCAGGTGGCCGGACTGGCCGCGTCCGGTCAGCTCGTCTTCGCGCTGGAGGCGGCGGAACTGGAGTGCGGGACTGGCCGCGGGAGCTGGCAGCTCTGGCTGCTGCGCGCCTGCCTCGAGGGGGCGCTCGGCTCACCCGGCGCGGCGGCCGTGAGCGTGGAGGAGGCCGGCCGGCTCGAGGCGGAGCGGTGGTTGCTGGCCGGCGTCAGGCTGGGAAACCGGCTGGATCTCGGCGAGCGGGCACGGGCGGTACGCGAGCTGGAGCAGCTGTCGCCGGTGCCAGCTCAGCCCGGGCAATACCTGGAGATCGGATGGCAACTGGCCTATCGCGGCGAGTGGGGGCTGGCCCTGCCGTGGCTCGAGCGGGCGCTCGGGCGATGGGAGGCGAGCGAGGAGCTGCGGGTACTGCTGGCGCTGTGCCACAGGAAGGCCGGCCACGATCTGCGGGCCGTCAGGCTGCTCGAGCAGCTCGCCTCGCCTCCGCTGCTGGCCCCGCAGTGGCTGGAGCTGGTCGCCGAGCTGCTGGGCGATCTGGGACATCCGTCCCGGGCGATCGTGGCCGCGCGCGAGGCGGTGCGGCAAGAGCCGAGGCGCATCTCGGCGCGCCTGGAGCTGGCCGGGTTGCTGCGCCGCGCGGGACACGAGGTCTACCGCTCGAGTGTGCTGCTGACGGGCTTGCTGCTCAGTCCGGTGACCGATCCGCTCTGGCCGGAGCTGGCGGAGGCCTATGTCCGGACGTTGCCCTGGTGCCTGGCCGACTGGCTGACGACGTGTGCGAGAGACTGGATCGAGGGCCGCGACGCCCGGGAGCCCCGTGAATCGCGTTGAGAGCGCAGCACGCCGGAGCGCGCGAGGCAGGGGCCGGCCGGCCGCCGTGCTGCTCCCGCTGCTTCTGCTGATGGCCGGGTTCCTGTCCTCGCCCGTGCCGGCGGAACCGGCCGTGACCGGCGCGCGACCCAACGTGGTGTTCTTCTTCATCGACACCCTCCGGGCCGACCGCCTGCACTGCTACGGGCACACCCGGCCGACCTCGCCTTCGCTGGATCGCCTGGCCGCGCGGGGCGTGCTCTTCGAGCGCGCCATGTCCCAGGCGGCCTGGAGCCTGCCCAGCTACGCCACGATCTTCACCTCGCTCTATCCGCCGGCGCACGGCGTGATGGCGCCCACGCAGCGCCTGCCGCCGGCGACCAGGACCCTGGCCGGCATCCTGTCTGCCTGTGGCTACCGGACGGCGGCCTTCCCCGGCGGAGGTCATCTGATGCCCGCGTTCGGACTGAACGCCGGATTTCAGGTCTACCGGTCCACCGGCGGCGGAGTGTCGCTGAGCTACACCGTGCCCTCCGCGGTGCGATGGCTCGACGAGGAGGCGGGAACGGGCCCCTTCTTCCTGCTCGTGCACGGCTATGACGTCCACAGCCCCTACTCGGCCCCGCTCGGGTTCTCCGAACTCTACGATCCGGCCTACCGCGGCCTCGTCCACCAGCCGGGGTTCCTGCAGCCGGATGTCCTGGACAACATCCACGGCAACACCTGCGACTCCTCCAGGCTGGCCCCCTTCGAACCGAGCTGCCTGAACCACGTCTTCACGCCGCCCAGACAGCGCGCCGTGCTGCCGCCGTTCGACCCGGAACGGCCGTGGCGCGAGTCCGGGGGACCGGCCTCCCTCTCGCCCGCGGCCGGGGAAGAGACCGTGCTTCCGGGGGCGATCGCCATGGGCCCAGGGGGGCTCCCGTTCCTGCCGCCCCAGTGCCGCCTGCCGCTCTCGGCCGCAGATCTCGAGCACCTGCGGGCGCACTACGACGGCGCGCTGACCTATGCCGACACCTGGCTCGGCCTGTTCTTCGAGGCGCTGGAGGCCCGCGGACTCGCGCGCAACACGATCGTCTTCGTGGCCGGCGACCACGGCGAGGAACTGGGAGAGCACGGTCGGTTCAGCCACGGGCTCGAGTTGCGCGACTCGCTCCTGCACGTGCCGCTGGTGGCCTGCGGCCCGGGGCTCGCCGCGGGCCGCAGGGTCGGGCAACTCGTCGAGCTGGCCGACCTGGCGCCCTCCGTTCTGGAACTCTGCTCGATCCCGGCCTCGCGCAGGCACCAGGGCCGGTCGCTCGTCCCGCTGCTGCGGCCGGGGGCGCCTCCGGTCGAGGACCCGGAACGGGCTGCGTTCAGCTTCGACATCGGGAAGCTCAGCATCCGGACGCAGCGCTGGCGAATGGTCTGGTCGCAGGCCTCCGCGGGCCAGCCGACCGGCACGCTGCAGCTCTTCGACCTGCCCGCCGATCCCGACGAGCAGCGGGACGTCTCGAGCCGGGAGCCGCGCACCGTCGAGGCCCTCCGGAGCCGGCTGCTCGACCTCAGCGAGAACCTGGCTGTCTCGTCCGGGGCGGGCAAGGCCACCTTCACCTCGGAGGAGCACCGGTTCATCCGGCTGTTCGGGTACTGGTGACGCGATGAAGTCTGCCCGGAACCATGCCCTGCTGTTGCTCCTGGTCGCGGCCCTGGCATGGGTCGGGCCGGCCGCGGGCGACTCTCCGCCGGAGACGGTGCAGCCCACCTCCGCCGCCGAGGTGGCCCGGATTGCCACCACGCCCGGGCCTGCCATCCGCCAGGCCTTCGCCCGATTCGACCGTGATGGCGACGGTTGGCTCACTCCGGCCGAGTGGGGCGCCTTCGTGTTCGAGCCCGCGAACATGCCCCGTGACCTGGACGGCGACGGGCGCATCTCGCCCGCCGAGTTCCTGGAGTCGTTCCAGGCGGTGCGCCAGCCGAAGACGCTGACCACGGAGGATGTGGCCCATCCGCTGTGGATGGCCCGGAGCTTCTGGAATAACGGCGACGCGATCGCCGCCGAACTGAAGTACGGCCGGACCGGCGCCATCTCTCCCGACTGCGGCGAGGCGTTCCTGGGCCAGGGCCGCTGCCTGGAACGGCTGGGATACCCGGACCTGGCCGAGCGGGCCTACCTCCGTTCGCTGGTCGAGGAGCCCTCCAACCCCGAGACCTGGCTGAACCTGGCATTGCTGCACGCCGCACAGGGCCGGCCGGCGGCCCCGGACCTCGAGCGCGCCCTGCTCCTCTACGGGCAGATGGCGCACCTGGCACCGGTGGCGCTGGACCCGCGGGTCGAGGACCGCTACATGCGGCACGTGCTCGAGTCGGTCCGCGTGAAGCTGGCCCGCCTGCCCGGTACAGCGCCCCTGGCCCGGCGGGTGGCGGCGTGGCTCGCCAGGCGTGTGCCCCCGGCGGCGAGCACTTCGCCCTGGCCCGGGTGGCCGGGGCAGCGCGGTCTGGCCCTGGCCAAGCAGGGGTGGTACCGCGAGGCCCTGGAGGCGCTCGAGATGGCTGCCCGCGGCCTGCCGGACGACTGGTCGCTGGCGCTCCTGCGCGCGGCCCTCGAGAACCTGCTGGGCCGTTCCGCGCTGGCCCTGCGGCGGCTCGACGAGGCCCGCGCCGCGGGTGCCCCCGGCGGCCTGGCCGACTGTCTCCTGATGGGCGTGCTGTTCGACACCGGCAGAACGCAGGATGCCCTGGCGCTGGCTGAGAAACTCCGGCGTTCGGAAACGTCGCAGTTTACTCTACTGGAGGCCGGATGGCAACTCGCCTGGCGGGGGTTCTGGAACGAGGCCCTGCCGTTCCGGAGCGTCGCGGAACGAACCCGTCAGGCGGTCCAGCGCTCGGCGGCGCTGCAGGCCATTGCCCTCGGCCGTCTGGGGCGGTTCGACGCTTCGGAGAAGGCCTTCGAGAGGCTCTCCGAGCCCGCGTCGGAAGAGCCACCCTTGCTCGCCGCCCTGGCCGTGGCGGCCGATCGGGCCGGGCTGCGCGCCCGGGCCGCCCGCACCTTCGCCGAGGCGCTCTGGCAGGAACCGCGGCGGGCCTCCGTCTGGCTTGCGGCGGCCAGGCTCGAGAGCGGCCCGCGTCGGGTGAAGGAGGCCGAGTTCAACCTCCGGACCGGTCTGCAGCTCGCCTCCGTCGACTCGCCCGGTTGGGCCCCGCTCGCCGTCGCGAACCTGGGCCTGTACGGACGCTCGTTCTCCCGGTTCGACGCCTGGGAGCCGTTGCTGGCACCGTTCCGACAAGCGAGCTTCGTCCGCCAGGCGTGGTGGGCAGGCCGGCTCCGGGAAACGAAGATGGAGTGCGCGCTGTTCGCGGCTGGGCTCGGACTCGAGATGGTCCGCATGCTCTTGCTCCCGTTGTGGGACTTCCTCGAGAACCTCCAGGCTCTCCGGCGGGAGAACGAGGCGGCGCAGGCCCTGCTGCTCGGTCAGGTTCGAGACCTGCTCGCCACCACCCTCGACGAGACCCGCCAGTGGCTGGCCGCCGCCGGGTGGAATCGCGGCCGCTGGCTCCTGGCGGAGGGCTGCCGCCTGGCGGTCGACAACGCGCAGGCGTTGCTGGCGAAATGGGGGGCTGATATGAGATCGTTGCTGGAAGGCGACGGCGGCTGGCCCGGGCGCGAACCGGGCGGGCTCCCGGGTTCCGCCGCGGGCCTCCTCGACCAGGCGCTGCGCCAGTTCCGGGACGCCGGCACGAGACTTCCGGCATACTCCAGCGATAGCTTGCAGATGCTCGCGCCCATCCCCGGGGGCCGAGCCCGATCCCCACGATGAAATCCTCCCACTGGCGACGAACCTTGCTCGTGAGCCTCTTCGTGGCGCTCGCGGCGCTGCCTTCGGTCGCGCGGGCCGCAGGGCCTCCGCCCGCCCCGAACGTCGTGCTCTTCTTCATCGACACCCTGCGGGCCGATCGATGCCACTGCTACGGCGCCCGCCGGGAGACCACGCCCAACCTGGACCTGATGGCGGCCCGAGGAACCCTCTTCGAGAACGCCTATTCCCAGGCGAGCTGGAGCCTTCCCAGCTACACCACGATCTTCTCCTCGCTCTACCCGCCCGTTCACGGGGTGACGACCACGCTGAAGGCAGTGGGGAGCCAGACCGAGCTGCTCTCGGAGATCTTCGCGCGCTACGGCTACCAGAGCGCCGCCTTCGTCGCGGGGGGCCACCTCACGCCCGCCTTCGGCCTGAATCGAGGGTTTGACCTCTACCAGAGCACCAGTTACGGGGCCTCCTTGTCGTTCACGGTGCCGCCGGCCCTGAAGTGGCTGGACGAGAACGGCTCGAAACCCTTCTTGCTGCTGGTGCACGGCTACGACGTCCACTGTCCCTACAGCCCTCCGCTCGGCTTCTCGGAACTCTACGATCCCGACTACCAGGGCGTGGTGCATCAGCCCGGCTTCCTGCGGCCCGAGGTCCTCGAGAAGATCCAGGACCTCACCTACAGCTCCGGGGCGCTCGCCAGCTTCCGGTCGAGCTATGCCCAGGCGCCCGGGCAGTCGTGGCGCCGGCGAATGTTGCTGCCCCCCATCCGGCCCGAACTGGGCGAGCTGGAAACCGACGAGCCCGACTGGCCCACCGCCCTGGGCGCGCCCGGCCAGACCGGTGTGCAGCCGGTGCCGGTGGGGCCGGGCGGCCTGCCGTTCAAGCTCCCGGACTTCCGCGAGACGCTCTCGCCCGCCGACGTCGAGCACCTGAAGGCGCACTACGACGGCGGCCTGACCTACGCCGACACCTGGCTGGGGATGTTTCTGGAAGGTCTCGAGCGCCGGGGCCTGCGCGACAGGACGATCGTGCTCGTGGCTGGCGACCATGGCGAGGAACTGGGCGAGCACGGGCGTTTCGGCCACGGCCATAACCTGTGGGATGGCCTGCTCAGGGTGCCTCTCGTGATGGCGGGACCGGGAGTGGCCGCGGGACGGCGGGTGCGCCAGACGGCCGAGCTGGCCGACGTCGCGCCGACGCTGCTCCAGCTTTGCTCGATCCCTCCGTCGCACAAGCATCAGGGGCGTTCCCTGACGGGGCTGCTCGGCCCGGTGCCGGCCTCGGAAGATCCGGAACGGCCCGGCTTCGCGTTCGAGACCCGGGCCAGCTCCATCCACCTGGGCCGGTGGCACCTCATCGTCAGCCATACGAGCGAGGACGCCGCCGCGCTGTCAGACCAGCTCTACGATCTGTCGGCCGATCCGTCCGAGCAGAAGAACGTGTCGAGCGCCAATCCCGAGGTCGTGCGCAAGCTCAGAAGCCGGCTGCAGGATTGCGCGGAGGAACTCGCGCTCGAGGCGCAGAAGGCCGGCGCCGCCACGCTGGGCGACGACGAGAAGCGGTTCCTGAGACAGTTCGGATACTGGTGACACCGATGAAGCTCCCGGCCCTCTGCGCGCTGGCCGCCGTCGCCGGCCTCTGGCTCGCCGCCGGAGCTTCGCGAGCGACCGACCGGCTTCCGGCCACCACCGACCTGGAGCGGCGCCAACCGGTCAATCCGATGCTGTCGACTCCCGATGGGCAGCGGCCCTCGGCAGCGGTGCTCCGGGCCTTCGCGCGATTCGACGACGACCGGGACGGCGCCCTCTCCGAGGCCGAGTGGGCCCGCTACGCCAGGGAGCCCGAGGGGGTCCCGCTGGATCCGGACGGAGACGGACGCATCTCGCCGGCCGAGTTCCAGGAGACCCTGCTGAGGCTGCGATATCCGCGGGAAGTCTCCTGCAATCCGACGATGGTCGACGTCTACCGGGGTGGCCGGTTGCTGAGCGCCGCCGGGGAGTGGCGCTATGCGCTGGAGCGCTATGCCTACCAGATCGCCGACACCGGCGACTCGCCCTCGGGGCTGGTCGGCAACGGCCGCTGCGCCGCGATGGTGAACGGCGTCGGCGCGGCCCGGCGCCTGTTCGAGAAGGCGCTCACGGTCGACCCGGCCTGCAACGAGGCCTATCTCGACCTGGCGATGGCCGACGCCGCGCTCGACAGGGAGTTCGAGACCGCACTGCGGACAGGACTGAGGCGGCTGAAGATGGTCCGTGCCGTCCGGCTCGACGCGAGCACGGGATACTGGTACGACCTGCATGTCCAGCGGATGGTCGAGCGGGTCGCGAGCTTCCTGAAAACGCGTGCTCGGCAGCCACGGGCGGCCGCGGAGCTGCGCCGGTTCGCCCGTGTCGAGCTGCCGGTGCGATTCCCTGAGCCGGGGCCGGAAGCGCCCTCTCTCTTCCGGGCCGCGCAGCTGTTCCAGACAGGGCTCTTCGCCGAGGCCGAGCGGGTGGTGCGAGCGGTCGAACGGCGCGACCCGCGCGACTGGCGCGTGACCGCGACCCGGGCGGCGATGCGCCTGGGCAGGGGACTTCCCTCCGAGGTCAACGGGCTGATCGACCGGGCCCGGGTCCAGGGGGCACCCGCCGATCTCCTGACCTGCCTGGCTCTCGGACTCGCGGCCGCCCGGAAGGATCACGCGGCGGTCGTCGGCCGGATCGCCGGGCTCCAGGTGTTGAAGGTGCTGCCCTGGCGCTGCGAGGAGGCTGCCTGGCAACTGGCCTATCAGGGCAACCTCGGGGACGCCCTGCGGGTGCTGCGCCCCTCGGCCCTGCTGCCCGGGCGCGGCCTGGTCAACGACCTGCTGATGGGCTACTGCAACGCCAGGCTCGGCCAGGTCGACGCTGCCCTGGAGTATCTTCCCCGGCTGGCGACGCTGCTGTCGGCCGAGGCCTGGTCGCTTCGGATCTCCGCCGGCCTCGCGCAGCGACTGGGGCGCGTGGCCGATGCGAACCGGCTATGGGAGATGATCTGCTGGAGGGAACCCTGGGAGAGCGATGCCTGGGTGAGTTTCGCCGAGACGAGCCGTCTCCTGGGCCAGTTGCCCGTCGATCCCTTCCCGCTGCTCGCCGGGATGAGGTTCTCCCCGATAACCAGCTCGGGGTGGCCCGTTCTCGCGTCCGGGTGGCTGCGGTACTACCGGGACTTCGTCCTCACCGAGTTCGGGCCCACGGAGGTGGCGAACTTCCTGACGGTGAGCTGGGACGAGACCCTCCATCAGCTCGCCGCCGAGCTGGACGAGAGCGGCAAGACCGTCTACCGGCTCGCTCAGGAGTACGGCTGGATGATCCAGGCGCAGCTCCTGGACCTGCTCCTCCTCGGCCTCACGGGCGGCAGCCACGGCCTGTCGAGCCAGACGCCAGGCCGGTGACGGGCGGGCGTGACGGCCCGGTGGCCCGCGCGGCAGAAAAGTGGGAACCGTTGGACCGCCCCGGATCGTATGATCACATGAACTGAGACGCTAGTCACCAAAGGCCGCTTGTCGGCGTTCGAGCCATGAGCCGCAGATTGGTGTAAGATCAAGGAGTACACGGGCTTTCCGGCCCTGTTCACGCAGGAGTGTGACCCTCGATGCCTCGCACGTTTTCGCTGGACCCTTCGCTCTACGTCACGGCCGATACGACGGTCGACCGGCAATACATGGACCTGATGCGAGAGCAGGACCAGTCCCCCGTGAGACCGGGCGGCACGCTTCCCAGGTTCACGTTCGTGGTCGGGCCGTCTCCGTTCACGATGCCGCGAGGGTGGGAGTACTACCTGACGCAGCCGTACGAGGGGGTTTCGACGGTTGCGACGATCCTGCACAACGCGGGCTATCGGGTGCGGATTGTGGACGCGCGGTATGCCAAGGATCCGGTCGCCTATGCGGTCAAGGAGGTCCTGGCCGGCACGGACGTCTGCGGCCTGGCGACCTACGAGGATTCGTTCCCCTTCCAGGAGCAGGTAATCGCGGCCTTGAAGGAGGCGGCCCCGAAGATGCCGATCTTCCTCGGCGGGTCGCTGGTGACGTCGGTGCCGCACCTCTTCATGCGCCATACGGCGGCCGACGTGGCGGTCATCAGCGAGGGCGAGATCACGTTGCTCGAGCTGATGGACGCCTTCACGCGCGGCGAGCTTTCGAAGCGGCTGCCCGAGATCCGGGGTATCTGGTACCGGGACGCCAGGGGCCAGATCTTCTCCACGCCTGCTCGCGGGCAGTTGCTGGACATGAACTGTCTGCCGCGGCTCAACATCGGTCTATGGCCGATGTCGAAGGACCCTCGCGGGGTGCAGCCTAACCTGATCATCAGCCACAGCCGCGGCTGCAAGATGGATTGCTCGTTCTGTTTCAGGACGACGCCGCAGCTGCGCGAGAAGACCCCGCTGAAGCTGCGGGAGGAAGTGGCCCACCTGGTGAAGAACTACGGGATGAACTACTTCTTCTTCAGCGACCTGACCTGGACGTCGGATCGCAAGCGCACCTTCGAGCTGTGCGAAGCGCTGCAAGACTTCAACGTCGGCTGGGCCTGCATGACGCGGTGCGCCGACGTCGATCCGGAAGTGCTGGCGGCAATGAAGAAGGCCGGCTGCAGCATCATCCTCTTCGGGGTCGAGTCGCTCGCCGCCAAGGTGCTCAAGGAGGCCCGCAAGGGAAGCCACGAGAACCTGGTGATCCGGACGATGCACAACACGGTCAACGCGGGGATCCGCTTCGGCGGCCTGCTCATCGTCGGGCTCCCCGGCGAGACGGAGGAAGGCCTGCAGCACATGTGCGAGTGGGCCGAGGAGTACCGGCATGTGACGCGGGTGAAGTACCTGTCGGCCATGCCGGGCACCACCATCTACTACGAGGGGCTGAAGTCGGGGCTCATCAAGAACGAGCTGGAGCACCTGCGCTGGCTGGGCCTGGAGCAGGCCCTGGAGCGCGACGAGTTCCTCAACTACAACGGGTTGCCGCCGTCGGCGATGCGCGAGGCCTACCGGCGGTGCTACAACGCTTACCAGGTTGGTCCGCAGATGGACTACGCGCACTGGCCCGAGCATTTCGAGTACTTCGACCCGGAGCCGACGACCGCCTGGCGCGAGAAGTTCAGCTCAGCCGCCGCCCCGCTGATGCCCGGTCTCGATCGCTACCGGATGCCCGAGCTGTGTGACGGGGTGCGCTACACGCCGCAGTCGGTCATCCAGCTTCCGTCCGAGGCTGCCGTGACGGTGTAAGGAATTGGGGCCTGATCGGCACTCCTGAAGACTCCGAGCTGCGAGCGAGGGCAAGACTCTCTCCAGCTATTGGGGGGTCCAGGGGCGAACTTCGCCCCTGGCGTGGGTTCGGGAGCGGAGCTCCCG
>CAZSVK010000095.1:0-15937 GCA_964610245.1 uncultured bacterium
ACGTTCGAGTTCACGGTGACGGCCGACGCGGTGGGCACGACCGACATCACGAGCGTGGTGCTGACGGCGACGGATGTGAACACGGGCAACGTGCTCGCAGTTCAGGCGAACAGCGCGACGACGGCGACGATCACGATCCAGGCGAAGCCGAATCTGCAGATCGTGTCGATCAGCGCGGCGCCGACGACGGTGTCGACGGGCCAGACGCTCACGGCGACGGTGGTGGTCCAGAACGTGGGTGGCTCGGCTGCCGACGCGGCGATCACGGCCGAGAGCCTGACGCTGTCGAACGCGAACCTGAGCGCGCCCGGTCTGACGGCGACGACGACGATCGGGGCCAACGAGACGGCGACGTTCGAGTTCACGGTGACGGCCGACGCGGTGGGCACGACCGACATCACGAGCGTGGTGCTGACGGCGACGGATGTGAACACGGGCAACGTGCTCGCAGTTCAGGCGAACAGCGCGACGACGGCGACGATCACGATCCAGGCGAAGCCGAATCTGCAGATCGTGTCGATCAGCGCGGCGCCGACGACGGTGTCGACGGGCCAGACGCTCACGGCGACGGTGGTCGTGCAGAACGTGGGCGCCTCCGTGGCGACCGCCGAGATCTCCACGGCCGAGCTGACCTACTCCAACGGCATCGTGAGCGCTCCGGCAGTGTCCGGGACGACGACGATCGGCCCCAACCAGACGGCGACGTTCGTGTTCACGGTGACGGGCGATGCGGTGGGCACCACCGACCTCACGGGCGTGACGCTCGTAGCCATCGACATCAACACCGGTAACGCCGTCGGGATCGCAGCCAACCGGGTGACGACTCCGCCCACCATCACGGTCCAGGAGAAGCCGAGCCTGCAGATCGTGTCGATCAGCGCGGCACCGACGACGGTGTCGACGGGCCAGACGCTGACCGCGACAGTGGTCGTCCAGAACGTGGGCCTCAATGTCGCCAGTGCCGAGATCACCGCCGAGGATCTGGTGAGATCGAACGCGAACTTGAGCGCGCCGGGCTTGACCGTCACGACGGTCCTCAGAGCCAACGAGGAAGCCACGTTCGAGTTCACGGTGACGGCCGACGCGGTGGGCACGACCGACATCACGAGCGTGGTGCTGACGGCGACGGATGTGAACACGGGCAACGTGCTCGCAGTTCAGGCGAACAGCGCGACGACGGCGACGATCACGATCCAGGCGAAGCCGAATCTGCAGATCGTGTCGATCAGCGCGGCGCCGACGACGGTGTCGACGGGCCAGACGCTCACGGCGACGGTGGTGGTCCAGAACGTGGGTGGCTCGGCTGCCGACGCGGCGATCACGGCCGAGAGCCTGACGCTGTCGAACGCGAACCTGAGCGCGCCCGGTCTGACGGCGACGACGACGATCGGGGCCAACGAGACGGCGACGTTCGAGTTCACGGTGACGGCCGATTCGGCGGGCACAACCGACATCACGAGCCTGCTGGTGACGGCGACCGATGTGAACACAGGCAACACGATCGGGCTCGAGGCCAACCAGGTCGCGACCGGCCCGACGGTGACGATCCAGGCGAAGCCGAACCTCGTGATCACCGCCCTCTCGGCCTCGCCGACTCAGGTGTCGACGGGCCAGAGCTTCCAGGCGACGGTGACGGTCCAGAACGTCGGCACCGCTGCGGCGACTATCGAGTTCACCGGCGAGAGCCTCGTCTTCTCCAACGGCGGCCTCGTCGCCAGTGGTACAACGCAGGCGACGACGGTGACGGTGGCGGCCAACGCGACGCGCGACTTCACCTTCACGGTGACGGCCGGCGCTGCAAGCGGCGTGACCACGCTGACGAGCGCTACCTTCGGCGCCACCGACGCCAACAGCGGGCTCCCGGTGCCGGTGCACGCGAACAACGGTGTCGCCCAGACGATCACGATCCAGGCGAAGCCGAGCCTGCACATCACGGCGATCAGCGCCTCGATGACGCAGGTGTCGACCGGCCAGTCCTTCACCTCGACGGTCACCGTCGAGAACACGGGCGAGGCCGCCATCGACTTCACCATCGAGGATCTGGTGTTCTCGGATGGGAACCTGACGGCGCCGACACTCAACCAGACGGTGACCCTGACCGGTGGTCAGACCACGAACTTCGAGTTCACCGTCACGGCCGGCTCCGCGAGCGGTATCACCACGATCACCAGTGCCACCTTCACGGCGGTGGATGCGAACACGCTCTCCAACGTCGTGGTGGCCAGCAACGTGGCGTCTTCGGTCTCCGTCCTGGTGCAGCAGCCCGCGGCGATCCGGATCCTGTCGCTGAGGACGACCTCGGTCACTGTCACGCAGGGCCAGACTGCCATCCCGGTCGAGATGTTCGTGACCAATACCGGCGAGGCTTCGGCCGAGCTGACCGTGGGCTCGACCTACGCGCTCAGGTTCTCCAACGCGGGTGGCGACGTGACCACGCAGTACCAGGTCACGCTGGCTCCGACCAACCCCGCAAGTCTGCCTGGCGGTCAGGTGACGACGTTCGCCTTCTCGGTTGACGCCGCCTCGCTGGCTCCGCTGGGTCTGACGACTCTGAACGCGAACATCCAGGCCTACGACGCCAACAGCGGCGCCACGGTCTCGAGCACGAGTTCGGCCCTGACGACCGCGTGGACGGTCCAGAGCCAGGCCAACCTGGCGCTCTCGCCCCCGGTGTCGCCGTCGAGTGTGCTGCGCGGCAACACCATGCGCGTGCTGGTCTCCGCGACGAATACCGGAACCGCCACAGCCACGCAGATCCGCGCGCAGCTGATCTGGAGCAACGCTCAGTTTGTCGTGACCACGGTCGGGACGCCGGCGACGAGCATGGCTGCGGGCGAGACCTCCACGTTCTCGTTCGATGTCACCGTGCCTCTGACTTCGACCCTGGGGTCCACGATCGGAACGGTCGCGTTCTCCTGGGTCGATCCGAACCTGGTAGAACAGTTCGACTCGGTGGCGATCCCCTCGGTCTACGTGCAGAACAACGTCCCGCGGGCCATCACCGCGGCCTCGGTGACGGGCACGGTGACCGCCACGGTCATCCTCGACGGACGCACTTCCTACGACGGCCCGGCCGCCGGCCAGTCGGAAGGCGACACCCTGTCGTACTTCTGGACTATCATCACCCAGCCCTCGGGTAGCTCGCTCTCGGCTTTCAGCTTCTTCCCGAACAATTCCTCTGCTTCGGGTAGGACCAGCTTGAGTCCGACGCGCAAGGGCGCCTACCGGCTCGGACTCATCGTGAGTGACGGTATCGACTCCTCGCCGCAGGTGTTCAGCGACCTCACCGTCGTCAACTCGCCGCCGGTTGCCAGCGCCGGGACCGCGCAATCGATCCCGATCGCCTCCACGGCCACGCTCGACGGCCGGGCATCGCTCGATCCCAACGTCGAGGACACGCTCGTCTACAACTGGACCCTGACGAACGCTCCGCTCGGCAGTGCCGCGAGTACGGCCAATCTGAGCCCGAATGGCTCCGGCGCCGCCGGCCAGACGAGCTTCACGCCCGACGTGCCCGGCACCTACGTGTTCTCGCTGACCGTGACCGACTCCGACAGCAGTCCTGCCAGCTCGGTGCCCGCCACGGTGAGCGTCACGGTGACCAACACCGCCCCGGTTGCGGATGCAGGCACCAGCCAGACGGGCGCCGTCGGCCAGACGGTCGTTCTCGATGGCCGGGCCTCCACCGACGCCGAGACGCCGAACGGGCTGAGCTACACCTGGGCCTTCGTGAGCCAGCCGGCCAACAGCCTGCTGACCACGGCGAGCATCGCGCCCAACGGCACGACGAGCGCGGGTCAGGCGTCCTTCATCCCGGATGTTCGCGGCGCCTACGTGGTGAGCCTGGTCGCGAGCGACGGGTTCCTGGCCTCGGCCTCGACCACCACCACGATCGATGTCGTGAACCGGGCCCCGACTGCCGTGGCGGTCGGCTCCTCGGTCGGAGTGCTCACCACTGCTACCGTGGACGGCACGGGTTCCGGCGATCCGGACAGCGACGCCGTGAGCTACCACTGGAGCTTCGTGAGCCTGCCCGGAGGCAGCGCGCTCACGACCTCCGTCATCCAGCCGAACGGCACGACGGCCGCGGTGACGGCCCGGTTCACGCCGGACGTCGCCGGTAACTACCAGATCCAGCTCGTCGTCAGCGACGGCCTGGCCGACTCGACGGCCGCGGTGGCCACGGTGACGGCCTTCGTCCGGGCCCCGACAGCCAACGCCAGCGTCTTCTTCGCCGGAACGGTCACGCAGCCGGTGGCGCTGATCGGGTCGACTTCGACCGATCCGCAGAACCTGCCTCTCATCTACCACTGGAGCTTCGTGAGCAGGCCCGCGGGCAGCTCGATCACCACCGCGGCGATCCAGCCGAACGATCAGGCCCAGGCTCACCAGACGCAGTTCCTGCCGGATCGCCAGGGCTCGTACGTGATCGCGCTGGTTGTCGATAACGGCACCGTGACGTCGACGCAGTCGGTCGTGACGGCGACCGTCGTCAACTCCCGACCGGTGGCCAACGCCGGTGTCAACAGGACCGCGACCGCGACCTCGCCGGTGCAACTGGTCGGGACGCTGTCGACCGATGCCGATCCGGGCACAACCCTGACCTACCGCTGGAGCTTCGTCAGCGTTCCTCAGGGCAGCTCGATCACCACCGCCAGCCTGCTGCCGAACAACTCGACCCAGGCTGGGCTGACGAGCTACCTGCCGGATCGCAAGGGCACCTACGTGCTGCGGTTGATCGTGAGCGACGGCGCTCTCGATTCCTCCGCGGCGACGGTGCAGATCACCGTGATCAACTCGGCCCCGGTGGCGCACTTCACGCCTCCCTCCGCGGCGACCGAGGACAGCGCGGTCCAGGTCACCGGAGTGGGCTCGAGCGACGTGAACAGCGAGGACGTGCTCACCTACACCTGGAGCGTCGTGACGGCCCCGGCCGGCGTCACCCCGGCCTCGGTGCAGTTCACCCCGAACGGCACCGGTACCGCCTCGACCTCCTCGTTCACGCCGACAGTGCCGGGCAGCTACGTCGTCCGGCTGGTCGTCAATGACGGAACGGTCGGCTCGACTGCCGCGGACGGCACGATCGTCGTGTCGCCGGCCTCCTTGCCGGTGGCCAGCGCCGGGACGAACCAGACGTCGCTCGCCGGTGCGAATGTGACTCTCGACGGCTCCGGTTCGACCGGCGCCGCCACGCTGACCTACCACTGGAGCTTCGTGAGCGTTCCTTCAGGCAGCGCAATCACGACCTCCGTCCTGGCTCCGAACGGCACGACGGCGGCGGCGCACCCGGTCTTCGCACCGGATCGCAAGGGTGTCTACGTGGTGAGGCTCGTGGTCAACGACGGTCAGGCCGACTCGTCGCCCGCCACGGTGCAGGTCACGCTGCTCAACTCGGCGCCGGTGGCGAGCTTCATCGCCCCGACGTCGGCGCTGGCCGGTGAGGCAGTGGCGCTGGACGCCAGGTCCTCCACCGATGGCAACGCCGAGGATACGTTGACCTACTCCTGGCGCTTCGCGAGCGTTCCCGCGGGAAGCGGCATCACGACGGCGTCGATCGCACCGAACGGGACGGCGCTCGCCTCTCAGGCCAGCTTCACGCCTGACGTGGCCGGTGTCTACCAGATCCGCCTGACCGTGGGCGACGGTACCGATACGTCGTTCCAGGAGCGGTCGGTGATCGTGTCGAGCCAGGCCCAACCGCCGGTCGCGGCGATCCAGGCGCAGTCGCTGCAGGGAGGCCCGCAGATCATCGAACTCAGCGGCAGCGGGTCGCACTCCGGCAGCACCGGCTCTCCGATCGTGAGCTACCTGTGGACCCTGACCGCCTCGCCGGCCGGTGCCACCGCGTTCACCTCGGGCACGGTTGCCGTCCGTTACAACGCACGGCTGGCCGGTACCTACACCTTCGAGCTGACCGTCACGGACCAGCTCGGAGCATCCGGGACCAGCACGGTATCGATCATCATCAACAACGTGGCGCCTGTGGCCGACGCGGGTTACATGCGCTCCATCGTGCTGCCTCGGTTCGACGTGACCACGACGCTGCGGACGACCGACAGTGTGAAGGTCGATGCCCGCAGGTCGACCGACGCCAACGGCGACTCGCTCACCTACTCCTGGAGCATCGCGATGGCGCCTGACCAGGCCAACCCGGTCAGCACGCCGACGACGATGGTCACGATCACCGGCGGAAGCACCGCCACCCCGACGCTGCGTTTCCGCACCGACCTCTACACGGGCACGGACGGACTCCAGCACCTCGTGGCGGCCGGCCTCTACAAGCCGCGGGTGGTCGTCTCCGACGGCACCTCCACGAGCATCGCCGAGGTGCTGGTGCTGGCCACGGATCCGAAGACCCTGGCGCCGAATGCCGATGCAGGTCTCGACGCAACCTATCAGGTGGACTTCCTGGTCGGCGGAGGCGTGGCCCCGACGATTCCCGATCCGTCCGCGGATCCGGCCAGCAACCTGAGGGCGTTCGTGAGGCTCGACGGCAACGAGAGCGTCGACTCTCAGGGCCGCCGGGTGACGTACCGCTGGACCGTCGCTCGCGACGAGAACGGCGGCCTGATGGTGCCGTCGGGTTCGACGCTCACGGCGCTCGACAATCCGAACACCACCACGCCGACCTTCGTTCCCGACGTCGAGGGTGTGTACACGTTCGAGCTGGTGGTCAACAACGGCCTGCTCGACAGCGAGCCGGATCGCGTGTCGGTGGAGATCGTCTCCACCAACCATCCGCCCGCCGCCGACATCTCCGTCGAAGACCTGGCCCGACTGCTCACGGCCACGCCGCAGGATGCGCCGATGGCCGTGGTCACCGGCGATCGCATCGTGCTTCGCGGCGACTCCTCGTTCGATCCGGACCTCAGCGATCGGTCGCAGTTGACGTACCAGTGGACCCAGCGAAAGGGCCGGACCGTGGCCCTCCAGCCGAATGCCACGAGTGCAGTCGTCTCCTTCGCTCCGCAGCAGAACGGGCTGCACGAATTCCAGCTCGTGGTGACCGATCCACACGGAGTGGAGAGCGCTCCCGAAGTCATCCGGATCCTGGTGCTCAATCCCGGTCAGAGTCGACCGCTGCTGTCGCTGACCGCGTCTGCGCTCACGACCAGCGATACCGGGCAGGCTGAGTCTGAGAACCTTCAGAACGGCCGGCCGCACAGCATCAGGGTGACGATGCCCACGACCGTAACGCTCCAGGCGGTTCCGAGCGGTCTGGCTCCCGGTCAACGGTACAACCTGGTCTGGACCCAGGTGGAAGGCCCGACGGTCCTCCTCTCCAACGTCGGCGAGGAGAACAGCAACGCGGCTCTGTCCACCACGTCGTTCGAACCCACCACCTCTCGTGTCCATGTGTTCGAGGTCGCTCTCGAGTTGGTCGACGGGAACGGCGTTGGCACGGGCGTCTCGGTCTCGCGCCGCATCCGGGTCATCGTCGACTCGGTCAACGGGCGGGTCCCCGAGGCCACGGCGACGGCGTCGCCCCTGGTCGTCCTTGCCGACGGCACGGACGCTCAGAGGACCGTCACACTGGATGGAACGCAGTCGGACTTCTTCTCGGCGTCGCTCCACCTGTTCCGCTGGGTGCAGCTCGCCGGGCCGACCGTCGTGATCGAGAATCCGTTCGCGATCCGGACCACGGCCCTGCTGCCGGCGCTCTCGGCGGGTCAGTCGAAGCGGTACGTGTTCGCTCTGCTCGTGGATAACG
Organism: uncultured bacterium; assembly: GCA_964610245.1. Taxonomy (GTDB): domain Bacteria; phylum Muiribacteriota; class UBA6191; order JACPRK01; family JACPRK01; genus CAZSVK01. The sequence goes on from CAZSVK010000095.1 coordinate 7,712, forward strand.
GTGCAGATCGCAGCGAGCCGTACAACATCGCGGTGCAGCAGCAGGGGTCCGCGGTCGAGGAAGGCACCCGTGTCGCGATCTACATCGACGGGCTGCGCCAGTCGGCCGCCGTGCTGCTCGGACCGACCGGAAGCATCACCACCATCACCGGAGTCAGCATCCCGGCCGGTACTCCGAGCTTGCTGACCCTGGAGCGGGTGAATGCCGACGGTACGCTCTACAGCCCGCGCCAGACGCTTCGGGTGTTCGATCTGTCGTTCGTGCCGGGTGGCGCGACCACGCTGATCCTGCCCGACACCGGCGGTGTCCGGGCGACCCTGCTGCTCGACAGCTCGCTGCCGGGCACGACTGGCCGCACCGTGCTCGTGGTGCCGGCCGCGACCAGTGGTGGCACGGGTGGCGGCGGCGCTGGCGGCGGCGGCGGTTGCCACGCCGGAACCAACGGCGCCTCGACGGCCGATATGCTCGTACTGCTGGCTCCGATGGCGCTGGTGGCCACGCGCCGGCGGCGCTGGCTGGCGGTCTCGAACCGCTAGGCCTTACTCCCAGGTGAACCCAGGCGCGGAGGCGCTCCCGGAAACGGGAGGCCTCCGCGCCGCATCTGGACGTCGGTGCTGAAGGGTCGAGCTACTCGACGACCACTTCCGGCTGACGGGGCGCCCGGTTCACGATGCTTCCGAGCGGCTGCCCCGTGGAGCGCTCGCTGGCTATCACATTGATGCCGGTGAACCGAACCTTGCCGGGTCGAGGGCCGGCCGTGACCGCGAAGGTCAGGGTGGCCGTCGAACCGGGCGCCACGCTGTGGACCGGGTTCACGGCGACGGACGTGGCCAGGTCGGGGTAGAAGGTGAGCTGCGCCGTGGATAGGTCGAGCGGCCCCTCCGAGGAGAGCCGGAAGGACACTCGCGCCTCGAACGATTCGCCTGGCTTCACGCGTTCTCGGGAGACCTCGATGCCCAGGATCTCCAGCCCGGGCCGTGGTCGGGACACGAGGTTGACCGGAGAGGCCAGGTTCGTCCGGATGGGCGTCCGGCTGCCGGTGTTCTCATCGAACGCTTCGACGGTTGCCGATAGCAGCCGGGTCACCTTGGCCGAGTTCCCGACGCGTCCCGTCAGCGCGAACCTGTGCTGACCGCCGCGACCCGGGATCAGGGCGCGGGTCGTCAGTACTTCGGCGCTCGCGTCCGACCTGTCGAAAACGGCCGCCGCCGCGATTACCGTTGCGTCGGCCTCGCCCCGGTTCAGGATCCGTGCCTCCGCCGTGAAGGGCCGACCGGGCGCCACCGATAGCGTGCTGGCTCCCAGCCCCACGATGACCAGGTCCGGCCTGGTCTGCAGAGTTGCCGCCGCCGTCCACTGCGCCAGGGCCTCGAGCGGCTGGGCGCCGGCCAGTTCGACGCCCGTCACGCGCACCGAGACGCCGAGCTTCTTCTGGAAGATCCACTCGTCGACGGCGACCGTGAAGGTCAGCACGGTGGTGGCTGCCGCGGAGAGTGGCCGAGGGAAGCTGGTCCGGACGGCGGCGGAGACACCTGGCCCGGCAAAGCTGAGCTGGGCGCCCGTCAGCAGGACGGAAGACCGCCCGCCGTTGCCGACCGCGATCGCCGCGAGGGCGATCTGGCCCGCCGAGAGACGCTGCGGTAGCGCGAGCCGGCCGAGTGAGAGTGGGCCCGCCAGCAACGAGAGCGACGGGTGCGACAAGACCGCCAGTCCGAGGACCAGCAGGAAACTGGATCTTCGCATGGCTGCCATCTTGGATCTGCCCGGAGACAATTTCCAGCCTCCGGGTCGACCTGGAGGCAGTCGCAGGAAGTGGTGGGCGGCCATGGTTCGAGTTCTGCCGGGGACGCTGTCCCCGGGCCCCTGCCAGGGTGGGAGCCCCACCCTGGACCCGGCAATGAGAAGAGGAATCGAGGCCGGCTCGACACTCCCGAGGACTCTGAGCTGCGAGCGTGGGCAAGACATCCTCCAGTTGTCGGGGGGGCAAGGGGCGAACCCTTCGACACGTCCGCTTCGCGGACTGCTCAGGACATGCTTCGCCCCTTCCGAGGGTTCGAGAGCAGTGCTCCCGTAGAGCCGCTGGCGAGTTCCCATTCCGCGCCGGTTCGGTTACTCTGGATTCCGAGAAGGAGAGCGCCACGGCACCGCAGCCCGGCGCGAGCCGTCCGTGGCCATCGAACGCACCGCAGCAGTCATCGTGATCGGCAACGAGATCCTGGCAGGCAAGGTCCAGGAGAGCAACGCCACCTTCCTCATCCACGAACTCCGAGAACTCGGCGTCTCTCTCAGGGAGATCCACGTCGTCCCCGATGACTTGCAGGTCATCGCCGATATCGTCGCCTCGACCAGCCCCAGGTTCGACCACGTCTTCACCACGGGAGGCGTCGGACCGACCCATGACGATGTGACGATTCCAGCCATCGCCCGGGGCCTCGGGCTCGAGCTGGAACTCAACCAGGAGATGGCGGCCGTCATCCATCACTTCTACGGTGATGGCGCCAACGCCCACCTGATGCGAATGGCCCACCACCCCCGGGGTTCGACGCTGCTCTGGGATGACGGGCTCCAGTTCCCCGTGCTGACGGTGCGGAACATCTATGTCTTCCCGGGTGACCCGGCCTATTTCCAGAAGAAGTGGCTGGCCATCCGGCATCGGTTCCGAACCGAACCTTTTCACATCCGGCGGATCTTCACCTGTTGCGGAGAGGGCGAGATTGCCGACCTGCTCGAGCAGACCGAGCGCTGCTTCCCGGGCGTGCGCATCGGGAGCTACCCGGTCTACGGCAATCCGGAGTACGAGGTGCAGCTCACCATCGAATCCAAGGAGCCTGAGCTGGCCGATCAGGCCACCGCCCAGCTCCGCCGTGGCCTCTCGAGCGACAAGATCGTCCGCGAGGAATGAGCCGCGCCGCTCTCACTTCACCGAGAGCAGTTGCACCTCGAAGATCAGCGTGGCGTTGGGCGGGATGATGTCTCCGAAGCCGCGAGGACCATAGGCCAGATCTCCGGGGATGGTCAGCTTCCGCTTGCCACCCACCTTCATCGAGAGCAGCCCTTCGTCCCAGCCCGGGATCACCTGGCCCTGCCCCACGATGAACTGGAAGGGCTGGCCCCGGTCGACGCTGCTGTCGAACTTCTTCCCGCTCTCGAGCCAGCCGGTGTAGTGGACCTCGACCGTCTGGCCCCGCTGAGGCACCGCTCCCTGACCGGGCTCCTGGTCGACATACTTCAGACCGCTCGACGTCGTGACCGTCTGATCCTTCGACGGCACCGTCGCCGGAGTCACCGGCACGTTTCCCGCGGGCGGGCCCGGCGGCGTCTCCGAGGGGCTGCCGCATCCCTGAGAGAGGAGGACCACGAGAACTGTCAACACGAGCGGGAGCGAGACGGGCTTCATCGGCGGGATCTCCTGCGCGCCGGCGCGCGCGATACGGCCTTGGGCGCCAGCAGCTTGGCTCACCCGCGCGCAACAAGTCAAGTGACGGGAGGAATGGGGGGACATGCTCCCGCGGCTCGAGGCGAACCTCGGAAAAGCAAACCGCCCGCGCCGGAGGGCGCGGGCGGCCGTGATGGACGGAGAGAGAGGCCTACAGGCCCAGCTTGGTCTTCAGCGCCTTGAGTTGCTCGACCTTCTTCGATGCGGCCTTGTCGGCGCGATTGCCCAGGTACTGCATGTTCACGAGCTGCGTGGTCTTGGCCAGCAGGCCGCGGATGGTCGACTTGGCGGTCTCGGGCTTGAGCGCGCCGGCGGAGGTGACGAAGGCGTCGAAGTTGGCGCCGGCGATGTCACGGGCGAACATGTCTTCCATCGTGCCGGCCTCTTCGGAGACCTTGCCCACATTCGGGGTCAGCGCCTTCTGCTCCTCGGGTTTGAGGCTGGCGAACCAGGTCTTGATCTGAGCCATCTTGTACTGGTAGTTCGTGAAGACCGCCCACTTGCGCGAGAAGTCGCCTGCGGTCGAGAACTTGCCGAGGAACCCGTCGCCGAGACCGGCGCTGGCCTTGACCTCGCCTTCCATCGGGACTTCCATCGACGGCACGTCGGCCGGCATGACCTGGGCCTGGACCGGCGACTCGGAGGCGGCCGGAGCGGGAGCGGGGGCCCCACCGGCATTGGGCGGCGGCCAGCCGGGACCGGCGGCGCCGATGCGGTCGCGGACGTACTTGAGAGCGTCGATGAAGGCGACCCAGGCCTCGCGGATCTTGTTCGGGACCCACATGACGATCTTCTTCACTTCGGCGAAGATGGCCTTGCTGTCCTTCAGCGCGTCGCCGCCGAGCATGCCCTCCTGGTGAAAGGAATTGGCGTAGTTGACGAACGCGTCATTGTAGAGATTCTTGATCGACCCGTTGCGAACGTCGTTGGTCGCGGTCTCGCCCTGCTTGACGATGTTGTTCGCGTAGTTGTTCATCGCCGTGTCGATAGCCTGGAGCAGGCCCGCGGACGCCGGCTGGGCGACGAGCCCGAGAGCAAGGACTGCCAGGAGAGCCGCTGCAGTGACTGTTCGCATCATGATTGTGCCTACCTCCGTGGGGCCTGTCGGCCGATTGGCCGAGGGCCGGCCATTGAACACTACCGAAAGATTATGAATTTGGTTGCAAAGAGTGTCAAGCCGGGTACAGTTCGAGACACCGGCCAGCCGGCCGATGCTCCGCACGGCGGATCATGGCCGCCGTCATGTCCTACTATGTGTCTGTCCTCCCGAATGTTTCACGCCGACGATAATCTCTCGGAAATTTCGAGCCTCGCGGAGTGGTTCGGCTATCGGCGACCCCAGGCCCGCCGCGTGACTCCGAACTTCGGGAGTTGCCTGACGGTGGCTCTGCTGCTCGCGCTGGCTGGAACTGGCCGAGCGGCGCAGAGCCCGGTTGCGCCGAGAGCGCCGGCTGTCACGAGTGTCGCGGTCGAGCCCTCGATCGAGGAGACGGTCCGGGAATTGGCTTCCATCGAGCGACGGGGGCCGGATCTCGAGAACCTGAGCTACCAGGAGGCCCTGCGGGACAGCAACGAGGCCCATCAGGTCAACCGGCTGAGAGAGCGCCTCGGGCGGGCCGGTCCCGGGGCCCACGCGGCACTCGAGAAGGCCGCGCTCGCGTGCCGCCGATCATCCACCTTGAAGATGCTGGTCGAGGTGATGTCCCAGTTGAAGGTCACCCGAGCCGTAGCCTCGATGGCCCGGATGGCCTCCGATCCCCGGATCGACGTGACGTTGAGGCGGCAGCTTCCTCCTTTCCTGGGCTCCGTGGGCGACGTCTCGACGGCCGCCGTGCTCGAGACCATGGCGGCGGAACGCGACCTCACCCTGGCCAAGGCTGCGGTCTTCGCGCTCGGCGCGCTCCCCGGCCGGGCCGGGCTGCCGGCGATCTATCGGTTGCTCCAGAAGGGGACCGGGCCGGCGCGAAGCGCGGCGGCGGAGATCCTCGGAGAGATCGACGACTTTCCGGCGGTGGACCGTCTGGTGGCCAGCCTGCTCGACCCCGACTCCTACGTTCGGGTCTTCGCCCAGGCCTCGCTGACCGAGTTGACCTACCGGTACTCGCGGTTTCAGCCGGCCGACGTCCAGGCCCAGCACCGGGAGTGGGCCGAGTGGTGGAGCCGATGGCGAGGTCAGCCTCGCGAGCGTCTGCAAGCGGAGGCCCTGCGAGAGAACCTGGCGGCGGTGAGCGGGAACGACCCCAGGCTGGCCGCGGAGCGCGCCCCCTGGCTGGCCGAGCTCCCGTTCCAGCACGCCCCGGCCGCGGCCCTCCTGCACAGCCCCCTGGCCGGTGCCGCCCTGGCGGCCGAGGCGGTGAGGTGGCAGGAGTGGGCGAGAGTCCACGGGCGGCAGAGCCGGCTGGAGTGGTTCCGGCAGGCGATAGACGGCGCGGTGGCGCGCCTGCAGAGCGACGAGGCGGCCACCTCCTGGACGGGGCTATCGGCGCTCAACGAGTTCCTGGCGCTGCCGGCGGGGCAACCCTATCTCTTCCGGGCACTGTGGCTGAAGACTCCGCTCGCGGAGCGGCAACGGCTGGCCGCGAGGCTGAAGCTCTGGTGGGCGGGAAACCGGCAGAGCCACGATCCGCGAGGGAAGAAGTTCTGGTAGTCTGAAGCCGCGCAGCTCCCGGCCCGGTCGTTCCGGGGCCGGGCGCGGGACATCCCATGCCCGATCTCTACAAGAAGCTCAATCAGGTCCTCGAGAAGGACAAGGAATCCGTCAAGGAAGCCCCCGCGGCCGAGACCGACTCTCTGGAGAAGGCCGCGGCCGACCCCATCCGGAAGGTCCGGAAGGCCGAGGAGCAGGTCTCCTACCTGTCCGAACTCTTCCAGCTCTATATGACGGAGAACGTGATGCTGGAGTATCCCGACCTGTTCACGGTCGAGCGGCTGGGATACCGGGAAGCGAGCCGCAGGCCGGAGATCTTCGGGGCGCTGAAGGCCAGCGCGGAACATCGGCTCGTGGCGGTCACGTTCAAAACCGACAACTACTTCTACGTGCGGTTCTCCGCGGTCATCCTGTCCCGGGAACTCGAGATAATGGCCTACTTCTGGCGGCGCGGACAGGAGAGCGCCCGCGAACACCCGGTTGATCTCTCCCGGTTTCGCGAGGGGGCGGGGGTGGACTGGAAGCAGGCCTTCGAGAGCATCCTCTTCCGGTTTCTCGAGTGGTACGAGAGTTCGAAGTGAACCGGCGAGTTCATTTCCAACTCCCGGGCGCCCGGCGGCGTCTGACCTGTCGACCTCGATCCGGATTCGCCGCACCTGACTTTGACAGGCGCGGCGGCCTCGTCTAGACTGGATCGGGTCTGAGATTTGCAGATCCCTGCCGAACAGGGCCTCCCCAGGCAGTCCAGTCCCCGAAGAGCTGAAAGAGCGTGCACCAGATGGTGCGCCTGATACCCCCTTTGGAACGTCTGGTTCATTCGCGTCTTCTCCTCGCCGTGTGGCTGCTAGCGGCCGTGGCGTTCTGCTGCGCCGCGTCACCGGCGTCGGCCCAGACGCCCGACCTCACCATCACCAGTCTGTCGGTCAGCGGCAGCGGGCAGAACCTGACGGTCTCGTCGACGGTGCAGAACAACGGCACGGCGGCGGTCGGCTCGGCCTTCCAGTGCGGCTACTACCTGTCGGCCTCCGACACGGTGACGACCAGCGCGACGCTGCTCGGGTCCTACACCGTGAACAGTCTCGGCATCGGGGCCTCGCAGACCGACTCGAATCGGGCCCTGACCATCCCGGGGGGGACGGCCCCGGGCTCCTATTACCTGGGGTGCATCGCCGACACCGGCGGGGCGATCGCCGAGAACAGCGAGACCAACAACGTCTCGGTGGCGGCGGGTACGGTGAGCGTGCCTTTCCCCGCGGGAATCGTGATCTTCCCGCTGGATGCGCCGGCGACGGTGTCGGCCGGTTCCACGTTCATCGCGAGCTTCCAGGTGGTGAACCCGGGCGAGAACACCTTCGTGCTGGGCTCGGCCAGCCTGACCTTCAGCGGCACCGGGTTGACGGTTTCCCAGCGGACGATCCCGGCCAGCGTGGCCGGCGAGAGCATCGCCACCTATTCGTTCAACGTGACGGTGGCGATCAACGCCGACACTCACCTGCAGACCGCCAGCATCGCCATCAGCGGCACCGACGCGGTGAGCGGGGCACCAGTCAGCGACAGCGATGCCGCGGCCGGGACGGTGCAGGTGCTGACCGCCTCAACTCTGACGTTTACAGACGCGAGCAGCAACCCCAAGACGCTGTTCGACCTGGGGGCCAACGACCTGTTCCTGACCTTGCGGGACGCCGACCAGAATTCGAGCGCGTCGACCGAGCAGAGCGTGGTGGTCACGGTCACGAGCAGCTCCAGCGGGGATCGCGAGACCTTCCAGTTGAGGGAGACGGCGGTCGATTCGGGCGTCTTCCGCAACGTGCTGGCCGTGCAGACCTCGAGCGCCGCGAAGGTGGACGGCGACGGCGTGATGCAGACGGCGCCGGGCTCGCGCCTCGATGCCGCCTATCAGGATTCGCGGAACTCGACCGACCGTTCGACCGCGGCGGCCACCATCCGGCTGACGCCGACGCAGGCGGCCGGGCAGTTCACGAACGCCACCGGCTCGCAGATGTTCTTCTACGCCATCGGCGTGGAGCTGGTCTACGTCACGCTGACCGACTCCGATCGCAACACGAACCCGACCTCGGTGGACGTGGTGACGGTGACGTTGACCGACGGGGCGACGGGCGATCGCGAGACGTTGACGTTGCAC
>CAZSVK010000096.1:0-4911 GCA_964610245.1 uncultured bacterium
TTTCGTGGACTCTTGCCTGCAAGCGAAGGCAAGACTCTCTCCAGTCATCGGGGGGTCCAGGGGTGACCTTCACCCCTGGCGAGGGTTCGGGAGCGGAGCTCCCGAGAGACAAGTCGAGGTTCGCCCTGTCTCCCCAAGAACTGCGACTGCACGCCGCCAGGATATCCCTTGCGCGACCATAGCGCTTTTGATATCATAAGTGCTATGGAGCCGAAACCCATTCCCCCTGCCCGCCGCAAGGGCGGCGAAAAGGCACCTCGCCGCATCCCGTGGGTGAAGATGACCAGGGCCCTCGCGGCCCAGAAGGCCAAGCGTCTGGCCCGACAGCCGGTTGCGGTGCCCGGACAGGCGCCGGGCCTGTGGTCGGAGCTGGCGGAAGAGGGAAACCGCCGGTTGCGCTCCGGGGGGGGCCGGCCCACGTCGGCGGAGTGGACGGTGCGCCGCCTGATCCCGCTCAAGAAGGAGGACTGGGATCATCTGGTACGCCTCGGGCGCAGGCTGGGCCTGTCGGGCGGGCAGCTCGCGGCCCTGCTCGTCGAACACGGCCTGAAGCGGCTGGCGAGCGAGCGGTTCTAGCGCGGAGCGACCCGGCGGTCTGCTACGATTGGACCCATGCGGGCCATTGACCGCCTGTTCGAGCACGAGCCGTTCGACTATTCCGCGGAGGGGCTCCGGCTGCAGCTCGAAGCGTTCCAGGAGGCGTTCCGGCTGCAGTACGAAGGGTGCGTCGAGTACCGCCGCCTCTGCGACCATCGGGGCTTTCGGCCCGGCGATCTGGCTCGGCGCGAGCAACTGCGAGACATCCCCGCGATCTTCGTGGGCGTCCTCAAGGAGAGGGATCTGCTGTCGGTCCCGGCCGAGCGGGTCGCCCGCACCTTCACGTCGTCCGGGACGGGCGGCCGGGTGAGTCGCATCTGCCTTGACCAGCCCTCGTTCGACCGCGTGGTGCGCTCGGCGCGCAATGTCTACGCGGCTCTCGGGATGGTGGCCCCCGAACAGGAGGTCAACTACCTCTGCTTCTCCTACGACCCGGCGAAGGCGGCCGAGGTCGGCACAAGCTTCACCGACGACCTGCTGACGAGCTTCACGCGCCGGCACGACGTCTTCTTCACGCTGCGCTGGGACGACAAGCTCGGAGAGTTTGCCTTCGACCGCGAGGGCAGCCTCGAGCGGCTGGAACAGTACGAGCGGCAGGGCCTGCCGACCAGGCTCCTGGGATTCCCGGCGTTCATCCACGACCTGCTGGAGGAGGGCGTCGCCCGGCGAGGCAAGAGCTTTGCGCTGCCCCCGGGTTCCTGGGTGCTGACGGGGGGAGGCTGGAAGGGCCGGGCTGACGAGGCGATCTCCAAGCGAGGGTTCGCGGCCCAGGTCGCGGGCTGGCTGGGCATCCCGCAGGCCAACGTGCGGGACCTCTACGGCATGGTCGAGCATGGCATCCCGTACGTCGACTGCGCCCGGCAGAACCTGCACGTGCCGCTCTACGCCCACGTCACCGCGCGCTCTCCGGCGACGATGGAGGCGTCGGGCGAAGGCGAGCCGGGCCTGCTCGAGTTCCGCACGCCCTATCTCACGAGTTATCCGAGCTACTCGCTGCTGACGACCGACCTGGGGCGGTTGCACGCCGGCTGCGAGTGCGGCGTCGCCGGGCCGGTGGTCGAGCTGCTGGGGCGCGGCGGCGTGAAGAAGCACAAGGGCTGCGCTCTGACGGCCGCGGAGCTGTACCTGGGCTCGAGGGAGGCCAAGCGATGAGCGGCGCCGCCAGGTTCTTCGGTCTTCCCGGCCCCGACGGTCCGCCGCGGCTGGACGCCGCTTCGGCCGAGGCGCTGATGGATGAGGCCCACGCGAGCGTGGCTGGTTTCGCGGCGGTACCGCTCGACGCGGTGCTGGGGGTGCTCGACGCGACCGGCCGGGCTTGGTCCGACCCGGCCTACCCGCGCCGGCGGGAGGCGCTCCGCCGCTTGCCGGAGGTCGTCAGCTTCTCGCCGCCGATGGTCGAGAGAACTCTGGAGTTACTCCCGGGGCTGCTCTCGCGCGCCTCGCTCTCGGCCAGGCTGCGGGCGGAGTTCGGCCCCGGACGCCGGCTCGAGGGCTGGGGTCGACCCGACGAGACGGGCAGTTCGGTGCGGGTGCTGCCGCGAGGCGTGCTGCTCCACGTCAGCGCCGGCAACGTGTTCCTCGGATGCGTCGATTCGCTCGTGATGGGCCTGGTCACGCGAAACGTCAACGTTCTCAAGCTCTCGAGCGCCGACCCCTACTTCCCGGTGGAGTTCCTGGCCAGCCTGGCCGAGCACGACCCGGAGGGGCTGGTCGCGCCCGCCGTGGCGCTGGTGCGATGGAAGGGCGGCGACCCGGCGGTCGAAGCGGTGCTGAAGCGCCGGTGCGACACCATCCTCGTCTGGGGCGGCGAGGAAGCGGTCCGCAGCTATCGCACGGGCCTCGGGCTGGGCACGCGACTCGTGGAGCACGGGCCCAAGCTCTCCGGCGGCGTCATCACGGCCCGCGGGCTCGAGGCCGCACTTACGGCCGCGGTCGCCCCTGGCCTGGCGCTCGACCTGTCGATGTGGGACCAGGTGGCCTGCTCCTCCCCGCAGACCGTCTACGTCCAGGACTCGAGCGGCGAACGCGGGACGGCGGCACGCCAGCTCGCGCGCGCGCTCGTGGCGGCGCTCGAGACGGTCGCGGCGGAGCTGCCACCCGGCCGGCTCTCGCTCGACGAACAGGTGGAGGTGCGCAAGTTCCGGGAACTGGCCCGCTTCGCGACGGCGCAGGGCGAGGGCGAGTTGTTCGAGTCGGCGCGAGGCCTCGACTACACCGTCTTCGTCGATTACCGGCCCGGTTTCGTGCTCTCGCCGCTCGGACGCACGCTGAGCTTGAAGCCCTTCCGGCGTTTCGAGGAGATCCTGCCGGACTTCACGGAGGTCGGCGCCTACCTGCAATGCGTGGCCCTGGAGGCGCACCCCGACGAACTGGAGGAGCTGACGCTGCGGCTTTCCCGGGCCGGGGCCGGGCGCTTCTGCCGACCCGGCCGGATGTCCGAGGGCAGACCCGGGTCGCCCCACGACGGAGGCTTCCCGATGGCCGACCTGGTCCGCCTGGCCGGTCTGGAGGTCGAGTCCGAGGCCGAACTCGCGCCGGCGTCGCTGCGACGCGTGCTGGAGGCGGCGAGGCGGGGCTCACGGTTCCACTCGGAGCGACTGAACGGGCTCGATCTCTCGTCCCCGGGGGCGCTCGTACGGGTGCCGCTGATGTCGGCCCAGGACCTACGGCTGAACTCTCCGCCGGCGGGCGACGGCCTGCCCACGGGCCCGCTCGAGGGCGTGGTCGTCTTCGCGTCGGGCGGCTCCACCGGGAGCCCGAAGTTCTCGTACTACTCGAACGCCGAGTTCGAACGGGTCGTCGGAGTGCTGGCCGACTCGCTCGCGTCGGCAGGCCTCGCCCCGGGCGATCGCGTGGCGAACCTGTTCGTGGCCGGCGGGCTCTGGTCGAGCTTTCTGGCGGTGCACCTGGCGCTGGGGCGGCTGCCCTGCCTGAACCTCCCGATCGGGGGCCATGTGGAGCCGGAGGCGCTGCTGGAGCATCTGAGGACTTTCAGACCCAACGTGCTGATCGGGCTGCCCTCGATGCTCGTCTCGCTGGGCGAGCTGATGGCGCAGTCGCCCGCCGACCCGCCCCTGAGTTTCGAGAAGGTCTTCTACGGCGGAGAGCACGTGCCCGAGGAGCTGAAGGCCTATCTGTCGCGGGTCCTCGGCGTGACGACGGTCCGCTCGGCGGGCTACGCCTCGGTCGACGCCGGGACGATCGGCTTCCAGTGCCGGGAATCGCGTGGCTCCGAGCATCATCTCGCGGCAGGGCACCAGTGGATGGAGCTGCTGGATCCGGAAACCGGCCGGCCGGTGACGGGCAGCGAGGCGGGTCAGATCGTCGTGACCAGCCTCGAGCGATTCCTGACGCCGATCGTCCGCTACGGCACCGGCGACCTGGGGCGCTGGGTGCAGGGCCGGTGCCCCTGCGGAAGGCCGGAACCTCGCTTCGAGCTGCTCGGCCGTTGCGACGACCGGCTGCAAGTCGGAGCGGCGAGGATCCTCGTGGGAGACGTCGTGAGGGGGCTCGCCACGCTGCCGGGGGTGGCGCCGCTGTGCCAGCTGGAGGCGCGGCAGGAGAATGGGCGAGACCAGCTGATCTTGAGAGTCGAGCTGGCGGCCGGAGACCGGCCCGGCGCGGCGCCCTCGGCCGTCTCGGTGCGCGAGGCGGTGCTGGCGGCCTGCCGGGATCTCCGAGACTCGGTGGAGCGAGGCTGGCTGACGCGATTCCAGGTGGAACTGCTCGCGCCCGGGGGGCTGCCTCGGGTGGCGCGCACGGGCAAGGTGCGCCCGGTGGTCGATCTGCGCCACGGCCGCGGGCTTGGCTATACTCGATGACGATGGAGCGGAAGCGATTCAGCCGGGTGCTTCGCCTGGATTCGGGCCAGGCGGTGCAACTTCGCCGGGCGCGGCCCAAGGAGGCCGCGGCGGTGCGCGAGCTATACGACGACGTTTACGGCGGCGCCTATCCGCTGTCGCTGATCCGCGACCCCGCCGAGCTGGCGGCGACCCTGGCCGACCCCTCGCACTTCTGGGCCGTGCTCGAGCACGACAAGCGGCTCATCGGGAGCGTGCTCTTCGCGGTCGACGCCGGCGACGGCATCGGGAAGGTCTTCGGCGCGGTCGTGCGCCCCGAGTATCGCGGCCACGACCTGACGCAGCGGGCGATCGCCAAGATGGTCGAGGCGGTCACGGCGGGCCCGCGGCCGCTCGACGTCGACATCATCGACTTCGGCGGCCGCCGCCTCCGCGGCCCCTGGGTGACCCTCCCCCACCCCCGCGCGGCGCGCCGCCCCTTCGTCCTGGCGCCGCTGGCCGAGCTCGCCCCGTC
>CAZSVK010000096.1:4921-6915 GCA_964610245.1 uncultured bacterium
TCACGGCGGGCCCGCGGCCGCTCGACGTGCTCTACGCCACGACGCGAACGGTTACGCCGGCCCCGGCCAAGCTGGTGCGCCGGCTGGGCTTCGTGAACTGCGGGGTATTCCCCAACGTTCACAGGGTGTCGGTCTCGGAGACCCATGGCCTCGACGTGCTGGCACGGCCCGAGGCGCTCGAGGCCCGGCTGAGGCGGCCCCAGCTCATCCCCGAGGTCGCCGAGTTCTACGCGATCGTCCGAGAGAGCCTCAACCTGCCGGACGAAGCTGAGCTGGTAGAGATGCCCGCCCCTCCCCCGACCGACCTGCACCTGGGCTTCGAGGTCCTGGATGACGTCGCGGCGGTGCGCGAACTGTACCGCGCGCGCCTGGCCGAGCACCGGTTGAGGTACTGCTTCTTCCCGTTCCACGAGCCGCACCTGCTCTGCCACACCAAGGATCGCGCCGACGAGGTCTTCCTCCACCGAAACGACGCCGACGGCTACGGCGCCATCCTGGGCATCTCGAGCGAACGGCCCGAGTTCGGCGGCCTGCTGGAGCAGCTCAGCCAGGCCGCCGAGCGGCTGGGGTTCCGCTACATCGAGCTGCTGGTGAGCGCCTTCGACCCGGGGAAGCAGCGGGAGGCGGTGGCCGCCCGTTTCCTGCCCTGCGCCTACTTCCCGGCGATGAAGCGCACCGTCGCGGGCCGGCGGATGGACTACCTGGTCTTCTCGCGCTCCTTCGAGAACCTGGACTTCACCGACATCCAGCTCGACGGCGCTGCCCGGCGCTATCTCCAGGCCTTCATGAAGGGCTGGTACGCGATGCTGCTGGCGCGCACGCCCGACTACGAGCGCGAGAACAAGCTGTTCTGAAAGACAGGGGTCAGGGGTCACCTGATCTTGGCCTTCAAGATGTCGTGCATCCGGATCAGGCCGTGCACGCGGCCCGCGGCGTCGACGACGGGCAGCACCGTGATCTGCCGGCGCGGGTACTCTTCCATCCGGCGGAGCGCGGTCTCGGCCAGCTCGTCGGGTCCGATCGTGCGCGGCGAGCGCGTCATGGCCAGCTCGATCGGGAGGTCGAAGAAGTCGGTGCGGTTCTCGAGCAGGCGCTTGAGATCGCCATCGGTGAGGATGCCGGCCAGGCGCCCTTCACCGTCGGCACAGAGCACGGCGCCGAGGTTGCTCTCGATGAGCAGGTGCAGCGCGGCCCGCATCGCCGTTCCCGGCGGCAGCACGGGAAGGTGGTGGCCGGAGATCATCAGGTCGCGGACCGTGGTCAGCAGCTTGCGCCCCAGGCTGCCCTCGGGATGGTAGAGCGCGAAATCCTCGGGGCGGAACTGGCGGCGCCTCATCAGCACCGCTGCGAGCGCGTCGCCCAGCGCCAGCATCGCGGTGGTGCTGGCCATGGGCGCCAGATCGAGCGGGCAGCCCTCGACCTCCACCGGCAACAGCAGCAGCTTGTCGGCGTTGCGGCCGAGGGTCGAATCGGCGTGGCGTACCATCGCGACGACGGGGATGGCCATCAACCGAAGGAAGGGCAGCAGGCGCAGCAACTCCTCCGACTCGCCGCTGGCCGAGAGGGCGAGCACCAGGTCGCCCGGCTGCAGCATCCCGAGGTCGCCGTGGGCGGCCTCGCCTGGGTGCAGGAAGAAGGACGGGGTGCCGGTGCTGGCGAGGGTCGCCGAGATCTTGCGGCCGACCAGACCGCTCTTGCCCATCCCGCAGACGACCACCCTCCCCTTGCACGAGAAGAGCATGTCAGCCGCCGCGAGCAGGTCAGGGCCCAGCCCCTCGGCCATCCGGAGCAGCGTCGAGGCCTCGATCGACAGAACGGACCGGGCCAGCTCGAGCAGCTCTTCGTCGCCGACGCTCAACGGCCGGCCCCCTTCGGACGGGAGCCGCGGCCCTTCTTGCAGGCCTCGACGAAGGCGCGGAAGAGCGGGTGGGGCCGCATCGGGCGCGAGAGCAGCTCGGGATGGAACTGCACTCCGACGAACCAGGGATGGGCGG
>CAZSVK010000096.1:6925-11353 GCA_964610245.1 uncultured bacterium
GCCCCCGCCGCTCGCGACGTAGCGCTCGCCGGCGCTGGGGGCGGTGATGCGCAGCCCCGCCTCCTCAGTCGGCGGCCGAAAGCGGGTGTTGACCTCGTAGCGGTGGCGGTGGCGCTCGTAGATGAGTTCGGTGCCGTAGACGGCGCGGGCCAGCGAGTCGGCGACCAGCTTGCCGGGGTAGAGGCCGAGGCGCATCGTGCCGCCCTTCTGCTCGAGCTGGCGCTGGTCCGCCAGCAAATCGATGACGGGGTGCTCGCTCTGCGGATCGAACTCGGCGGAGTTGGCCCGATCGAGCTTGCAGACGTTGCGGGCATACTCGATGACCGCGCACTGCATCCCCAGGCAGATACCCAGGAAGGGTACACCGCTGGTGCGGATGCGCCGGATCGCCTCGATCTTCCCTTCGATGCCGCGCTCGCCGAAGCCGCCGGGCACGATGACGCCGTCGAAGGCCGAGAGGTCGAGCTGACCGTCGACGTCCTCCGAGCTGACGTACTGGATCTCGGTCTTGACGTCGCAAGCGATGCCGCCGTGGGTGACCGCCTCGTGGATGCTGATGTAGGCGTCATGCTGGCGGACGTACTTGCCGATGATGCCGATGGTGACGGCGCCCTCGCGCGGGTTCTTGAGCCGCTCGGCCAGCTCCTCGAACTCGTTGGGACCCTTCGGCGTGCCCAGGGTGAGGCCGAGCCGGCGGGCCACCAGCTCGGGCAGGTTCTCTTTCTGGAGCGCGAGCGGGACCTCGTAGAGATACTTGCGGGTACGGCCCTCGATGACGAATTCGGCCGGCACGTTGCAGAACATCGCGATCTTCTCGCGCGTCTCCTTCGAGAGCGGCCGGCCCGTGCGGCAGACGATCATGTCGGGCTGGATGCCCAGGCTGAGCAATTCCTTGACCGAGTGCTGCGTCGGCTTGGTCTTGACCTCGCCCGAGGCCTCGACGTACGGCATCAGCGTCAGGTGGATGAACATCGAGTTTTCGCGCCCGACCTGGATGGCCATCTGGCGGATCGCCTCGAGGAAGGGCAGCGATTCGATGTCGCCCACGGTGCCGCCCACCTCGACGACGATGAGTTCGAGGTCGGATTGCTTGGCGACGAGCTGGAGCGCCGATTTGATCTGGTTGGTGACGTGGGGAATCACCTGGACCGTGCTGCCCAGGTAGTCGCCCCTGCGCTCTCGGGTGAGCACCGACCAGTAGATCTGGCCCGCGGTGACGTTGCTCGCGCGCGAGAGGTTGCAGTCGAGGAAGCGCTCGTAGTGCCCGATGTCCATGTCGGTCTCGCCGCCGTCGTCGGTGACGAAGACCTCTCCGTGCTGGAAGGGGGACATCGTTCCCGCATCGATGTTGATGTACGGGTCGAGCTTCATGATCGAGACCGGAAGCCCGTGGTGCTTGAGCAGGTTTCCCATCGACGCGGCGAAGATTCCCTTTCCGAGAGAGCTGATGACGCCGCCGGTGACGAAGATGTATTTGGTGGTGGGCATGGCGGGTGGGATGGTACCTCATTGGAGGGGTCAGGGGTCAGGGGTCGGGGGCCTGGCTCGAGATCGGTTATTCTGTCGCTGAAATGCTCCCCTCGTCGGCACGACTGGTCATCGGCCAGTACATCCCCCTCGATTCGTTCGTCCACCGGCTGAACCCGTTCTTGAAGCTGGTGCTGACGTTCGCTCTGATGGTGGGGCTCTTCCTGTTCACCTCGGCCGGGTCGTACGGGGTCTTCTTCCTGTTCTGGCTCGTGGTCTACCGGGCGGCGGGGCTGACGCTCGGGTTCTTCTTCAGGGCGGTGCGGCCTTTGCTGCTGCTCATCGGGTTCACGATGCTGCTGCACCTGCTGTTCACGAAGGGCACGCCGCTGGCAAGTCTGGGACCGATCGTCGTGACGCGAGAGGGCGTCTCGAATGCCGCGCACTTCTCGGTGCGGCTCATCCTCCTGGTCAACTTCACGTCGCTCCTGACGCTGACAACCTCGGCCATCGAGCTGACCTTCGCCATCGAGCGGCTGCTCGGGCCGCTGACGAAGGTCGGGTTCCCGGCGCAGGACTTCGCGATGATGCTGACCATAGCGCTGAGGTTCATTCCGGTGCTCTTCAACGAGATGGACAAGATCCTCAAGGCCCAGACATGCCGGGCGGTGCAGTTCCGGTCGGGCTCGATCTCGCGGCGGCTCCGGAACTACCTGGCCATCCTGGTGCCGCTGTTCATCAACGCGTGCGCCCGGCCGCTGGAGCTGGCGCAGGCGATGGACGTCCCCTGTGACCAGGCCGGCCAGGCGCGCGGCCGTTTCAGTGTCTATCCCGACTCGGCCCGTGACGCCGTCGCCGTTCTCTCGATGGGGGCGCTCTTCGCCCTCCTGATCTGGATGAAGGCCCAGCCAACATGAACAATTTTGAGCACAACGTCCTCGAACTGATGCGGCGGCCCGGCTACGAGCCGCTGACCGGGCAGGAGCTATCCGACGCGCTCGGCCTGCCGGACAGCGACCGGGCGGAACTCGACTCGGCACTGGAGCTGATGCTGCAGCAGGGCAGGATCATCCTGAACCGCAGCCGCTGCTACGGGCTGCCGGAGAAGATGGACCTGGTGGCCGGCGAACTCCAGATGAAGGAGGACGGCTACGGATTCGTGCTGCCCGACCAGGTGGGCGCCCCGGACGTGCGGGTCGGCTCGAACGACCTGGCCGGGGCAATGCACAAGGATCGCGTGGTGGTGCGTGTGGAGCGGCGGGACCGCGACCGGCTCTCGGGCCGTATCGTCCGTATCCTGGATCGGTTTCACACGCGGCTGCTGGGGGCGTACCGGCCCGGAGGTCCGTCCTACGGCTTCGTGAAGCCCTCGGACGCGCGGATTCCGTACCAGTTCTACATCCCCGCCGGCCTCGAGCTGGACGCGCGCGAGGGGCAGGTGGTCGAGGTCGAGGTGGTCGAGTACCCGACCGCGACCAAGGGGCCTGTCGGCAAGGTGACGCGCGTGCTGGGCTTGCCGGGCGACAAGGGCATCGATACCGAGTCGGTCATCCGCGAGTACGGCCTGATCGAGGAGTTCCCGCCGGAAGCGCTGCGCGAGGCCGAGGCGCTGCCGGATTCCGTTCGGCCGGAAGATCTGCAGAACCGGCGCGACCTGCGCGGATTGCTGACCTTCACGATCGACCCGGCGACGGCCCGGGACTATGACGACGCCATCAGCATCGAACACGAGGAGGGGCTGATCGTGCTGGGCGTGCACATCGCCGACGTAGGGCACTACGTCAGGCCGGGCACGGCGCTCGACCGCGAGGCCTGCCGGCGCAGCACCAGCGTCTACTTCCCCGAGCGGGTGCTCCCGATGCTGCCGGAAAAACTCTCGAGCGGCCTGTGCAGCTTGAAGGCGGGCGTCGATCGACTGGCGATGACCTGCCGGATGCACTTCACGAAGGCGGGAGAGCGGGTGCGCGGCGAGGTGTTCCCGAGCGTCATCCACTCCCGGTTTCGCATGTCCTACGAGCAGATCCAGTCTCTGCTGGAGGGCCGCGACCTGAAGCTCGAAGAGGCTCACCGCGAGCTGATGCCGGTGGTCGAGGAGTTCGCGCAGCTCGGGAAGGCGATGCGTCAGCAGCGGCACAAGCGGGGCAGCCTGCTGTTCATGATGCCGGAGACGCGCATCGTCCTGGACGACCGGGGGAAGATGACGGACATCCGCAAGGAGGTGTCGGACCTCTCGCACCAGATCATCGAGGAAGCGATGCTGGCGGCCAACGAGACGGTGGCCGAGGAGGGCGGGCGTCTACGGAGACCGTTCCTGTACCGGATCCACGAGAAGCCCCGCCCCGAGAAGGTGCAGACGCTGGGACTGCTGGCACGGGCGCTCGAGCTACCGTTCAAGCACATGAGCGCGCCCACGCCGCGCGCCTACCAGGCGATCCTCAAGCGGGTCCAGGGCAAGCCGGAAGAGCTGCTGGTCACGACGACGCTGCTGCAGACGCTGAAACAGGCGCGCTATCACATCGAGAACGCCGGCCACTTCGGCATCGGGGCGAAAGCCTACACCCACTTCACGTCGCCGATCCGCCGCTACCCGGACCTCATGGTGCACCGTTTTCTGAAACACTATCATGGAGAGGATCCTCTGCCCCGGGACTACTTCCGCGGGATAACCGGCACCCTGGAGCGGATGGCGCTCGAGGCAAGCCGGCGAGAGCGGATTGCCGAGGAGGCCGAACGCGAGATCATCGCCTGGAAGAAGGTGCAGTTCATGGCCAGCCGGGTGGGCGAGATCTATGACGGCGTGGTGACCGGCGTGGCGCCGTTCGGCCTGTTCGTGGAGATCCAGCCCTACTTCGTGGAGGGGCTGATCCACGTCTCGAGCCTGGGGCCGCAGTACTACCACTACGACCCGGACAAATTCCGCCTGGAGGCCCGGGGCAGCGGCGAGGGCTACCGGATCGGCGA
>CAZSVK010000096.1:11453-15911 GCA_964610245.1 uncultured bacterium
CGGCAACCCGGGCAGGCAACCGTTTCCGGACGTCCGGGCGAGCACCGGGGGCGAGGCCGCCGGAAGCCGAGATGAGGGCTTGACAGATTTGCGCAATCTTGAGGCGACCCGGTCTCGACTAGGCAGACCGGGGGTCTACCGTTATAATCAAAGTGACGCATGCTGCGTTGTCGCATCTCGGGAAGATCATGGATCCAATTAGCGGGAGGTCAGGCATGATTCACCATTCGACGAGACCGGGACGCCCCCTCGGGGCGACTCGAGTCCTCGGCGCCCTTCTGCTCGCGTTCCTGGTCCTGACCGGAGCGGCTGTCGCCTCCCAGGATTCCTCAGTCACCACGACGCCGGGTGTGGACGACATCGCCAACACGTCCTCCCGGCCCGATCCGACGACGACGGCGCCGTCAACTCAGACGGCGACCACCCCTGCTTCCCCGCCGACGAACTCGACCTCGACGACGGCGGCGCCGCCCAACCCGGCTCGTGGTGAATCGGAAGTTGGCACGAACGGCACGCCGGCGGCCTCCCCCCCCGCGGGCTCGCCGGTCCCGGGAGACTTCGCCGAGGACGTGGCCCGGGCCGAGGCCGAGCGTTTGGTCGCCCAGCCGCTGCCGGTCGTGCGCCTGGACAACGCGGCCTTCGTCTTCTCGGGGGCCGACCCCGAGGTGGCGGCGGGCGTCCAGGCCTGGCTGGCCACGCAGCAGGGGCCGCACGATAAGTTCGGCAACTTCATGGGCCCGGGCTATCGCGGCTCCTATCGCCCCGACAACGTCAACGGCCAGCTCATCCAGTTCCTGGCCAACTATCTGCGAGGCAAGCGGCTGGTCGCGGTGAACGCCGCCCAGGCCGACGGCCTCTCGACGCTGCAAACTCAGAACCGGCACAACGCGGTCGAGCAGATCGTCAGCGCGCGCCGCGAGGCGGCGAGCCATGCCGCGACTGCCCCGGGCACCAGCACGAACGGCTCGGAGAACGTGCCGAACATCGCCAACGGCAGCGACAACACCAACGGCCAGAACGGCAGCAACGGCTCGACCGGCAGTTCGACCGGCACGACCGGCTCCAACGGCACTTCCGGCCCCGCCGGCCCGACCACCACCGGAAGCACGACGCCCAGCTCGGCGGCCGCACGGGCGCTCGAGAACAAGTATCCGGGCATCAAGATCGACAGCCAGCCCAAGGAGTGGACCGCGGACGAACTGGCCAACCTCGACAAGACCCTGGCGGCCATGCCCAAGGAGTTCTGGGCGAAGTGCGAATTCCGTCGGACCTCCGTCATCTCGGTCGACGGCCGGCCGGACGACGGCATCTTCGGCGTGACCCGCACCGGTCCGAACGTCGACTACACGCTGCTCGAGATCTCCGACCGCTCCTTCTCCGAAAACTCCAGGGACCGCATCGACTTCCCTGTTCCTCCCTTCAACGAAGAGCAGTCGAAGATCCTGCAATACCAGGGCACCGTGGCCCACGAGTTGACGCACAACTATCTGCGCCACCAGCCTGGGAACAAGTTCTGGACCGACCTGACCCAGAACCCGCTCATCGGCGGCGAGAATGGCTGGGCCGGCAAGTTCGGCTGGTCTTACGATCCGACCTCCCAGAAGTGGGCTCTCGACAGAACCCGTATGCGCGAGATCCCGACCGTCTACGCCGGCAGCGACAACCCGTCCGAGGACATCGCGGAGAGCGTCATGCTCTACATGTACGATCCCCAGCGACTGCGCACGGCCAGCCAGGAGCGCTACGACTTCATCCGCGATCAGATGAAGATCCCCGAAGCCGGAAACGCGCCCGCCACCTATCCCCCGCCCCGGGACGACCCGCGGTACCAGGGCTGAGAGGCCACGCCGGCAGCTCTCGAGACAGGGCAGTTCGAGGGCAGGCACTCACCAACAACGAGAAGCCCGACCTCCACAGGAGGCCGGGCTTCGTGTTCGTCCGGGAGAACCGTGCCGGCGCTCAGCGGCAACCGCGCCGATGGCGGGCGTGGCCGCCCTTGTAGTAGTACTGGTCGTTGGGGTAGGTGTAGTAGCCGAACCGGTCGTAGCCGACACCGCTGTTGGTGCGATACAGGTCGGCGGTTGGGGCGCTTCCGTACGGGGAGACGTACGAGGTGCCGTAGTAGCCGGTTGCCGGCACGTAGTTGCCGTTGCTGCTGAAGTAGACGCCGCTCGGTGTGTAGCTGCCGTAGTAACCGGCCGGAGCGTAGGCGCTGCTGTAGTAGGTGGTCGCCGGGGCGTAACTGCCGTAGGAGGCCGCGGGGGAATAGCCGCCGTAGTAGGCGGACGACGGGACGTAGCGATCTCTGCGGTGGCTGTTGCCCGAAACCGCGGAGGCGATCACCGCGCCGACGATGGCCGCGGCGATGTACTTGCCGGCCTTGCTCTTGGCTTGAGCCTGGGGAGCCGGCACCAGGAGCGACAGGATGAGGACCAACGAGACGACTTTGAGGGGGCGAAGCATGGCGAACTCTCCTCTGCGGAAGGGCTTCCGCCGTAGGACCGGCCGGCTCGGCCCAGGGCTCTGGGTTCTTCGCCGGTCACCAGGGTTTGTTGCTCCCGGGCTCCCCGGGATACGGCCAGCTCGAGCTGTCCGGCCCGGCGCATTCGGGGCCACTCAAAGATACGGCCGGTCCCGGAACGAGGCCTCCGCACGCAGCGAGGCGGTATCCTGGAAGCAAGGAGGTCGACTCGACCATGACCGACAAGCAGACCATCATCTACGGAAAGGACACCTGACCCTACACCTCGGAGGCCCGGGAGGCCTACACCGCCAGAGGCACGCCGTTCCAGTACGTGAATGTCCAGAAGGACGCGGAGGCGCTGCAGAAGATGCTCGCCTACACGTCGGGAGCGCGCAAGGTGCCGGTGATCGTCGAGGACGGAAGGGTCACCATCGGCTTCGAAGGCGGCAGCTGAGGGGTGTAGCGCCGTCGCGGCCGTGTGCCGTGATTCAACCGCGGTGACGCCCGCTCGCTCCCGCGTTCTCCGGAGAATCCTCGCCCGAAGCGGCGATCCGGAGAGCCGCGAGCGGCCGGGCGTCACCCCTTTCTCGGCAGCCGAACGGCCGGCGCTCGGCCCCGGAATACGTCTGGCGCGCCGGACAAGGGCCGCGTAGACTGGCGGTGCCTCGGGGGCCGACTTGTGGAGGATTCCATGCCCGACTCAGAGCCGAACATCATCTACATCGTCGACGACGAGCCCGCCGTCCCGGAGCTGATCGGCAAGATGCTGTTATCCGAGGACGCGAGCTACTCCGTGGAGACGTTCTGCTCGGCCGACGCAGCGCTCGAACGGATCGCCCAGCGCGAGCCTTCGGTGCTCGTGGCCGACATCTGGATGCCCGGTACCGACGGCATGGAACTTCTGCGCCGCACCAAGGACGCCCACCCGGAGGTGGAGGTCATCATGGTGACCGCCCACGCCTCCGTGCCCACTGCGGTGCGGGCGCTCGAGCACGAAGCGTTCGCCTACATCGAGAAGCCGTTCCAGTCCGAGCAACTGAATCTGGCGGTTCGACGAGCACTGTCCAAGCGCCGATTGCTCCGCGTGGCGCGCAGTCTCCTCGAGAAGCGCGACGCGGGCATCCAGACTCCCCAGCCCACGGCGGTCGGGGCCGGCAGCTTCTACGCAGCGGCGTGGGAGTATCTGCCGGGCGAGGCGTTGGTGCTCGACACCTCGCTGAGGATCGTGTCGGCTAACCGGGCCGCCCGCGCCCGCTTCAATCTGGGCCGCCGGGTGAGGCCGCGGGTCCAGGACATCGCGGGGCTCGAGGGGCTGATGGAGGCCGCGGCGGCGGCCACGGCCGGCGGCACTCAGGCCACGGTCAGCTTGCCCAAGCCGGTGGCCGGGCGAACGGTGAGGGTGTGCTGGGCCG
Source organism: uncultured bacterium (assembly GCA_964610245.1). Classification (GTDB taxonomy): domain Bacteria; phylum Muiribacteriota; class UBA6191; order JACPRK01; family JACPRK01; genus CAZSVK01. Next base: position 15,330 of record CAZSVK010000096.1, read on the forward strand.
AATTCCTCGATGGCGTGAAGTTCCTGCTGGTCTGGTTCGGCGCGGGTCGCTGAGCCATCCGTTGCCGGCCTCGAGCCAGGTCCCTCCGGTGGCGAAGCGCCCTCGGATGGATTAAGACTCCAGGGAACCGCCCGGGACCACGGCGCGCTCGTCGTCACCTCGCGGGCCGCCAGCCGCCGCCTGTCTAGCCGACTCGACCGATGCCTCGACTCCGAATAGCCCTCATCTACAACGCCGAGCCGCCCCAGGAGCCGGAGCAGCAGGGCGACACGGCCAGCTATCGCGGGCTATTGACGCTGATCCGCCAGATCGCCCAGCACGCCCACTCCGAGGTGATCGGCATGCAGCCGGAGGGGAACTGGATCACCCGGGCCCCCTCGCTGCGGCGCAAGGCGATCCTGCTGGCGAAGGTCCAGGACGAGGCCGGCCACGGGCTGTACCTCTACTCCGCGACGGAGACCCTCGGCGCCTCGCGCGCCGAGCTCACCGAGGCGCTGCTCGAGGGCAGGCAGAAGTACTCCTCCATCTTCAACTACCCCACGCTCACCTACGCCGACGTCGGCACCATCGGCTGGCTGGTCG
>CAZSVK010000097.1:0-5017 GCA_964610245.1 uncultured bacterium
GTGCATCAGCGTGTGCCCCAGCTTCCGGATGCCGGTGCCCGCATCGAGGATGACGAGCGTATCGCCAGAGCGCACCTCGACGCACGAGGTGTCGCCTCCGTACCGCATGTAAGTCGGCTCGGGCGTCGGGATGGACCCTCGGGTGCCCCAGAATTTGACTCTCATCGGCTCACACGGGTCGTGTTCGGACGGTTCTCCTGCCCTACCTTTGGCGCGGCAGGGCGCGGATGTCAAGCGGACGCGCTGGTCCGTGGGCGGGGATGCTTCGTGAAGTAGATGTCGATCTCGTTGCCCCGTTCGTTGAACTCTACCCGGTCGGCGTACTGCTCGATCAGCATGAGGCCGCGCCCCCTCTTCCCCTCCGGATCGCGCCGCTGCTTCTGCATCACGCCCAGCGCCGGGAAACCCTCGCCGTCGTCGCCCACTCGCACGATCAGTTCGTGCAACTCCGGTACGACGCTCACGCGGACCTTCTGGCCCGGATCGCCCTTGTTGCCGTGCTCGATGGCATTGGCCAGCGCCTCCTTGACGACCAGAGCGAGGTTCAGCCGCTCTTCCTCGAAGAACCCGGTCTTCTGCACGAAACTGGCGATGGCCCTCACCTGGGTCGGCAGCGCGGCCATCCGGCTCTCGAATTCCAGGTGCAGCTCGGAATCGACCGGCTTCGCCCGGATCGCCAGGAAGGTGAAGTCGTCCTGCAGCTTCTCGGTCTCGGCGAAATCGACCGCCGCCGTGTAGAGCTGGTCGGCCAGATCTTCCACCGGCTTGCCCCGGTTCTCTCGCACCAGATCCTCCAGCCGGTTCAGCTCGAACATCTCGCCCTTGGGCGACTGCGCCTCGATGAGCCCGTCGGTATAGAGTATCAACAGGTCGCTCGGCGAGAGCTGCAGGGTCTCTTCCAGGTAGGTGTAGTCATCCACCAGGCCGAGCGGGAAGCCGCCCACCGCCAGCGGCTGGTAGGTGTCGCTGCCGGACGGGAGGTAGAGCGGGTAGTTGTGGCCCGCGTTGGAATAGGTGAGCGTCATCGAACGGCTGTCGAGGATGCCCAGGAACATCGTGATGTAGCGCTGCGACTGCGTGTCTTGCCGGAGCACGCGGCTGGTGCGCGCCAGCACCTCGGCCGGCGAATCGTGCATCGTGAAGAAGGTGCGCACCATGTTGCGGCCCATCGCCATGACGAGGGCGCTGGCGATGTCGTGGCCGCTCACGTCGGCGATGACCACCACCAGACGGTGGCGGTCGATGGGGATGAAGTCGTAGTAGTCGCCGCCCACGCGGTTGGCCAGGGCGTACTTTGCGGCGAACTCGAAGTGCGGGAAGCGCGGCATCGCCCGTGGCAGCAGCAGTTGCTGCACCTTGCGGGCGTCTTCCAGTTCGAGGTGCAGCCGCTCCTGGTTCAGCTTGTCGCGATAGAGACGGAACTTCTCCATCGTGACCGCCGCCAGGTTGGCGATCGACGTGAGCAGGTTCAGATCTTCCTGCGTGAAATCCTTGTTCGCCCGGTTGTTGGTCAGGTTGATGACGCCCAGGCAGCGGCCCTCGCTCACCAGCGGCACGCAGATCATCTGGCGGATGTCGCTGTCCCGCTTGAGCGCGTACTTGAACTGCTCGTCCTGGCTGCCGCGGTTGACGATGCGGCCCTGGCACTGCTCGGCGACGGTGCCGGCGATGCCCTCTCCGAGCTTGAGCACCGTGCGGTTCTCGGCGATGCGTTCGACGCCGTCGACCAGCTTGACGATCAGCCCACCGAGCCGTTCGTTGTAGACCATCAGAGAGCCGCGCTCGGCGCCCAGCACGTGCCGGGTGCTCTTGAGGATCGACTTGAGCAGGGCGTCCATGTCCTGCGCCAGGTTCATCGCCTTCGAGACCTCGAACATCATCGAGAGTTCGTTGATCTTGCGATCGAGCTTGAGGTTGGTCTCGATCAACTTCTCGAGGCTGCGCTGGAGCTGATTGTTCGTCTGCTCGAGGTAGATCTGGTTCTTCTTGAGGTTCTCGGTCAGCCGGGCGTTCTGGATGGCGATGGCGGCCTGGTTGGCCAGCGCGCTGAAGAAGGCGGCGTCCTTCTCGGAGAAGAAGCGGGTCGTCTCGCGGATGTCGACGTAGAGACAGCCGATGATCTTGTCCTGCACCTTCAGCGGGGCGCACATGATCGAGAGGATGCGCTGGCTGATGATGCTCTCGCTCGTGTAGCGCTCGTCCTCGGCCACGTTGGTCGAGATGATGGTCTCGCGCTTCTCGATCACCTTCCGCGTGAAGGTCGCCGAGAAACCGTGGCGATCCGCGTCGATGAAGTCCTTCTCCTCCATGTTGCGGGCCACCACCGGCACCAGCCGGTCGTTGTCCAGCAACATGATGAAGCCGCGCTCGGCGCGCATCAGCCCGAGGACCTTGTCGATGATCTCCTTGAGCACCGCGTCCAGGTCGAGCATCGAGCTGATGTGCGCTCCCACCTCGATGAGCGCTTCCAGCTCCTGGACCGTCTTGGGCATCGACTTGGTGAAGATGCGAGTCGTGCGGTCGCCCCCGTCCGGCGACATCCGCTCCAGCACGAACCGCTTCACCCGCTCCGGCTCGTTCTTCTCCAGGAACATCAGATAGGCGTAGTCCCCGAGCGAGAAGACCGTCCCATCGGTCAGCGCCCACTTGTCGACCTGCTGGTGGTTGACGAACACGAAGTTCGTGCTGTCCAGGTCTTCGAGGATGTAGTGCCCGTTGAGCAACAGAACCTGGGCGTGCTTCCGCGACACGCCCTTGATGGGCACGCATACGTCGTTCTCGGGCCGGGACCCGAGCGACATCCGGTCTTTATCGATCTCGTAGATCGAAGTCGACCGGTCTTCGTTGAGCAGGACGAGATACGGCATCGTCAGACGGTGCGCCTCAACGCAAATTCTAACACACGAAGCCCAGTCTCACCGCCTCCGCTCATCGCAGGTTGGCCGCCGAGAGCACGATCCCGGTACCGCCCACGTTCAGCGAATTGCCCGGCTGGTAGGCCACCGCCGCCACCGGCGCCGCGACCCCGACCCCATCGGACGGAACCAGCCAGTTGTCGACGTAGTACAGGTCGCGCGCCCGTGGCCCCGTGCGCACGTAACGCGCTGTCACGGTCACATATCCGTGGATCCGCGTGGCGTCCCGGTGCACCACCTCGACGAAGAGGCAGTCCGGCAACTGCGCCGAGTCGTAACGCACGACGTCGCCGGTCATCTCGGTCAGGTCCCCCGTTGCGAGGTCCCGGTGGTAGTAGCCGACCCTGAAATCCTGGACCGTCTGCAGGCAGTAGTCCTTGTGCTCCGTGGCCGACGTCGCCAGTCCGCTCGCCGTGACCGGGAAGATGCTGCGGCGCAGGGTGTAGGGCGGCTCGCTCCCCTCCAGCGAGTAGGCGATCTGACCGGCCACCGGCTGCAGAGTCTCCGGGACCCTGTCATAGACCTTGAAGAACCGAAGTTCGCGGGTGGTCTCGCCCGCGCGCGTGCGGGTGAGGCAGATGTCGATGGTCGCGCCGCCCGGCCCCGCCACCGACCGATCGACGATGAGCGAGCCGAGGTCGTCGCGCATCCTCACGAACACCAGGTTCAGATCGCGCATCGCATGCACCGAGGCGTAGCCCTTGTCGCCTTGCCGGCCGAACTGGATCCAGACGAACAGCGCCGCCCCGAACAGCACCGCGAGCAGACACGACGCCACCAGGATCTCGATGAGCGAGTAGCCGCCACTCGCGATCCTCCCGGGCCCTCTCACGCATCCTCCCGCGGCACGAAGAAGCGCGCCAGCCCCAGCGTTCTCTCGGAGCCCCGTTCGTCCCACTTCGCGCGTACCCGCAGCGTGAAGCCCGCCGGAGGGCCGGCGACCGCCTCGAGCTTGAACGCGACCTCGCGTGCGTTGACCGGCACGTCGCTCTTCAGGTACCGTCGCCGCTCGGCGGCGTCTCCGAGAGTCAGAAGGTCTTTCCAGTCAGAACCGGTCGCCAGCATCGTCGACCGCACGAAGCTCCGGCTGCCGTTGACCAGGCTATCGGTCAGCTCGTTGGCCAGGTTGGTGAAGACGATCTCGTTGATCGACGCCTCGTTGCTGCGGAAGCTCTGCAGCACCAGATCCATCACCGGGCTGATCAGCACCGCCAGGATCGCCAGAGCCACCAGGATCTCGACGACGGTGATCCCCCGGCTGACGGCGGAGCCGTCCCTTGGCTGGATGCTGATGTTGGGATACATTGAAGGCGTTGGCCCGGCTCGTGCCGGACCAGTATACCGAGGAGCCCGCCTGAGGGCTCTGCCCCCAGACCCCCGCCAGGACCCGAGCCGGGTCCCGGACCCGGCCTTCAGGAGGATTCATGTTCGCTCGCCCGGCCCGGATGTTCGCTCTGCTGCTGCTCGGCTCCGCTCTTCTCCTGGTCTCGGTCGAGGGCAAGACCATCCAGGTCCTGTCGTCGTGCAGGGCGCCTGGCGCGACCGCGCCGAATGGCATCCTCAAGCAGGTGATCGCCGACGACGGGCAGGGCCGCCAGTACCTGCTCGAGCTGGAGGGAACCCACTACCAGATGGGCTGGGCCCACGGCTATCTGCTGGCCGCCTCGATCTCGGCCTACTATCACGACTACTTCGCGGGCCAGTACCTCACCCCGCAGAAGGCAGCCCAGCTCGACCTGGCCGGCACTCTGGCGTTGTTGCCGCGCAAGTACCAGGAAGAGGTGCGAGGGATGGCGGCGGGCATCGCCAGACGCAGCGCCGAACTGCGGCAGGCGGGCCAGCCGGCCGTACGCCCGCTCACCCGCCAGCAGATCGTCGCCCTGCAGTGCGAGCCGGAACTCGCAGGCTTCGCCTGCACCTCGATCGCGAGCTGGGGACCGCGGACGGCGCGGGGGCCGCTCTCCGGGGCGACCGTGGTCACGCGCTCCGCCGACTGGGGCGATCTCCATCCCGGCCGCATGTTCAGCGCCCTGCAGGGCACCATCACGTTCAAGTCGACACGGCCCTCGGAGCATCCGATCGTCTGTCCGTCGCGCGCCGGC
>CAZSVK010000097.1:5117-15827 GCA_964610245.1 uncultured bacterium
TCGCCTGGATTCCCCAGCAATCCAACGACCCGGAGGGCGGCACGGCGGTCATCGAGGGCATCGGCACGCCCGCCGGCCCCACCTACCGCACGGCCGGCTGGAACCGCGCGGGCCAGTCCGACACCGGCGGCGCGACCCGGATGCGCCTCACGTGGGTCCTCAAGCAGTTGCCCGACGGAGTCGCCGCCATGGCGACCGACGGCTCGTTCCTGGCCGTGGTCAAGGAAGACGCGTCCCGCCCCGGCGTCCTGCTTCTGAACGACAAGTTTACCGGCCAGCCGCTGTTCCGCATCGAGCCGGCCGACGTGGTGGCCTTCCAGCACGACGCCTCGCGCTGGGTCTGGGCCAAGGCGACCGGTCTCGGAGGCCGCTTCCAGGGCCGGCAGTACCGGCTCGAGAACGCCCAGCACGGCTACTACGGAACCTCCGACGATTTCACCCGCCTGATCGGCCTGGGTAACTTCCCGCCCAGCACGGCCAAGGGAGTCTGCGCCTTCGAGGTGACCACCGCCGGTGCGCTCGGCCGCCACGGATACTGGATCTCCTCCGGCGCCGACGATCCGTCTTGCGGCGTGGCCACCCTGACGACGACCCAGCCGGCCGCGGCCGGCGGTGCGCCCGTCGAGTACGGTACGCTGCGGTTCGCCGGTAGCGACGCGGACGCCAACTGGGGCAAGGGCCGGTACACCAAGCTCGGAGAGGTGGCGGCCTACGGCGATTGGTTCGACGAGTCCGGCAACCCCGCCGGCGCCTGGTACACCCTGGGCCGGCCCGACGAGACCGGCGCCCTGATCAACGTCAACTCCTGGTTCCTGCCCGAGACCGTCCGCTATCTCAAGGGCCAGGACGACTGCATGGGCGGGCTCTTCGGCGGCTACCGCATGTACCGAGGCTTCGCCCACTTCGGATTCCAGGAGGACTACACCCTGGCCTCGCACCAGCAGGCGATGTCCCAGATGTACCGCGAGGTCTCGGGCCCCGGCTACGAGAAGCTCGAACCGGCGGGCAGCATCAGCCTGTCGAGCTGGGTGCCGTCGAAGCTCGAGGTGCGGCTCGCCTACAGCTTCGTCGACGAGGCCTCGGGCGCCGGAACCGCCGAGAGCCCCAGGACCGCCTACACCGCGATGGCGCCGAGAACGCCCGCGATCGACTACGTCTGGACCGACTTCTTCCAGGGCATGCCGGCCTCGGCCCCGACGACCGCCACGACCGCCACGAGCGCGCCGGCGGCCCAGGCCGCGCCGGCCGCGCAGGCCATTCCTCTGGGCACCGGCGGCGCCAGCAACCCCACGCTGGGCCAGCCGTGAGGGGAACCGAGTTGCCACTTGGGGGCGCCGCCCCCAGGGGAGCCCGGTCCCCGTCTCGTCTGAGCCTCTCGCACTCGGCCCGCCACCGCGCGGGCGTCGCGATGTTCGTGGTCATCGGAGTGCTCGTCGTCGCGTCGATCCTGGCCTACAGCCTCATCTCGTTCTCGCGCGAGAACCGCTTCGCCATCCGGCGTTTCCGGTACACCGTGCTCTCCGACGTGCTGGTGCAGGGGGCGTTCCAGGAGGGGCTGAGCTGGCTGAAAGAGGGGCTGGACAACCCGGGCTCGATCCCGGAGTTGCAGCAGTTCCTGGACGATCCGTCCGCGGGCTGGCAGACGCTGCAGGCGATCAGCCTGCCGGTGCCGCTCGATAACTCGCGCGTTCTGGGACAGGAGCAGGACCTCGCCATCGTCGGCACGCTCGGGTTCGAGAAGGTGCACCCGTTCTTCGCCACGGAGACCGGCACGGTGGACCCGCTCACCCAGGGCCGGGTGGTGCCCGATCCGAAGGAGTGCCACGGCTGGGTCACTATAAATGTCTCCTTGACTCACGACGACTTTTACAAGGAGTTCACGCTCCAGCGCGAATTCAAGCTGGTGAACCTGCTGCCGCCGGTCGTCTCGAAGTTCACGCTCTTCGTGCGGGATCAGGATCCGGAGGCGGCGGGGAAGGGCAGTCCGAGGCACCTCAACAACCTGTACCTCGACGCCCAGACGCTGCTGTGCCGGGGCGTGATGGCCGAGCAGGCCCCGGCCAAACCGCTGGTGCTGGTCCACAGCGGCGCCGACGAGGACAGAGAGGGCCTTCCCGTCGGAGGGGGCGGCGCGCTGCCCTCGGGCGGGATGCGGCAGTTCGACCCCGCCGACGTCCGGTCCAACTACCTGGCCAAGGGCTGGCTCTTCCTGGGCACTCCCGCGGCGGAGGGCTACATCCTCGGCCTGGCGGCAGGGCAGCTCTACGACTATCTCGGCGCCAAGGTCAACGTGCCTCTCTATCCCGACGCCGGGGACGTCGCCCGACGCTACGCGGGCGAACGGTTCCAGTGCGCCGACGTCGCCGAGCTGATCGCGAGCACCCAGCCGGGCATCCCCTCGGTCTACAACGTCGCCGCGCTGAACAACACGCCACCGCTCTTCCCGGCCGCCATCCCGGCAGGCCCGACCCCGGGGCTGGGCTCGCTCAGGTTCAAGCTTCAGTTCTTCGGGGCCTGTTCGGTCGAGCGGGACGTCGAGTTCGGGGTGCCGGGTCTGGAGAGTCTGCGAAACGTCTTCAGCAACTACTTCGCCGCCCCGGCCGCAAACCTGGGCTACGCCGGCGAGGACTACCGGGCACAGCATGCTTCGCTCCTGCACCTGATGGGCGAGGAGGCGCTGGAGGGCGGCCGCTATCGCGACTCCCGCTCGCCCACACTCGTGCTCGGGCCGGTGAAGCGGCGCATCTTCGCGCTCGGCTCCATGCACCAGGAGAGCGACTACGAGCGCGGAACGCAACCCGCGCCCGGCGGCACCCCGCCGAACACGCACCCGGCCAACGCGGTGGCCTCGAAGACCGCCTACCTGCCGTGGTTCGACATCGACACGGCGGGCCAGAACCGCTCGACCGGGCTGGCCTTCACGGATGCCTGGAACCAGGTGGTCGAGAACGAGCCCAACGCCGGGGCCCCGCCGCTCTTGCCCGGTCTCTTCGCCAAGCGCGACTACTACGTCACGGAGATCTTCTCCGCGGCGAACGCCCACCAGACCTACTACAAGAACTTCGCGATGAGCCGGTTCTTCGAGGAGCCGTACCTGCTCTCCGCCGACCTGATCACGCACAACAACGTGACCGAACCGCCTCAGTCGGGTATCTACGCAAAGCGCACCTTCGCCGACGCCGCCAACCGCGACGCCCTGCTCACGCTCGCGCCGGCCGGCGGGGCCGCCAGCGACGAGAGCTTCTTCTACGACGTCTCGGGCGGGCTCTTCTCGGGCCGTGGGCTGGAACTGCGCGGGGCGCGGTTGCAGACGCCCGGCGATCCCACTTCGGCCTGGCAGGCCGAGCCTTCGCGCCGGCTCTATGAGGGAAACCTGAAGTGCCTGAGCTTGTTCGGCGACAGCTTCGCTTTCGGCGCCGGGGCGACGCAGCCGGCCGTCGCCGCCCTCGACCTGCGACGCAAGGCCACCCACTGGTTCCCGAGCCTCGACGAGTTCCGGCGGGTGATGATCGCCCCCGGGCCGGCCGGGCAACTGGCGCTCGGGCTCGACGGCGAGATCGTCTACGTTTCCGGCACCGCCGAGGCCCATCTGGGCGAGGCCGGCAAGGAGCTGGTCGTGAAGGGTCCGGGAATGCTGCTCTTCGAGGGGCCGGTCTCGCTCGATTCGAGCATCCGGATGGCCGATTCGACCGGCGCGGTACCCGCCGCGCGGGCGCCGCTCGACCTGCCGCCCTTCACCGTCGTCTCGGTGACCGGAGCCATCACGTTGCGGGCGCGGGACTTCCAGGCCTCGCTCGTCGCGCTGGATCCGGTCAATGGGACACTCCGGCGGGAAGCCACGATCGACCGGGTGCGCATCGCGGGCTCCGTGGCGATCGACCATCTGGAGCTGGGCGCGGGCCTGCTGGAGGAGACCACGCCGGCGGGCGGCCACCTCGGCGCCAACACCTTCACCGTCTCGCAGGACAACCTGCTCGTCCGCCGGCCCGGGGACTGGGAGAGGCTGCGGATCGTCTACAACGATCGGCTCGAGCCGACGTTGTGGGACAACTATCGCCGGGCCTACCGGTTCTCGATGGGGCAGAGCGTGATGGAGCGCTGAAAGACCGCGAAGGCGCCGGCGGCGAGACCGGGCCATGCCGGCTGTGCAGCAGAGCCTCGTCCAGACGCGGCTCCGCGAGGTCGGGTCACCCCCGTGGCCCGCATCCGCACTCCTTGAACCCGTCGATCCGCTTGGCTATAATGGGAACCTCATGGATCAGCCTGCCGACAAGATCGACGAAGTCACCCAGCGGCGAAACGTGATCGCCGAGCTGCGGGGCCGGGGCATCGACCCCTTCGGCTCCCGTTACGAGCCCACTCACCACGCGGCCGACGCCATCCGCCTCTACGAAGAGGCCGAGAAAGCCGGCACCCACGCCGCCCTGCCCGACACCTGGCGCGTGGCCGGGCGACTGATGGCCCGGCGCGGCCACGGAAAGGCCGGCTTCGGCAATCTCAACGATCTCAGCGGCAAGCTCCAGCTCTACGTTCGCCTGGACGTGGTCGGCGAGACCGGCTACAACCTGTGGAAAGACCTCTACCTCGGCGATCTCGTCGGCGTCGAGGGCCAGATGTTCCGCACCGACAAGGGCGAGGTCTCGCTCCGCGTGAAGAAGCTGACCCTGCTGGCCAAGGCGGTGCGGCCGCCGCCCGAGAAGTGGCACGGCCTGCAGGACATCGAGCTGAGATATCGCAATCGCCACCTCGATCTCATCGCCAACCCCGAGGCCCGGCAGGTCTTCCTCAACCGGGTGAAGATGATGAAGGTCCTGCGCGAATACCTCGACTCGCGAGGGTTCCTGGAGGTCGAGACCCCGGTGCTCCACGCCGTCTACGGCGGCGCCGCGGCCCGTCCCTTCGTCACCCGCCACAACGCCCTCGGCATGGACTTCTACCTGCGGATCGCCCTGGAACTGCACCTCAAGCGGCTCATCGTGGGCGGTCTCGAGAAGGTCTACGAGGTCAACCGGGTCTTCCGGAACGAGGGCGTCAGCGTCCGCCACAACCCCGAGTTCACGATGCTCGAGGCCTACTGGGCCTACGCCGACTACCTCGACATGATGCAGCTCGTCGAAGAGGTCGTCAGCGCGATGGCGATGGCCCTGCACGGCAAGCTGCAGCTCGTCTACCAGGGCCAGCCGCTCGACCTGACGCCGCCCTGGAAGCGGGTCTCGTTCCGCGACGCCATCCTGCGCGAGACCGGCGTCGACATCCTGGAACTGACCAACCTCGAGAAGGCGCGCCAGGCGGCCCGCTCGCTCGCCATCGAAGAAAAGGATCTGGTCAGCCACGGCCGCATCCTCGACGCCATCTTCAGCGAGTACGTCAACCCCAAGCTGATCCAGCCGACCATCGTCTTCAACTACCCGATCGAGATGTCGCCCCTGGCCAAGCGCATCGCCGAGGAGCCGTCCCTCACCTACCGCTTCGAGGCCTTCGTCGCGGGCATGGAGATCGCCAACGCCTTCAGCGAACTCAACGACCCCGACGATCAGCGCCAGCGCTTCCTCACGCAGCTCGAGGAGCGCGAGGCCGGCGACGACGAGGCCCACCCGCTCGACGAAGAGTTCCTCGCCGCGCTCGAGGCCGGCATGCCCCCGACCGGCGGCATCGGCGTCGGCATCGATCGCCTCTGCATGGTCCTCAACGACGCCGCGTCGATCCGCGACGTCATCCTGTTCCCGCACATGCGCCCGGCAGCGCGCGAGGGCGGGCCCCCGCCGGGCAGGCCATCCTTCCAGTCCCCCGAGGACGACCCGGGAGTCGGCGTGACCCTGTGAGGTGAACCGATGCTGCTGGGCAAGGTCATCGGAAATGTGGTCTCCACGGTCAAGGAGAGCTGCTACCACGGCCTCAAGACCCTCTGGGTCCAGCCCATCGACGCCGAGGGCAACCCCAAGGGCGATGCCATCATCACCTTCGACGTCGTCGACGCCGGCGTCGGCGACCGGGTCCTGGTCATCCAGGAGGGCGGCTCGGCTCAGCTCGTCCTCGGGATGACCGAGCCCTCCCCCATCGGCTCGGCCATCGTGGCGGTGGTCGATTCGGTCAAACTCGCAAAGAAACCGGCGGCAGGTTGAACCTCGCACGCGGCTGAATCCGCCCGCGCGCCCAACCCGCCTCGAGCCCCACGACACTGGCCCCAGGCCACCGACATCGGACGCCGAACATGAACGACGCACTGGTCGATCGCATCACTCAGGAAGTCCTCGAGGTCTACCGGCGAACCGCGCCGCGAACGGACAACCCGAAGACGGTCACGTTCAGCTACGGCGATCATCCCCTGGTCGGCGTCTGCGGCAGCCCCGCCACTCGCAAGGATGCAGTCGCGGCCTTCACGACCATCCGCAAGCTCTGTCCCGGCGTCAAGGTGCTGCTCTCCCAGGCCGCCTCACGCATCTTCACCGATTCGAAGCGCGTCTTCGGCGGCCTCACCGTCGAGCCCTCGGCCCGCGATTACGCCGAGACCCTCGGACGGTTCTCGCAGCTGATCGTCCTCAATACCTCCATTCACTTCGTCGCCAAGGCGGCGATGCTGATGGCCGACTCTCCGCTCGTCGTGGCCGTGTTCGACTTCCTCGCAGCCGGCAAGCCCGTGCTGGTCTGCACCGGCGCCCTCGACGCCTATACCGCCAACCCGGCCATCAAGGCCCGCGTCGACGATTACCTGCAGACGCTCTCGAGCTACGGTGTCACGCTCGTTCCCGGCAACCTGCCCGACGCCACGGCCGACAAGCCCGGCCTGGGCGCCGTCGCCGGCGGTCCGCCGGCCGGCCTGAAGCGCTCGGAGTGCACCGGTTGCCCCTCGGCCGGCCACTGCGGCACGCACTGCGGCCCCCGCGTCGAGGAGTTCGTCTCGGTCGGCGCCGCCCGCATCGCCGCGGCCCCCGGCATTCCGACCGTGGGCCAGCGCATCGGCGCCATGATCGACCACACGCTGCTCAAGGCCGACGCCACCGACGACGAGGTCCGCAAGCTCTGCGAGGAAGCTCGCCAGCACACCTTCGCCTCGGTCTGCGTGAACCCCTCCAAGGTGCGACTGTCGGCCGAACTGCTCAAGGGCTGCCCGGTCAAGGTCTGCACCGTGATCGGCTTCCCCCTGGGTGCCACCACGAGCGTCACCAAGGAGATGGAGACCCGCGACGCCGTGGCCAACGGGGCCGACGAGATCGACATGGTCATCAACGTCGGGGCCCTCAAGGCCAAGGATCACGGCAAGGTGAAGGAAGACATCGAGGCGGTCGTCCGCGGAGCCGGCGGCCGCTGCGTCAAGGTGATCCTCGAGACCTCGCTCCTCGATGACGAAGAGAAGGTGGTCGCGTGCCGTCTCGCGAAGGAGGCCGGCGCCGATTTCGTGAAGACCTCGACCGGATTCGGCGGCGGCGGCGCCACCGTACACGACATCGAGCTGATGCGCCGCACCGTGGGCCCCGACATGGGCGTGAAGGCCTCCGGCGGCATCCGCGACTTCGACACCGCCCGCAAGATGATCGAGGCCGGAGCCACCCGCCTGGGCGCCTCGGCCAGCGTGGCGATCGTGAAGAACAAGGGCCCCGCCGCGCCGAGCAAGGGGTATTGAGAGCAGGGGTTAGCTGTAAGGGGTCAGGTGTCAGGCGCCGGCGCAGCTTCCCCTCGTGAGGTCTCGGACCGACAACCTCAACGAGCCCGTTGCGTTCACAACTCGCTGGCTGCAACGAATCGGTGTCTTGCGTCGCTCCTGACCCCCAACCCCAACACCTCCCCATGCGGTATCTTGCTCCCAGCGTTCACGCATGAGTCACGCCAGCCCACGGGGCAGGAGCCCCCGACTCTCATGATTCCATCCATCGATCGCATCACCATCATCGTCCTCGACAGCCTGGGCGTCGGCGCTCTCCCCGATGCCGACCGCTACGGCGACGCCGGCTCCAACACCCTCGGCGGCATCTGCAAGGGCAAGCCTGACCTGAAGGTGCCCAACCTCATCAACATGGGCCTGGGCAACATCACCATGTTCCCCCAGATCCCGCCGGTGGCCGCGCCGCTGGCCTGCTACGGCAAGATGGCGGAAGCGTCGCCCGGCAAGGACACCACCACCGGGCACTGGGAGATGATGGGGATCGTCCTCGAGAAGGAGTTCCCGCTCTACCCGAACGGCTTCCCGCCGGACGTCATCGGCGCCTTCGAGAAGGCGATCGGACGCAAGTCGCTGGGCAACGTTCCGGCCTCCGGGACCGCCATCCTCGACGAACTGGGTGAGGAGCACCTGCGCACCGGCTTCCCCATCGTCTATACCTCGGGCGACTCGGTCTTCCAGATCGCCGCTCACGAAGAACTGGTCCCGGTGCCCGAGCTGTACCGGTGGTGCGAGCTGGCCCGCGACCTGTTGCGAGGCAAACACGAGGTCGGCCGCGTGATTGCCCGGCCTTTCCTCGGCAAGGCGGGCGCCTTCAAGCGCACCTACAATCGTCACGACTATGCCGTGAAGCCCTCGGCTCCGACCCTGCTCGACGTGATGCGAGAGGGCGGCATCACCACCTACGGGATCGGGAAGATCGGAGACATCTTCGCCGGCCAGGGCATCGACCACTCGCAGAAGACCGCCGGCAATCACGAAGGCGTGGTCGCCCTCGGCGAGCACCTGGAGCGCGTCGAGGAGGGCTTCATCTATCTGAACCTCGTCGATTTCGACATGAACTTCGGCCACCGCCGGGATCCCGCCGGATACGGCCGTTGCCTCGAGGAGTTCGACCAGGCCCTGCCTTCGATCCTGACGCGTCTGACCCCGCGCGATCTGCTGTTCATCACGGCCGACCACGGAAACGATCCGACCTTCAGGGGCACCGATCACTGTCGCGAGTACGTGCCGTTGCTGGCCTACCACTCCGCAAGAGAGACGGGCGCCGATCTGGGCGTTCGCGCGAGCTTCGCCGACCTCGCCGCGACCATCGCCGAGGTGTGGAAACTGCCAGCTATAAAAAGCGGGCAGAGTTTTGCCGAAGGGCTCTTTGACAGCCATTGAGGCAGCCTTCTCGCCTTCCGTGAGAGACCTCATGCGCTGTCGAACAGCGCATGAACCACAAGACCACCCGTTCCCTGTCCCTCTGGATGGCCGTCTTGCTGCTGCAGGAGCCCGTTTCTGCCGCTGGCCGGCAGTCGCTCAGGCCTTCTAACTACCCCACGCCGAGCGCCATCAACACGATGCTGGCCAGCCCGGCCCAGCCCGTTCACAAGACCAAGAAGCGCAGCCTGAAGGGGTTGCTCGCGAAGCTGTCGAGCGCCTTCGACGGCAGCAAGACCTCATCCGGCCAGAAGAAGGACAAGGCCGGCTCGGCCAAGAAGCAGACCGCCAAGCCCGCCGCCAAGGCGAGCGCCACGGCCTCCAAGCTCGAGCTGATCGAGGAGCCGTCGGTCTCCGGGGCCTCCGCGGCCGATCAGGCCAGGGGCGAGCACATCGCGACCATCACCCTCGGGCGCAATCCGCATGGGTCGGTTCCGATCGCCTCGGCCCCGGTCATGAAGCAGCCGTTGCCCGAGTTGCAGCCGCTGCAGCCCTTCGAGGAAGAGCAGGCCCCCGCTGAGCAGGCCCCCGCCCGGACCGCCCGGATCGCCCGGACCACGGAGTCCCCGGCGGCCGAGAGGCATCACTCCGCGCCCGCCGTCACCGGCTGGCGAGGAGGCTATCACCAGGTTGCCCAGGGCGAGGATCTGTTCGCCGTCGCGGACAGATACGGCGTGAAGGAAGAGGATATCCTCCGCTACAATCCGGTCCCGGCCCAGGGGCCCCTGACCGCCGGCAAGAAGGTCTACGTGCCGCCCGCAGGCGCCCGGCTGATGTTCACGCCCGATGGCCCCGTGGTGCGGACCGCCGAGATGGCAGAGCCGGAGACGTATCGGCCGGCCACGCCGAGCAAGGTCGCTTCTCTCGCGCCCGTCAGGTCCACGCAGTCGACCGTGTCTCGGACCGCCAGGCCCGCCGCCAAGGCCGGCAAGGACGACGAAGACGCATGGGACTCGATCAAGAACACCGTTTCCGGCCTCTTCGACAACATCAAGAAGTTCGTGGGCAAGTCGACCCGCAAGTCCACGAAGCCGCAGCCGGCCCCGGCCGACGCAACGGCCGACGCTGACGAGGCCGAGGTCGCCGCCGCGGTCGCGGCCCCGTCGTCGACCCGCGCCACCGCTCGCACGGCCGAGAAGCCGCTCTTCGCCTGGCCGGTCAGCGGCAACGTGATCTCGCAGTACGGGCCTCGGCACGGCGTGCCCCACAACGGCGTCGACGTCAGCGCCTCGCGAGGGACACCGGTCCAGGCCGCCGCCGCCGGCAAGGTGATCTTCTCGTCGACGATGCGGGGCTACGGCAACGTGGTCATCCTGGATCACGGCAACCGCTACTTCACGGTCTACGCCCACAATCAGCAGAATCTGGTCAAGCGCACGCCGGATACTCACCCGACCTCGGTCAAGGCCGGCCAGACGATCGCTCTGGTGGGCCAGACCGGGAACGCCCAGAGCCCCCACGTGCACTTCGAGGTCCGGCTCGAGAACAAGGCGATCGATCCGCTGCCGTTCCTGCCCGCTGCCGCGGGTCAGCCCGAGCTGCAAGCGAGGGCGGGGGGCCTGGGGTTGGAAAGCCCCAGCTCCAAGAGTGGGCTGGCCCCTGGCAATCTCTAGACTCGCGTTCTCTCT
>CAZSVK010000098.1:0-15765 GCA_964610245.1 uncultured bacterium
GATCTGGTCAACGTACCAGGGGACGGCCGCCAGTCGAGACGGGACTCGACAGCCTCGTGGCCCGTACTACACTGGTCGCCGTGGAGAAGCCGACGCCTCGCCCGGCCGGGCAACGCCTCACCTTGGCCGATCACCAGTTCCTGGGTCAGGAGCTGGGCCGGCTCAGGTACGAGCCGCTCGAGGTGGCCGACCGGTGCGCCGCGGGCCATCCGCGAGTGGTGCTGGGCTTCTACTCGCCGAAACCGGGCGGCACCGTCTCGGCGACACTCTACTGGCTGACCTGCGGCGCCCTGCGCACGGCGATCTCGCGGCTCGAGGCCAACGGCTCGATCGGCCGGATGGAACGGCTGATGGCCGGCGACCCCGAGCTGGCCGAGCGGTTCGCCCAGGACCAGGCGGCCTACCGCGAACGAGCGCTGGCGGTGCTGGCGCGAGAACTGCCCGGACGCGACCCCGCCCGGCTTCTCGGGCGCGTGCGGGGGGTGGCGGGCGTGGCTGACGCCCGGTTCGTGAAGTGCCTGCACGCCCACGTGGCCTGCACGCTGGCGACCGGACTGGGGCCGGTCGGCGCGCGAGTGCTGGAAGAGCTGGGGTTCGCTCGCCAGAGTGACGGACGTTGGTTCGCGAAAGCCTGCGGAGGGGACAAGCCGGCCGAGAGGCCCTGACCGGCGCCGGCTTTCCGCGCGACGGCCCAGGACGGCCGGGTTCCGCGAACCCAGGCGCCGCGCACCATCCCCCCGCATCCTGGGCTATGCTGGAGTCGCACCCCCTTGGAACCCGAGAGAATCCACGCCTTCCTGGTCTATCTGACCGTGACCATCCTTCTGGAGACGGCGGTCCTCTTCGTCGTCGGCAGAAGAGCGCTCCGCTGGCGCGCGGATGAACTGCCGGCCCGGTACCTGGTCCTGGCCGGCTTCACGACTTCGCTGGCGACCTATCCGTATCTGTGGTTCGTGCTCCCCGGCCTCACCGGCAGCTACCTGGCGTCTCATCTGATCGGCGAACCGCTGATTATCCTCGTGGAAGCTGGCATCATGTACGGAGTGTTGAGAGTCCCCGTTGCGCACGCTCTGCTGGCCTCGGCGGTCTGCAACGCGACGACGATCGTCACCGGCCTTGTCCTGAACAACTGGGAACCCTGGCGCCGATTGTTCTCGTGAGCGGGGCATCCGGCCCGCTGGCCGCCGGGAAAGGCAAGAGGAGCATCATGAGGGAAATCGCCCTGCTGGCACTCGTGGTCCTGGCCTGTTCGGCTGCCCGGGCCGACATCCCCTCGCTGCAGCTCGACGGGACCTACTCGAAGGCCTCGCCGCACGCCGATCCGTACCCGTACACCACTCTGGACTTCGAACGTGCCCGCGCCAATCCGCTCGGTCTGGTCGTCGGGCGCACCGTCTCCCGGACAGACCCGGCCTTGGCGTCGCTCGAGGAGAAGTTGAACCGGTTTCCCTATGCCGAGATGGACGCCCGGATGCGCAAGCAGTACGTCCAGGTGGTCGAGCGGGAGTTCGAACTCACGGACAAGGAGAAGGAGGTCGTCACGGCGCATCCGTTCGAGTTCCCCGAAGAGAGCAAGCGGGGAAAGCGAGTGGCCCGCTCCGAGGTCTTGAAGCTCGGGGACAAGGAGTACTCCTTCGTCGGCTGTCAGTTCCGCGGGGCCGCCGATCTGGATGGCGACGGTTCGAAGGAACTGGTCGTCCAGTGGTTCGACGGCGCGACGCACGCGGGAGCACGGGCCCAGGTGCGAGTGTTCAGCCTCGAGGGCGAGTTCCTCTGGTTCAGGGAGTTCGAAGGGCCCGGCGGCGGTGGCGGCGGAACCCTGGTCGATGTCGACGGCAACGGGCGCCACGCCCTGGTGTTGAGTTCCGACAAGGTGGAGATCATGGCGTTCTCCGCCGGGGCCAGGGGAGTGACTCTCGATCCCGGGAGCGACTCGCTGCCGCGCCCCATGCCGCCCGTGGGGCCGCCTCCTCAACCGGCGCCCGTGACGGGGGCTCCCGACATCGAGCCCGAGTCGACCCCGCGACCGCCGATGGGGCTGTCGCCCGGTCCGGGTGCGCGCTGAGCCCATCCCGGGTCGGAGTCGACGGGAGGCACGAGGAATCGACCACACGGTGAGGTAGTCTGGGCTCCATGCGACTCTGGACGATCTTGCTGCTTCTGGCGGGGGCCGCGTGGGCCGGCAAGACCCAGGTGGAGCCGACGGACCGGTCCGGCGGCGGGCGCGAGAAGGCGCTCGAGTCGCTGCTGGAGGCGAGGCGCCGGCCGCTCGAGGGGAACTCGCTCGGGGCGATGAGGGCCCATCTGCTCGCCCTCGAGTCGCGCCTGGCGTCGCTCGTCGGCACGGGTCCGGCAGACGCCATCTCGGTCGCGGCGGCCGGCAACCTGGCGCGCAGCCTCTCGGCCCGCGGGGAACTCGAGGCGGCAGTCTCGGTCGTGGAGAGGATGAGGGGTACGCTCTCCGCGCCGCCCGATCGCTTCGACGCGACGCGGTTGCTGGCCGAGATCTACGCGGCCTCCGGCAAGCCCGGAGAGGCGGTGGCGCTGTTGAAGAACTACCTGAGGGAGAAGCCGCCGGAGCAGCTTCGAGACCGCGCGGAGGCTGGCTTGATCCACTTCGAGGCGGAGGCAGGGCTCTTCGACGAGGCGGGCGACCTGACGATGTTGCAGCTCCTGCCCGGCGCGCCGGTGGCTCACGCCCTCGAGTTGAGGATCGCGGCGGCCGGTTACTGGGCGCGCGGAAAGAACCCGGCGCAGGGCCTGGCCGCGGGGGAGGAGTTGCTGGCGGAGGCGCTCCGACTCGGCTGGGCCGGCGAGGTCCAGCGTGTCCTGGGAACGGCCTGCGCATCGCTTGGCCGGCTGGACGACGCGAGCGGGCACTTTCGCAGAGCGATTGCCGGCTCCGGCGGCGAAGCGCGTACCTCCGCCGCCGTCGAGGAGTCGGACATGTGGCAACGAGCCGGCCGGATCGAGCGGGCCATCGCCGCTCTGGATGCCGGGTTGTCGGTTGCGGCCGGTTCCGCCCGCGACATCGGGCTCGCGACCCGGCGGGCTTCCCTCGCGAGGCTCCACCAGCCGGCGCCCGAGAACATGTCGACCACCACGGAGGGCGAGACGGTCCGGCTCTCGTCGAGCCGCGGGAAGGTGTTGCTGCTCTTCTTCAGCGCCACCTATAGCTCGGATGCCGTGGCGACCTTCGGAGAGCTTCGGGAACTCCGGCGTGAGCTGGCCCCGCGCGGGTTCGAGATCGTAGGCGTCAGCCTCGATTCACCGGGCGATCGGCAATTGCTGCGCTCGCAGCTCGTGCGCCGCGGCGTGACCTGGAAGACGCTCGTCTCCGACTCCGGCGAGTGGCACCCCATCGCCCTGGCCTTCGGGGTGAAGAGCGTGCCTCAGACGATCCTCGTCGACCGGGAGTTCCGGGTGGCTGCAACCGGGCTCCTCGGGAAGGAACTGGCCGATGCGGCGCGCGAGGCGGTGGCGCGCAGGCAGGGCCCAGGGTCGCCTCTCCCAGCCCGTTCACCCTGAGCCGCCCTCGGAGGCTCAGCTCTTCGGCGCCGGGAGCGCCGCCTTGCGCGGCAGCTCGACGAGGAACCGGGTGCCGCCCTCGGGGCTGCTCTCGACGCGGATGCTGCCGCCGTGGGCCCGGACGAAGCCCTGGCAGATGGTCAGCCCCAGGCCGTGGCCCGGATTGGTTCCGCTGGTGGCCGCCACGCGGTGGAACGGCTGGAAGATCCGCTCCCGCTCCTCGGGCGGGATTCCGGGCCCGTGGTCCTCCACGGTGAAGAGGATCCTGTCGGCCCCGGCCGGCTCCGCGCTGATCCGGATGACATCGCCGGGCCTGGAGTACTTGATGGCGTTGCTGGTCAGGTTCTCGATCACCTGGAACACCTTCGTGGGATCGCACTCGATCGTGGGATCCCCGGCAAGAGGCTGGAGCACGAGGTGCTGCTGCTTGTCGGTCGCCTGGGCCTCGAGGCCGTCGACGCAGTCGGCGAGGATGGCGTTGACGTCGGCGGGCTGGAAGTTCATCTGGATCTGGCCCGAGTCGATGAAGAAGGTCTCGAGCAACGCGTCGACCAACCCGTGCAGCCAGGCGGCCTTCCGGTCGACTGCCGAGAGGATCTTTCTGGTGTGGTCGTCGAGCCCGGGCTTCTCGAGGAGCATGCGGGCCGAGAGGATGATGGTCGACAGCGGCGAGCGCAGGTCGTGAGCGGCCATCGAGTAGAGCTGCGAGCGGCTGCTGCTGATCTCCTCGAGCCGGGCGGCGGTGCGATCGAAGTCCTGCAGGAGCTGCTGGAGTTCGTTGCCGGGCCCTTTCGAGGGGGTTTCGGGTGACAGCCTGACCTCGAAGTCGCCCCTGGCGAGGCGGTCGAGGCCGGTCCGCAGGTCGTGAACGTGGCGGCCCAGGTTGCGCGCGAAGGAGAGGATGAGCGCCTGGCCGAGGAGGATGGGGATGAGGCAGAGGCCGACGATGAGGGGCCAGTGGCCGGCGACGCGGGTGCGGATGGCGAGATCGCCGGCGTCGGCGAGCTGGCGCAGGGAGTGCTCGAGGCTGGCCAGGGTGCGCATCTGCTCGTCGCTGCGGGTGCGCAGGGTTCGCAGAGCGGCCCGGAGCTGCTGGAACGACAGTGAGGGTGCCGCAGCCACGCAGTCGCGGAGACGCTGCTCGAACTGCTGGTGCTGGCGGACCCAGAGGGCCAGGGGCCGGCTGGTAGCGCCGAGCGACGGCAGGGACTGCAGTTCCTCGATGTGCCGGTGCAGCTCTCGGCGGATCATCGAGTATCGGGCGCCATCGGTCGGATCTTGCTGGATGAGCAGGTCGTCGCTGAGGTCGACCTCCTGCATCGTGAGCCAGACGATGCGGCGGACGTCGAGGAGTTCCTCGTCGAGGCGCAGGCGGAGCTGGATGTCGCGCTCGAGGTCGGCGGCGAGGCGATAGCTGGCCCCGGCGACGGCCAGGAGGAGCAGGGTCAGGAGCAGGACGTAACCCGCCAGGGATGCACGAAGAGACAGATTGAACACCTCCGTCGGGGCGGACGGGCGGTTGAACCGGCCCCGTGGCTATGCTACCATCTGGCGTTCCGGCGCTTCGCGAGCCGAAGTTGCCGGAACCAAGCTACCAGAAACGAGAAGGAGATTCATGAGCGCGAAGATTTCGCGAGAGAAGAAGGCGAGTACCGAGACGATCCCGGCCGACATCAAGGCAGTCGAGCTGGCCCCGATGGGTCTGAAGAGGATCCGCTGGGCCGACGAGAACATGCCGGTACTGCGCCTGATCCGGGCCCGCTTCGAGAAGGAACAGCCGTTGCAGGGCCTGCGGATCGGCGCGTGTCTGCACGTGACGACCGAGACGGCCAACCTGGTGCGCACGCTGGTGGCCGGCGGGGCCAAGGTCGCGCTGTGCGCCTCCAACCCGCTCTCGACGCAGGACGACGTCGCGGCGAGTCTGGTGGTCGACTTCGGGGTCCCCGTGTTCGCGATTCGCGGAGAGGACAACGAGACCTACTACCGGCACCTGAAGGCGGTGCTCTCGACCGATCCGATCATCACGATGGATGACGGGGCCGACCTGGTGAACACGCTGCTCGCGCGCAAAGAGCCGCTGCCGAAGGGGTTCCTGGGCGGCACCGAGGAGACGACGACGGGCGTCATCCGGCTGAAGAGCATGGCGGCCAAGGGCGTGCTGAAGTTCCCGGTCGTCGCGGTCAACGACGCCGAGACCAAGCACATGTTCGACAACCGCTACGGCACGGGCCAGAGTTCGATGGACGGCATCATCCGGGCCACCAACGGCCTCATCGCCGGAAGCACCCTGGTCGTGGCCGGCTACGGCTGGTGCGGCCGCGGCGTGGCGACGCGGGCGCGGGGCCTGGGCGCGCACGTGATCGTGACCGAGATCGACCCGACGAAGGCGATCGAGGCCGCGATGGACGGCTTCAGGGTCCTGCCCATGTCGGAGGCGGCCAAGCTGGGCGACTTCTTCATCACGGTGACGGGCAACACGTCGGTCATCCGCCGCGAGCACTTCAAGGCGATGAAGGATAACGCCGTCGTTTGCAACTCGGGCCATTTCAACGTCGAGCTGGATCTGGTCGCGCTCGCGGAGATGAGCACCCGCCGGCACCAGGTGCGCGAGAACGTCGAGCAGTTCATCCTGCGCGGCAACAAGCGCGTCAACGTGCTGGGCGAGGGTCGATTGGTGAACCTGGCCTGCGCCGAGGGCCATCCGGCCGCGGTGATGGACATGAGCTTCGCCAACCAGGCGCTGGCCGCCGAGTACATGGTCGGCCACGCGAAGTCGCTGAAGAAGAGCGTCTACCCGGTTCCGATGGAGCTGGACAAGATGGTCGCCAAGCTCAAGCTGGAGGCGATGGGCGTCTGCATCGACACCCTGACCCCGCAGCAGGAGGAGTACCTCAACTCGCACGAGATGGGGACGTGAGAGGCTCGAGGCTCGAAGCACGATAGACGGACCCCGGGGCCGGTCGGATGGCCGGCCCCGGGAGCGCCCGAGGGAAGCCCGTTTCGCCTCGTCCGGGAGAACCAACACGATGGAGCTTTTCGATCGCATCCAGGAAACCGCCGCCTTCCTGCGCCCTCGCATCGGCGCCGTCCCGGACGTGGCGGTCATCCTCGGTTCGGGCCTGGGCCCGATGGCCGACGAGCTGGCCGACCCGATCCGCATCCCTTACGAGGAGATCCCCCACTTCCCGGTCTCCACGGTGCAGGGCCACCACGGCCGGCTGATCGCCGGAAACGTCGGCCCCAGGCGCGTCCTGGCGATGCAGGGGCGTTTCCACCCGTACGAGGGCTACGCGCTCGAGCAGACCACCTTCCCGGTGCGGGTCTTCCACGCGCTGGACATCCGCCGGCTGATCGTCACCAACGCCTCCGGCGGCATCAATCGCCAGTTCTCGACGGGCGACTTCATGGTGATCCACGACGTCATAAACCACAGCTTTCTCAGCCCGCTCATGGGCCTCACCGACGAGCGCCTGGGTCCCCGTTTTCCCGACATGTCCAGGCCCGTGTCGCCGCGCCTCGTCGAGCTGATCGAGCAGGTCGCCCTCGACCAGCACGTGCGCCTGCAGAAGGGCACCTACGCGGCGGTCACCGGGCCCAACTACGAGACGCCGGCCGAGCTGCGGATGTTCTCGAAGCTCGGGATCGACGCGGTCGGCATGTCGACCGTCCAGGAGATCGTCGTCGCGCGCCAGTGCGGCATCGAGGAGATCCTGGGCATCTCGGTCATCACCGACATGGCCACGGGCGAGCCCTACATCCAGGTCAGCCACGACGAAGTCATCCAGGCCGCGCGAGAGGCCGAGCCCCGCTTCGTCAAGCTGGTCACCGAGGTGATCCGCCGGCTCTGAGAGCCGCCCCGGAGGAGCCGCCACGTCCGTCGCAGCGCCAGCCATGTTCGCGCAACTCGATCGTCTCGAGGAGCGCTTCGATTCGCTCGAGCAGCAGCTCGGCAATCCCGACGTACTCGCCGACCCCGCCCGCTACCAGCAGGTCGCCATCGCGCGCTCCGCGCTGGAAGACACGGTCAAGCTCTACCGCGCCTACAAGCGGCTGACGATCGAGCTGGACGATGCCTCGGGCATGCTCGCCAGCGAGAGGGACCCGGCGATGCGCGCCTTCCTCGAAGAAGAGCGCACCGCCGGCCAGGAGCGGCTTGCCAAGATGGCGGCCGACCTGCGCCTGGCCCTGCTGCCGCGCGACCCGCTCGACGACAAGGACACCATCGTCGAGATCCGCGCCGGCACCGGCGGCGACGAGGCGGCGCTCTTCGCCGCGGAACTCTACCGGATGTACACCCGCTACGCCGAGGGCCACCGCTGGAAGCACGAGATGCTCTCCAGCAATCCCACCGGCATCGGCGGCTTCAGGGAGGTCATCTTCAGCCTCCACGGCAGCTCGGTCTACAGCCGGATGAAGTTCGAGAGCGGCGTCCACCGCGTCCAGCGCATCCCCGTCACCGAGGCTTCAGGCCGCATCCACACCGCGACCGTGACGGTGGCGGTGCTGCCCGAGGCCGAGGACGTCGACATCAAGATCGAGGACCGCGACCTGCGCATCGACATCATGCGCGCCGGCGGACCGGGCGGCCAGAGCGTCAATACGACCGATTCGGCCGTGCGCATCGTGCACCTGCCGTCCGGGCTCGTGGTGACCTGCCAGGACGAGAAGTCGCAGCTCAAGAACAAGACCAAGGCGATGCGAGTGCTCCGGGCCCGCCTGCTCGAGGCGGAGCGCGCCAGGCAGGCGGCCGAGCGATCGAGCCAGCGCAAGAGCCAGGTCGGCACGGGCGAGCGCTCCGAACGCATCCGCACGTACAACTTCCCGCAGGGCAGGCTCACAGACCACCGGATCGGCCTCACCCTGTATCAGCTGCGCGACATCCTGGAAGGCGCCCTGGAACCGGTGATCGGCGCCCTGGCCTCCGCCGATCAGGAGTCCAAACTCAAGGAACTCGATCTGGGATGACCGAGCAGAAGACTGCCCTCGCGGTGCCGCTGCCGGCGGACGGCCTCTCGTGCCGGGGCCCTTCTTCGCCGCGGCTTCCGGCGGGGACCACGACACGCGACGAGCCCGGCCTGCTCGACCGGCTCCTGGTGTCGGCCGGGGTTCGCGAGGACACCGCTCCGCCCACGGTCGGGCGCATGGTGCAGGCGGTGGAAGCGAGCCTGGCGGCCGCGGAGATCCCGACTCCCCGGCTGGAAGCGTCGCTCATCGTGGGCGACCTGCTGGGGCACGATCGCACCGGGGTCTACGTCCGGTGGGACGAGCCGGTGCCGGAACACGCCCTGGAGCGCATCCGCGACTGGGCCGGGCGGCGGGCCGGGCGCGAGCCGCTGCAGTACCTGCGTGGCGTCCAGGAGTTCTACGGCCGGGCCTTCCGGGTGACTCCCGACGTGCTGATCCCGCGCACCGAGACCGAGTGCCTGGTGCAGAGCGTGCTCGAGCTGCTGGGCCGGCGCCACGGCCGCCCGCAGACGGTGCTCGACGTCGGTACGGGCAGCGGCTGCATCGCGGTGACCCTCGAACGGTCCGTGCCCCAGGCCAGGGTGTGGGCCTCCGACGTGTCTCGGCCGGCGCTGGCCATCGCCAGGTCCAACGCCGCAACCCACGCCTCGCAGGTCCAGTTCGTCCTGAGCGACCTGCTCGACGCGTTCCGGCCCTGCCCCAGCTTCGAGCTGATCGTCTCCAATCCGCCGTACCTGGCCGAGAGCGAGCGGGCGGGGTTGCAGCGCGAGGTTGCCGAGCACGAGCCGCACCTGGCGCTCTTCGGCGGGGAAGACGGACTGGCTATCATCCGGCGTCTGATCGCGCAGTCGGCCCCTCGGCTGCAGCCCGGCGGGCACCTGTGTCTCGAGATCGGCTACCGCCAGGGCGCCGCCGTGCGGGAACTGGCGGCGGAGGCCGGTCTGGTCGCCGAACCGATCGTGTGCGACCTGGCCAGGCTCGACCGCGTGCTGATCGCCGGCAAGCCCTGACCGCCGCGCGGGCGGAAAGCACCCGAGCCGGGAGAATTCGCGATGGGCGCAGAGCTGCTGAGATTCCGCCTGTCCGAGCAGGACGAACCCGGCTACGCGGCGGGAGTCGTCGCCGTGGCGCGGGCCCTGCACGCCGGCCGGATCGTGGCGTTCCCGACCGACACGGTCTGGGGCGTCGCGGTCCTGGCCGACGACGGCGAAGCGCTGCGGCGGGTGTTCGAGATGAAGGGGCGGGAGCCCGAGAAGGCCCTTCCTGTCTTCGTCGGCTCGGAGGCCCAGGCCAGGGAGTTGCTGGAGGAGTTCCCGGCCCCGTTCGTCCGCCTGGCCGCGCGGTTCTGGCCCGGAGCGCTCACGCTGGTCGGCCGGCCCAGGGAGGGGTTGCTCGACGCGACGCGGGCGCCGGACGGAACGGTCGCGCTGAGAGTGCCCGCCATCCGGCTCGTGCAGCGGCTCCTGGCGGTGCTCGGGCAGCCATTGGCATGCACCAGCGCCAACCGTTCGGGCCAGCCTCCGCTTGCCGGCTCCGACGCCGTGATGAGAGAACTGGGCGAGCGACTCGCCTTCGTCGCCGACAACGACGAGGCCGCCGGGGGGCTACCCTCGACGGTCGTGGCGCTGCGGGAAGGCCGGCCGCGGGTGCTGCGCGTCGGGGCCATCCCCGAGGCGGAGGTTCTGAACGTCGCGACAGGCATTCCGCTTGACCTTCGCCAGCGGTTATAATAAGGATATCGGGGGCTGGCGCTCGGCGCCGGCTGTGATGGCTGGCCCCCGGGGCAAACGGTGCCGGACCGTCCAGTCGCGCCGCGAACCGCCGGGCCATCGAGACTCATGGTCGACGCAACCCCCAACAACGACAAGCGCATCCTGATCGTCGACGACGCGGCGATCATCCGGCGCATCCTGCGCGCCATGTTCACCAAGAACGGCTTCGTGGTCGCGGGCGAGGCCCAGGACGGCCAGGAGGGGCTCGACCTCTACCGGCAGCTCCAGCCCGACCTGGTGACGATGGATATCACGATGCCGAACATGGACGGCATCACGGCCACCCGCAGCATCCTCGGCGAGTTCCCCGAGGCGCGTATCATCATGGTCAGCTCGGTGGGCCAGGAAAACGTGATCCGCGAGGCGATCGGCATTGGCGCGCTCGATTTCATCGTCAAGCCGCTGAAGGAAGAGCAGATCATCTCGGCGGTCAAGCGCGTCCTCGATCTCTGAGGCCGGGCGGCGCCCACGCCGCGGGAGGCGCATGAAGCTGGCAGGTCACGCGGCCCTGGTCACCGGGGCCGGCAAGAGGGTGGGGCGTGCCATCGCGCTGGAACTGGCGCGCCGGGGCGCCGACGTCGCGATTCACTACGGACAGGCCGAGCAGGAGGCGCTCGCGACGGTGGAAGCGGCTCGCACCCTGGGCGTGCAGGCCGAGCCGTTCCAGGCCGACCTCGCCGACGGGGCCCAGGTCGACTCGATGTTCGACCGGCTGCTGGCTCGCTTCCCCCGGCTGGCCGTCGCCGTGAACAGCGCCTCGGTGTTCTACCCCACGCCGCTCGAGACGCTGGATGCTGCCGGCTGGGACGCCGTGCAAGACGTCAACCTGCGAGCGTGCTGGCTGGTCGCGAGACGGGCGGCGCTGCACTTTCGGTCGCTCGGTCACGGCAAGATCGTCAACCTGGGCTGCGTGAGTTGCTGGCGGCCCTGGCGCGGTTACCTGGCCTATGCCGTGAGCAAGGCGGGGCTGCTGGCGCTGACGCAGGGGCTGGCGCTGGAGCTGGCGCCCACGATCCAGGTCAACGGCGTGGCCCCGGGCACCGTGCTGTTCCACGAGGCGGCCACGGACGAGCTGAAGGGCCGCGTGCGGGCGGAGATCCCGGCCGGCCGTGAGGGACATCCTCAGGACATCGCCGACACCGTCGCCTTCCTGGTGACCGGCCCGGACTACATCACGGGGCAGATGCTCGCGGTCGACGGCGGCCGAGCGATTCGGGGCTGAGACGCCGGAGCGTTGTGGGTAATTCGCCGGTTCGCTGGTACTGTTGATCTCGAGGAGGCAGCGATGGCCTATCAAGACACGTACGAGGTTCAGTGCCCGTATTGCGAGGAATCCATCGGCCTGGAGTTCGACTTCTCGGAGGGCGATGCCCAGGACTTCGAGATCGACTGCCCGGTCTGTTGCAGGCCCGTGGAAATCCAGGTCCGACACACGCCAACGGCCATCGTGGCCGAGGCGCGGCGCGAGATGGACTGAGCAGCCTGCGGGTGGTACCTTCCTCTCAGCCCGATGCCGGGGGTTCCGGCGTCGGCTGGTCGATCGCGGGCCCGGTACAGGTCCGGCGAGCGCGGCGCTCCGGCGACCGCCGATTCTGCAGCCCCCCGGTGCCCGCCAGGAGTTCCCCGCGTCTGCTGGAGCGTCAACGCCGATGATCTTCGAAACCTTTCCGGTCGGGCCTCTCGAGTGCAACTGCGTCATCCTCGGCGACGAGGATAGCCACGAGGCCCTGGTGGTCGATCCCGGGGGTGACGTCGACCTCATCCTGGAGCGGCTGAAGGCGCTGGGCCTGAAGGCGCGCTGCCTGCTGCACACCCACGCCCACCTCGACCATGTCGGCGCGAGCCGCGAGCTGGCCGTGGCGACCGGCGCCGAGATCCTCCTGCACAAGGCCGACGTGTGGCTGTACGAGAACCTGGCGATGCAGGGCGCGATGCTGGGGATGCGCGTGGGAACTCCCCATCCCGTGAGCCGGCACCTGGCCGAGGGCGATACGATCGTCGCCGGCAAGATCGGAGCCGAGGTCTTCCATACTCCGGGTCACACACCCGGCAGCGTCTGTTTCCGCATCGCGGGCGGCGAGCCGCTGCTGCTCAGCGGGGACACGCTCTTCCAGGGCAGCATCGGCCGCACCGACCTGTGGGGCGGCTCCTATCCCGACATCATCAGCTCCATCAAGAAGAAGCTGATGGTGCTTCCCGGCGAGACGGTGGTCCACTGCGGTCACGGCGACCCGACGACCATCGACGAGGAACGCCGGAACAACCCGTTCCTGAGATAGGCGAGGCCGGGCGGGGGGCGTGAGTGCGTTGCTGCCGGCGGTCGGCTCCCGGGGGGCGCCGGGTGCGCTATCCTGGAACGAGAACCAGAAGGAGGCATCCCAATGAGTAGGAAGATCGGTGTGGTCCTCTCGGGCTGTGGCGTGATGGACGGTTCGGAGATCCACGAGGCGGTGCTCACTCTGCTCGCCATCGACCGGGGCGGGGCGACGGCGGTCTGCATGGCTCCCGACATCGAGCAGTCCGACGTGGTCGACCACGCGGCGGGGAAGCCGGCCGCCGAGACGCGCCGGGTGCTGGCGGAGGCGGCGCGCATCGCCCGCGGCGAGATCCGGAACGTGGCCGACGTGAAGGAGTGCGACCTCGACGCGCTGGTGTTTCCCGGCGGCTTCGGCGCCGCAAAGAACCTGTGCGACTTCGCCCGCAACGGCTCCGATGCGAAGGTAAACCCTGACGTTGCTAGACTCGCCCTGCAGGTCCACAAGGCGGGCAAACCGCTGGGCGCCATCTGCATCGCGCCGGCGCTGGTGGCGGCGCTGTTCCGCGGCGACAAGCAGGTCGAGCTGACCATCGGGAACGATGCCGGCACGGCGGCCAAGCTCGAGGCGATGGGCGCGCGGCACGTCGCCCGGAAGGTCGACGAGATCCACGTCGACCGCAAGAACAAGATCGTCTCGACGCCGGCCTACATGCTGGCGCGCTCGATCGGCGAGGCGGCCGCGGGCATCGAGAAACTGGTCAAGGCGGTGCTCGACCTGACGTGAGGGGTGAGGGCGTTGTCCGCGAGGACTCGACGGTCGCACGGAATTGACCAATCACAGAGACACAGAGACACAGAGGCACAGAGACACGGAGGGGGAGATGATGCCAAATGGGCTGCTCACTTCTCCGGAGTTCTGGGGACACGATGATCCATCGTGTCCCCGGAGTTCCTGTGCCTCTGTGTCTCTGTGCCTCTGTGCCTCTGTGATACCTGTCCCGATTGGCGGTCGGATGCCCGTGGTGTGAGACGCTCCCCCGCCAACCATGCGCATCAAGATCTGTGGCATTACTAACGTCGACGATGCCAGACTGGCGGTCGAGTGCGGGGCAGACGCCCTCGGTTTCGTGCTGGCGCCCAGCAAGCGCCGCCTGTCGCTCGAGCAGGCGGCGGCGCTCGCCCGCGGCGTGCCCTCGCTCGTGGCGCGAGTGGCGGTGATGGTCGACCCTTCGCGGCAAGAGGCGCTGGAGGCGATCTCGGCCGGCGTCTTCACCCACCTGCAGCTCCACGGAGCGGAGTCGGCCGAGTTCTGCGCCGGGATTCCCCTGCCTGTCATCAAGGCCTTCCGGCTGACGAGCCGCGACGGCCTCGAGCGAGCCCGGGCGTTCGCGGCGGCCTCGCCGGGGACGGCGCTGTTGCTGGACGGACCGTCAGGCGGCTCGGGCCAGTGCTGCGACTGGGAACTCGCGAGAGAACTCGGAGAGCAGGTTCCGGTGATCCTGGCGGGCGGGCTGACCCCCGAGAACATCGCGGAGGCGGTACGCAGGGCGAGCCCCGCGGCGATCGACGTCTCCAGCGGAGTCGAGGAGTCGCCGGGCCGGAAGTCGCCGGGCCGGCTACGGGCGTTCTTCGAGGCGGCCCGGGCGGCCGCGGACGGGCGCCGATGAACCGCCGCTACGAAGTGGCCAGGTTGGAGGACCTTCCCCCGGGGAAGTCGATGCTGGTGACGGCGGGCGCAAGGCAACTGGCACTGCATAACGTCGGCGGTACGCTGCACGCCACGTCGGCGCACTGTCCGCACCGGCAGGGTCCGATGAGCCAGGCGAGGCACCAGGGGCCGGACATCGTGGTCTGCCCCTGGCACGACTGGCCGTTCGACGTTCAGACGGGACAGTCGCCGTTGATTCCGGGCGCGAGCGTGGAGGTGTTCGCCGTCGCGATCGAGGACGGCCGGGTGTTCGTGACACTCGAGGAGCCGTGAGGGTCTATCCAGGCACCCGTTCGCCCTGACGAGCGTCCGAAACGCGTTTCGAAGGGCAGCGCGGCGGGCCCGAGCCTCGCCTCAGGGCTTGCGGTAGAACGGCAGCGAGTGAACGACGGCGTTACCGAACGAGGCGAGCGCCAGCACGACGCCCGGCTCGGCGAGGTCGCGGCGGACGTAGCCCAGCGCGATCGGCCGACCCAGGTACGGCGAGGCGGCGACGGAAGTCAGCCGGCCCACCTCGGTTTCGCCGTCGAGCAGGGCGGCCCCCCGCTCCGGCAGCCGGCCCTGCTCGAGCAGCAATCCGGTCAGGCGCCGGTTGACGTGGCCCTGGTGCTTGACCCGCGCGATGATCTCCTGGCCGAGGTAGCAGCCCTTGGTGTAGGAGATGGCCTGTTCCAGACCGGCCTCGAGCGGGATGGTGTCACCGTCGAGGTCGGCGCCGAACCGGGGGATGCCCGCCTCGACCCGCAGCATCTCGAGCGCCTGGGCGCCGACGGGCCGGAGCCCCGCGCCCGCCTCGACGATCGCCTCCCATAGCGAAGCCATCACGTGCCGGGGAGCCAGCAGGTCGTAGCCGAGTTCGCCGGTCGACGCGGTGCCGATCAGCGTCAGCGGCAGGTCGTCGAACGAGCACTCGAGCGTCTCGAGGGGGGCCAGCGGGTCGACCGGCTCGCCGAGGAAGTCGCCGATCACACGGGCCGATTCGCGCCCCTGGACGGTGAGGAGCCCCAGCTCTTCCGTCGCGTCGCGCAACTCGACCCGGGCGGCGACGACGTAGCGTTCGAGATGCTCCAAGAGCGATGGGGCGAGACCCGGCTCCAGGTCGAGCACGAGCCGGCCGTCGAGGTTGAAGATGCGGGCGTCAGCCAGCATCTTGCCCTTCGCGGTCAGGAACGCGGCGTAGCACCCGCCACCCACGGCCAGTCCCTTGATGTCCTGGGTCGCCATGCCGTGGAGGAACTCCGCCGCCTCGGGCCCTTCGACCACGAGCTTGGAGCGGTGGCAGAGGTCGGCCAGTCCACAGTCGGTGCGCACGGCGCGATACTCGCCCTCGGGATCGCGGAAGCTCGCGGGAATCTCCCAGCCGCGATCGTCGGTGAGGAGCGCTGCGTTGGTCAGGTGAAGATCGTGGAGCGGGGTTCTCATCGAACGACAGGATACAGGAGCGAGGTCGGGAGCGGCCAGGGGGCGGGCGTCCAGGGGACCTCGTTGAACTTCAATCCCTGTCGGGGACTTCGTCCCCGAACCCCTACCAGGGC
>CAZSVK010000099.1:0-15764 GCA_964610245.1 uncultured bacterium
CCGGAACGGGCATCCAGAGAGCGATGCTAACGACGGCCAGGAGCAACAGGCTCAGGTTCTTTCGGGTCATGATGGCCTCCCGTATCTCTCGAACAGATTCACAGACTTCTTGTGGGCAAATGGGCAGGATGAGGGCGCAGAAGCCCTCTCTGATTCTTCTACCATGACGAAGGGGCGAATGTTGCGAAGTTGTGGACCGAGGGGTTGGGGGTTAGGGGTTAGGGGTTGGGGGTTGGGGGTTAGGCAAGATGCAGAGTGCGCGCCTGATTGCTGCTTCCCCGCCGGGCGCGCTAGCTCGCACAGGTTTGCACCGGCCGGGTTACCACACGTCGGTCAGGACCGTGCGCTGCCTCGTTCGGAGCCGGGCCGTGCCTCCGGATGGAGTCTTGCGTTCTTGCCTAACCCCTAACCCCTAACCCCTAACCCCTGTCTTTCAGCTCACGAACGGCTTGAGGAACTGGGCCTGCGGGCCAATGAAGTACTTCAACTCCTGGAACTGGGCGGTGACCTCCAGGAACCCCTCGGCGATAAGCCGCTCGAGCACCTGCTTGCAGCGCAGGTCGTCGGGCACCAGCCGGACGTGCGCGCCCGGATCCTGTACCTGCTCGAGCTGCTTCCAGAACAGGTTCACGACCTGCTCGAGCGTGGGGCCGTCGAGCTTGACCCCCTCCAGCAGCGGCGGCGTCTCGAGCACGACCGCCACGTCGGTGATCTGGCGGACCTTGAACTTGCGCGCCCGCATGTACAGCGCCACGGCCCGGGTGCCGCATCCGCCCAGGAAGGGCAGCACCGCCAGAGTCTTGTCGGGCGCGAGCACGACCGGCACGACGCCGGGCTCGATGCCCAGATGCCGTCGGACCGTCTGGGCCAGGGACAGGCTCATCGGCTGGCGCGCGGTCCAGTAGGTGGGCGCGGAGGTGCCGGCTGCCGGATCGGCTCCGGTGCGGTGCAGGTAGTAGCGGCCGTCCTTGCCCAGCTTCAGCTCGCCGGCCCGGCCCGCGAAGGCGACGCGCCCGGCGGGCGGCACGCCGCTCGCCTGCACCTCGCCGAGCGGTTCCTGGGTCTCCGAGTCGAGGACCGCCACGCTCTCGGTGGGCGTGCCGATGTTCCCGTGCAGCTTCCGGGGCTGCCGCTCGAGCCAGCGCTCCAGTTCGGGCCCGGCCGCGTGCCGCCCGCCCCGCGCCGGCGCCAGCAACCCCTTCTCGACCATCGCCGCCACGAGGGCCCGCACGTCCGCCTCGGGCACCGGCGGCGCGCCCATCGCCAGGAGCGACATGAACTCGGCCACGCCGACCGTGCCGGTCGACCGCTGGAGCAGGTAGCTCGCCACTTGCTGCGCGAGAACCGACGCCGTGAAGACCCGCGGCGGCGAGGCCACCTCGCCGGCCCGGGCCGCGCCGAGCAGCACCTCGAAGAGGATCTCCTCGACGGCGTTGCGGGCGACGGCCATCACGCGCGTGACGTCCTTGCGCCGGCGGCAGCCCCGTCCGATCTGCTGCAGGAACGACGCGACGTTGCCGGGCGGGCCAAACTGCACGACCCAGTCGACGTCGCCGATGTCGATCCCCAGTTCGAGCGTCGAGGTCGCGACGAACACCGCCTGCGGAGCGCGGTGGAACGCCTCCTCGGCCGCGAGACGGGTGCGGCGCGACAGGCTGCCGTGATGGGCGTAGACATCGGTGCCGTAGGGCGGGCTGCCGTACAGCGCCGCCGCCACCTGCTCGCACTCGGCTCGGCTGCGAGTGAAGACCAGGAGCTTGGAGGCCTCCGTCCGAGGGATCCTCTTGAGGGCTTCCGCCAGGGAACCGGCGATGGCAAGCTGGGTGCCCAGCGTCTCGATGACCCGCGCGCCGGGAACGCGCACGATGGTCGCCCCGGGCGCATAGCAGGCGACGGTGGCTTCGGGGTCGGGAATCGTGGCCGAGAGCAGGACGGTCTGCAGCCGCAGCCCCTGGGGCCGCTCGCCGCGCTTCAAGGCCGCCTCGTGAATGCGTCGCAGCCGCGCCACCAGCACCCTCAGCTGATCGCCTCGGGGCGTGCCGTCCAGCAGGTGGATCTCGTCGAGCACCACCGCCCGCACGCCGAGCAGGTCGCGCGGCCGGCGCACGAGCAGCGAATCGAGGCTCTCGGGGGTGGTGACGATCCAGGCCGGCAGCTTCTCTTTCGGAGTCACCGGATGATCCGACGTCTTTCGGCCGAGCCCGATGCCCAGCCGCTCGAGCGGCGGGGCCAGCCGGCGGTAGAGGTCGTTGACGAGCGCCCGCGTCGGGCAGACGTAGAGCAACGACACGCCGGGCCAGGGCAGCGAGAGGTGCCGCTCGGCCAGCGGGGCCGCGACCGCCTCGGTCTTGCCGCCGGCCGTCGGCGCCGAGATGAGCAGGTCTTTCCCCGAGAGCAGATCGGGGATGGCGGCCATCTGGACGGGGGCCAGCCGGCCGAACCGCTCGAAGAAGGCCATCCCGGTGCGCGGCAGCGCCGCGAGCAGGACGCGTCCGGGACTGGCGCCCGGGTCGGAGTGGCGGAACGCTTGCGGGCTGGCGGTCATTCGGGGTCCTTTGGGTTCAGGGTTC
The DNA here is from genome assembly GCA_964610245.1 of uncultured bacterium. GTDB lineage: Bacteria > Muiribacteriota > UBA6191 > JACPRK01 > JACPRK01 > CAZSVK01. Next base: position 2,571 of record CAZSVK010000099.1, read on the forward strand.
GTCGGGTTCATCCTCGTCCAGTTCCTCGCCCGGCCACTCGTCGTCCGGCTCGTCGTCGTCGGCAGGCGCCGGTTTCGGGACCATCATCGCGACCGGGCCCTGGACGTAGCGCTCCAGCTCGAGCGCGATCCGCGACCAATCCCAGCCGGACGTGCTCCCGCCGGGCAGGCCCCCGCCGGGCAGGCCCCGGATGAGATCGAGCGCGCCGACCAGCGTCTGCACCACCTGCCGCAGGTTGGCGAGCGCTCCGCTCACCAGACCGTACTGCAACGCCGCAACCAGATGTTGCCGGCGGGCGGCGTCCGGCGCCCGCGACTCCGGGTAGGCCCACCCGTAGACGGTGGCCACGCGCTCGACCAGTTGCTCCATCTCGGGGCCAGTCAGCCGGCCCGGCAGATGGGTGATGAGCGAGCGATCCGGCAACCAGGCCAGCAGTTCGTCCTTCCCCGGCTCGGGGGTGCAGGCCAGGGCCACGTAGAGATGCGCGGGCAGCCGCCAGTGAAATGGCAGCTTCTTCCGGCCACCCTGATAGCAGCCGTCCAGGAAGGCCGGCGGCAGCGTCCGTCCCAGCGCGTTGACGACCAGTCCTCGGAAGAAGTCGTTGGCCCGCTGGGCCATCTCGACCGACAGCAGCCTCAGGTGCTCGGCCTCGTCGAAGATGAGCACGAGCCCCGAATAGCCGAGCAGCACCGCCATCGAGGCCAGGCCGCCCAGCAGGTTGGTGAAGTGGCTCGAGAGCGTGGTGTACGAGCCGAGGGAGAGCAGGCCCGTGCGCGCGGTGGCGCGCGCGCAGCGGGTGCGCGTCTCGTCGAGGTCGACGTCCTCGCCTGAGATCCACTGGTAGAGCCAATCGCGCCCTTCGGGGTCGCCCTCGAGCGCCTGCCAGTTGATGAGCGCCGGCCCGAGGAACTCGTGATAGGCGCCCTCCTTGCGAGCGGTGAAGCAGCGGTGGACGGCGGGCGTGGCGGCGGCGTGGTCGAGCAGGTAGGCCAGGCCGGGCTGGTCGGGGGCGCCCGGCACGCGCAACGACTTGACCAGGTTGCGGTAGACGTTGCGCGGATGGTTCGGCTGGCACTCGAAGGCATCCAGCTCGACCCGGCCCACGACGAAGTTCTCGCGGAAGGCCATGTTCTCGAGCACGTCGAGGGCATGGCTCTTGCCGGTGCCGTAGGGGGCGCTGACGACGCGAACGGCGCCCGCCTCCCGGGTGCGGGCCAGGTCGCTCGCGAAGAGGCGCCGCTCCAGCTCGAGCCCGACCGAGAGGGCCTCGACGGCGTGGCGCGGGACGAGCCCGAAGCGCAGGGCCTCGACGACGTTGCGGCCGATCCGGTGCCTCCACCTCGAACGCTCCGACGGCTCCATCCGGTCCAGACGCGCCTGGGCCGCCCGCAGGCCGGGGCTGAGCGCCGCCAGCTTGGGCGACGGCGCCACCGGCGGCAGCGGCCGTATCTCGGGCGCTCCGCCCCCCGGAGGCAGCGCCAGGATGGACGCTTCCGCCCGGCGCACCCAGACCGTGACCGACAGCGGCGGCGCGAGCTGTACCGACAGTTCGTGGCCGCCGTGGCGCTCGGCCATCACCATGCCCTCGCTGCGGTAGCGCTCGACCCGCACTCGCGCGCCGGTCAGCCCGGCCGGAGGCAGAGGGGTGGAAGGCGCTTCGGCCGGGACCGGAGCCCCCGAGTGGGTCTCTGACTTCTTCACAGGCGCTCAGCGCGGGCCAAGCCCGCAAACCGGGACAGGTATCACAGAGACACAGAGACACAGAGACACAGAGAAGGTGGTCGAACTCATGGGATCAACTTTCCCTCTGTGTCTCTGTGCCTCCGTGTCTCTGTGATTGGCCAACCTGGTGCCACGGTCGAATCCTTCCGTCCCGCAACGACTGTCACCAGTAGTAGTTCAGTACTCGCCATCGGCCTCGGTCCTGGTCTCGACGCACTCCAGGGCCTTGAGCGAGGCCTCGATGGGGGCTTCCCACGTCACGATGGCCGATTCGCCCTCGACCGCCTGCTGGTTCAGATGCGAGACGAGCGTCTTGACGAAGACGCGCCGCTGGTTGACCGATAGCGTCTGCTCGTAGCAGCTTCGCGCCAGCGCGCCGATGTTCGAGCCCTGCAGGCCGCGGTCGAAGCTGCAGCCCTTGTAGACCTCGAAGACCTCGAGGATGCGCTGGCCCATCGCCTGCAGCAACTGCTCGCCCGGTAGGTCCAGCTCGTCGAGGTCGATGCGGGGACTGAACGGGTTGCGCTCGCTGAAGACGGCCGGCGATTCGAGCCGCTGGTGGAGCGCGGCGTACCGGGGCACCACGTTCTCGAGGAAGTCGGGCGTCACCGAGTAGACGAAGAGGGCGCCGGGCAGGTCCTCGTCTCCGCAGTGGTTGATGACCGAGAGCAGATTCTCGCAGGCATACTTCTGCGAACGGGCGCTCATCATGCTGACCATCCGCTGGCCCTCGTCGAACAGCAGCACCAACCCTTTGTAACCCAGCTCGCGAACGAGCTGGCAGAGGTTCCGGAGCAGGCGGAAGGCATTGTGCTGGGCGGGCGCCTCGATGACGCCGAACGAGCGCAGTTCGCCGCGGTCGAGTTCCTCGCCCGAGAGCCAAGACGCGAGCGACGACTGCGCCTGCTCGTCGCCGGCCGCCACCGCCCTCAGATAGCGCTGCGCGGCGTTGCGATAGCTCGGGTTCTCGACCCTCACTCGCCCCATCGAATCGAGGAACGCCGACATCCTCTCGCCGGCCGCCTCGGCCTCCGCCGGGTCGGCCGCCAGCCGATCGGCCATCGCGTAGTAGTGACCCTTGAGGAACTCGCCCACGCCGCGCTCGGGCTCGCTGGCCGGGTCGCGGGGCGGCGCTTGCAGATTCCGCGCCACCGCCTGGTAGACCTTGAGCGGGTCGTCGTAGGGGCACTCGCGCTGCGAGAGCTGCACGAAGCTGGTGGCGTACTCGAGCCGCCAGGCCAGCTCGCGGAGGCAAAACATCAGGTGAGTCTTGCCGCCTCCGTACTGGCCAACGACCAGCTTGAACGACGACCCCCCGTCGGCGAGGTAGCTCTCGAGATACTCGCGCGAGAGCGTCGCCAGCAGCTTCTCGTTGCCGACGTTGAAGTACTGGACCCCGCGAGTCGGCGGCTGGCCGCTCTCTCCGAGCCGATGGATGATCCGGGTGGCTTCACGTCGGGTGGGCAGCATGGGGTTCCCTAGCGAAAGGCAATCGCCTGGTAGAAGGCGCCGCCGGTTTTCTCGCCGGGCACCCAGAGCGACTTGCCGTAGGCCCGGTCGTGCACGGCGGTCTGCAGTTCCAGCCGCTTGCCGGCGTGCTCGAACTTGCGGGCCTGCCGCAACCGCCACAGGTCGTGAGCGAAGCGGTGCATCGGGTAGTCGCGGAATCGGCGGGCGCTGGGATCTCGCCGGAACGCCTCCGGCTGCATCTCGATGGCAAGCCGGCGCCAGAAGTCGAGCAGGTCGACCGTCTCGCCCGGCGACTTGCCGGCATGGGCCGCGCACTGAACGTAGGCGGCGTGCATCCGGGCCAGAAAGAACTCGGGCTCGAGCGGCGGCTCGTCCAGCTCGTGCATGAGCTTGGCGACGCCCCCGGCGACCGTCTCGGGATCCGCGCCCAGGTTCTTGATGACCGGCAACCGCGCATACTCGAGCGCCACCCGTCCCGAGACCGGGTCAGGCAGGATGCGCACGGCGCCGTAGTCGTAGCCGCTATCGAGCGGGCGCAGCTCGGGCCCCCCGGGCAGACGCTGGCCGAGCGCGGCGGCCAGGGCGGTGCCGAACTTCAGACGGCTGCGATCGATCGCGACGCGGGCCAGCGTCTCGACCTCGGTCAATAGCGGTTCCAGCCCGGCCTCGGCGGCCAGAGGGCGCACCCCGGCAACCGCCTCGAGCAGCTCGCGAGGCGAGTGCTCCAGCCGGGCCGTCTGGCGAACGAGCAAGCCAAAGGCCTTCTCGAGCGCCGCCGCCTGCCGGGCGCGACGCGACAGCCCCGCGCGGGCTGCTTCGAGCCGCTCGGCGAGCGTGGGCTCCGGGGCCGCATCCGGCGCTGGAAGAATATCTACCTTTGTGGTCGAAGGGTCTTCGGACATCCGGACGATTTTACACCAGGCAAATTGACGACACCTATCGGATTCGCCGCCGGGGAAGGCGAACACGGCGATTCCGGCGGCCGTCACCTATGATGCAGGCATGAGACTCGCGCTCTTCGGGCCATCGCTCTTCCTCGCCGCTGTCACGCAGGTCTGGGCTTTCTCCGGCAACGGCCGGGAGCTGATGGAGCAGGCGGTCGCCGTCGCGAACTGCCGGGCCCGTGACGCGACCGAGCAAGAAGAGCTGCAGTCGATGGACAAGCTCGAGCGGCTCCAGAAGGCGGCGGACCTGTTCAAGGAGGCGCTCGGCCAGACCACCAGCCCGCGCGAGAAAGACTCGCTCGAGCGCTGGCTTCGTAACGTCTACCAGCAGTGCGGCGCCGAGAGCGCGGGCCGCAAGGATTTTCCGGCCGCGGCCGAGTCCTACCAGCAGGCGATCGAGTACGCGGGCAGCGACGCCGCGCCGCTGCACATGCACCTGGGCGAGATGCTCTTCCAGCAGGGAGACTACTACGCCGCGGCGACCTCGCTCGAGAAGGCCAAGGAGCTGACCACGGAGGGCCCCGTGCGCGACCGCATCCTCGACGAACTGGCGGCGGCCTACATGCGCGACGCGCAGACCCGCGAGCGCGGCTCGTTTGCCCTGGCGGCCCAGGCGATCGAGGAGCGCATCGCCGCCAAGCCGGGCGATCAGGAACTGTTGCTGCAACTGGCGCACGTCCAGGAGTTGGCCGGCGAGCTGCAGAAGGCGCTCGACGCCATCGAGCGGGCGCGACAGGCGGGGCCGCTCTCGCCTGCCAACGAACAGGGTTACCAGAAGATGAAGGCGGCGGTCGCCGCCAAGCGCGACTTCGTCCGTTCCGAGAGCCGCCACTTCGTCGTCGAGTTCGACGACAAGAGCCACTCGAGCCAGGCCGAGAGGTTCCTGGAGCTGTTCGAGCAGGCCCACGACGAGCTGGCGCCGCGGTTCGGCTCGCAGTCCGACAGCGCCGGCAAGATCTTCGTCAACGTTTACACGAACGAGCAGTTCGGCAGCGCGGTGCGCTTGCCGTGGGCGGGCGCGTTGCACCAGGGCAATCGCATCGATCTGAGGATCAGCCCGAAGTGGACCGACCAGGACTACTCCGAGACGATCCTCCACGAGTACGCCCACCATCTGATCGACATGAAGGCCGGCGGCAAGGGGGTGCCCTGCTGGATGCACGAGGGCCTGGCGATGCGGCAAGAGAAGCACCTGGACCTGCGCTCCTATCGCGACGCCTTGCGTCACGCCTGGACGCGCAGCACGCTGGTGCCGATCGCCGCCCTGGCCGACAGCTTCGGCAAGTGGCCCGAGAACCAGATCTTCCTCGTCTACGGCGAATCCTACGAGTTCGTCGGCTACCTCGTCGAGCAGCACGGGATGGCCGCCATCCTCAAGTTCCTCGAGGCTCTCGGCGCAGGGGCCGGCGCCGGCCCGGCCTTCGAGACCGCCTTCAAGCTTCCGCTGCCGGAGGCCGAGACCCGCTGGAAGGCACTTCTCGACGAGCAGATGAAGGCCGCCCTCGCGCGGGGCGCCGGCCTCTCGTTGCGCATCGCCCCCGCCGGCCCGGCCGGGCCCACGACGGCCACCACGCGCTGAGTTTGAGACGGCTGTAGAGGGCGGGAGTTTTCTGGGGAGCGTCCCCGAAAAGTGGGAGGCCGCATCAATCCGCGATGCCAAACCCAAGACTCAATGCAAAGTCGCCGAGGCGCAAGGACGCAAAGAACCCGCTAGTGATCCCCACTCTCTCTGCGCCTTAGCGTCTCTGCGTCTTTGCGTTTGGTCACTTCTCCCCATGATCCAGGGACGCTCCCGTTTTCTGCGCAAACGCTTGACGCGCCGGTCTGCATCGGGTACGCTGTAGTGGGTTGGTTGTGATCGGCAATCCAGCGGGGTTGTGCAAGGAGGGGTCGCAGGATGTTGCAGTTCAAGGGGTGCGAGGTACAAGCATTCTTGGCGCATGGCTTGCTGGGGGGGGGTAGCTGACTCCCTCCGGTTCCGGCCCGGTTCGAGGGCCCGGCGCGTTCTCGTGTTCTGTTCCCTGATGGGAGCGCTCGCCGCTTGGCCTTCGTCCTGTCTGGGGATGGGCGAGATCCTCGCAGTCAGTCGCGAAAGGACGCCGGAGGCCACTCAAACCTATGTCCTGACTGACCCGGTAACGGGTCTGATCTCAGGCGAGGCGTACGCGACCGACTTCTCGCTCGACGTGAGCGTCAGGACCAGTGGCGCGGCCGATCTGCATCTGCGGTTCATCCTGGATCCGGCATCCTCTTCACCCTACACGACGTGCTGTGTGCTCGACGCCGGGTCTGGAGACGTGCTGTCGCAACAGCCTGCCGCGGAGGTCTCGGGAACGACCGCTGTCACGATTCCCACGACCACCTCCGAGGTCATCGTGCAGCTCCGGCCGGCGCCGGAGATGGATTGGACGACTCTGCCGGCGGCTACCGGCATGAGCTGCGAGAGTTGGTGGGGCTCGACAGGCCCCCTCCAGGTCGTAACGGGGCTCGTCGTCTGCCCTCGAGAACCGTCCGTTCCCGACCTTCGCGTCGTTTCGCCCGATGCCTCTTCGATCGCCACGGCTACACTGCCCGTCACCTTCGAGGTCCACGTGTGGGATCTGGTGGATGGAGATCTCCCAGCCGGGGTCGCCAGGTTTGAATCGGATCGCCAGGGTTTCCTGGGAACAAGCCCGGTAGCGGTGACCACGCTGGAAGTTGGTATTCACAACGTCGTCGTCTCTGCCGAGAACTCGGCGGGGCTGACCGGGAGCGAACTGCTGGTGGTAGACGTACGCGCCCCGACGCCTCAGGTGACCATCACGGCGCCGACGACGGCCACGACCATCGAGTTTCCCGGCACCCTCGAACTCGAGGCCACCGCTTCGGACGCAACCGGGCACGCCTACCAGGACGCGGAGTACACGTGGACCTCGAGCGTGGACGGCGTGAGTGGCAGCGGTCCTTCGTTGACGCTGACACCCTCGGTCGGTTCGCACTACTGGTCGGTCGTCGTCACGAATTCCCTGGGTGGTCGTGGCGAGGCACGACTGCAGGTGGAAGTGACAGCCCCTTCACCCAACGTCTCCATTCAGTCCCCCTCCACCGGGTTCTTCCATGTGCTCGGACAACCGCTAGCCCTGACAGGCACCGTGAGCATGCCGGATGAGTCACCCGTCACGCAGACCGATGTCATCTGGGCCTCCGACAAGACCGGCGAACTCGCAACAGGGGCCACCACGTCGACCACAAGCCTCACGCCGGGCCGCCACCAGCTTGGCCTCATTGCCCAGAGCAGCTACGCGACAACGGGCAGTGCTCAGGTCGGAGGCGTGACAGTACCGCCCACGACCGGCGTGCTGATCGTGAGCCCCGAGCCAGGGGCGTCCTACGAGACAGGCTTTCCCATCTTCCTCGAGGGGCTCGGCTCCGACCCGATTCTCGGTCTCTTCTCCGAAGGCACGGCCTCCTGGGTCTCTGATCTGAACGGCCAGTTGACCTCCGCTAGCTCACTCACCTGCACCACCGCCCTCACCGACGGGATGCATACCTTGACCTACCAGATCTCCGACTTCGCCGACAACCCGTGCACCGCGACCGTGACCATCACCGTCGCGAAGCGCCGGCCTATCGTGCAGTTGTTGTACCCGCCGAACCAGGGGGCCTATCCGGCCGGAGCGTCGCTTCCGCTCCAGGGAACGGGGTTCGATCCGCTCGAGGGCGAGCTGGCGCCAGCCGCCTTCGCGTGGTCGGACGGACCGTCTCCTCTGGGCACCGGACCCACCCTTCCCGTCACTCTGACGGAAGGTCAGCACCTGTTGACTCTGGCGGCCGTGGGCCCCGCGGGCGGCACCACGGCCTCGACGGTCTCGGTGACAGTAACCACGCTTCCGGTCACGGGCGACGTCTCGCTCGCCGGACAGGTCAGGACCACGGATGGTGAGCCACTCGATGGCGCCACGGTCGAGGTGCTCGAGGTGGCCACGGGCCGCACGAGGTCGTGTTCGACGCCGGTCGAATTCGGCGCGGGATCTTACGGACTGGGGTTTCCCTCGGCTATCAAGACGACCGGACCCGCCGAGTGGACCACCTACGAATTCCACATCTACTCCGAGGGCAGTTTGCGGGAGTCCATTCCCGCTACCCTGATCGTGACACCTGGTGCCACCGGGGACGGCCCGCTGGTGCAAGACCTGCTGGTGCCCTGAGCGCAGCGAAGGCAAGGGGAGGACAAGATGTCGTCGAGAGCTACATGGTGCCTGATCTACGCACTCACGGCCGTGGCAATACCGGGCGGCACGCACGCGCTGGCTCAAACCAACCCCACCAACGTGATGACCTTCTGTGGATACGTCACCACCCTGAACGGTGGTCGGCTCAACGGAGTCCAGATCACGGTATCGAACCAGCGTACCGGACAGACCGAGACCTGCCCTACGCCGCGAATAGTGGGGACCTCGGGCACCTACGCCGTGGTGCTGCAAGACATGGGAAACAACGCCGCGGCGCAGGCAGGAGATCGAGTGACGTTCCAGGTCGCCGATCCCATCAATCGTTTTCGCCGTGTGCTCCAGTGCAACCCTTCCGCAATTACCCTGTCGAAGGGTGACACGGCGTCGATGATGAAGAAGCTGAACCTGATCGTGTTCTGAATCCACAACGGGAGAGGGGAGTCATGTCATGCGCCCATTGTTGACAGGGGCCCTGTTGGTTCTTGCGTTAGGCACAACCGCAACGAGTGCCGTTGCCCTGACGCCAAAGACCATCACCTTCACCCTGTACAGCGGCCCAAACCTGGTGAACATCCCGCTGGTGACCACGCCCTCGGGGCAACCGTTCATGTCCGACAGGATTCTCACCGAGTGCGGTGGGGTCGCGATCGGCGAGGTCACCGGACTCAACTTCGGTCATGGGCGGGTCTTCATACCGGGCTACGGTGCGACCCCGTTTCAGATTCTGCCCAAGCGAAGCTACCGGCTGCTGATGCCCCAGCGAAGGCTCGTGACACTCTCGGGAGCAGTGATCGACGAGTCCCCGGATTCGTACGACCCGTCTCGCGGCGTCAGTTCGGCCCAAGCCACGGTGTGTTGGAGGGACGTCGGCTTCCCGCTGGGCGTTCCCCATCTGATGACGTGGAAGGATCTCATCGAATGGCCTGACAACTACGGTGGAACCGGCACTTGGCACTTTTGCATGGTGACAATCCAAGGGGACCCGGCCACCGGCAGGGGGCTCTTCCGGCTCTATTCCCTCCTCAATAGAGACCCCAACCCGAGACTGAGTCCGGGCCAGGGAGCGGTGATCTTCGTGAAGGCTGGCCAGCAGGGGATGAAGCTCCCCACGGAAGCCTCTCCTGGCTGCGGATACGCTTACTCCTCCGTTGGTCGCGCCGTTGCGACGACAGGATATCCCGACGATGCGCCTGACATGGCCTGGCTCACTCCCATGAACCACCCCGAGGGTGTTCGAGCGCTGACGGCAACGAATCCCGACTTCGTGGCGTATGCCGATAGGGACAACCACGCCCTGATGTTCTCGGACGGCATGTACTCGAAGAGACTGGCCGGTAAGTACGGGGGAGTGAGCGGGGCATACAGGGATATGGAACCCGATGCGCGTCAGGCGGCCCTGAACTCACCGGAAGACCTCGAGTACACAGGAGGTCTTCCTGGGTCCCCCACCTTCATTTTCGTGGATACGCTACATCACGTGGTCAGGAATCTCACCTCTGCCGGTTCGCTGTACACGATGGCTGGCACGGGGGCTGCAACGCCATCGGGAGAACAGCCGAGAGACGACATCGATCCTCGGACAACGACCTTGAGCGAACCCTGCAGTGTCATCGTGACAGGCAACTACGTCTATGTCGCGGATCGGAAGAGCAGGCGGATTCGAAGATTTCACCGTGTTCCGCCGCCCAACCAGATCAGGAAGGTTTCGACCGTTGCCGGCGGCCTCACCCCCACCTCGAATGAGGAGAATCTGGATGCCTCGCAGGCCACCTTCGCAGCGCCGCAACGAATTGCGGCCGCCCCCGGCGGCACGCGACTCTACGTTGCCGATAGTGGCAGGTGCAACGTCCGTTGCATCCAGTTCTTGGACACAGCAACCCCCACGGTCACGACAGCGATGGGCAGCAGCAATCAGACGGCGCCCCAGTCCGGGACCACTGAGCAAGGCGCACTGGCAGCCAACGCCTTGCTGATGTCGCCGGTAGGAGTGACCGTTGACCCGCAAGGATGCCTGTACGTATCGGATACGGCCCAGAAGAAGATCTACCGGGTCGGGACTTTCCAGTACCGTGTCAGCGAGGTGGCCGGTAGCGGCAGCGACACCGCGGGCGACCTCGAGCCGATGCAGACGGTGGATGCCAATGCCCTGGCCCGCTCGAAGGGCCTCGAATCTCGAGGGCTGCACGCACCCTTCGGGCCCGAAGTGCACTTCTCCGACCGGTTGAACAACCGTATCCGAAGAGTGATCGGGCGACCATGAGACCTTGCTGGCCGGCACTGGCTCTCTTTGTCCTCTGCTGCGCACGGCCACTCGCTGCCTACGAGGTTTCCCTGCAACTGGGGCGGGGCGTCAACTTCGTCGCCGTGCCAATGACCCATGCGTCGGTCATTCCGAACTTCACCGCTTCGGATCTGGCGCGACAGACGGAGTCCGGCTTCGTGGCCCGCGGAAGAGAGAGAGACGTTGGCCGCGCCGGATGGTACCTGTACAGCCCCTCGGTCGGCGGATTCGACTTCTCCATCGGACCGGGGAGCGGGCTGGCCGTGGTCTCGTCCGAGGCTCGCACGGTGCGACTCTCTGTCCCCGAACCGATTCTGCCGGGACGGATTGACACAATCGCGGGCAACGGGCAGCCGGGATACGGGGGTGACGGTGGACCGGCACGCGAGGCCCGGCTGTTGCCTAGCGCTGTCACCTTTGACGACCGAGGCAACCTGTTTGTCTCGGACGCGGCTGGCGACGCAGTACGTCGCATCGACGCCGTGACCGGCATCATCACGACCATCGCCGGGGGGCGGAGGGTGCGAGACGCGGGGGGCGGGCCGATCCCGACAGGCGACGGAGGGCCGGCCGTCGACGCGACCTTTGCCGAGGTCGGGTGGCTCACCTGGGAACCGCCCCATTTCCTGTGGGTCGTCGACATGTACACGTACAGGCGTATCGACCTGCTCACGGGCCGCATCGACGCACCGATGCAGGCGTCGGTACTGGACAGTCACATCGTGGTCCCGGGCGATGGGTGGGTCTATCACTCCAGTTTCGATACTCACGGGATCTACCGAACCCGTATTGGCGGGCGCACCGAGGTACTCCTTTCGGACGCCGAGTACCAACTGCGAGGGGGAAACGCGAAGCGGCTCTTCTTCACGGAGTTCGGCGGCGACACGCTCTACGAGTACGACCTGAGCACGCGGCGAGTGACCTACCTCGTCGGGCAGGGCTTCACCGACGCGGGTTTGGACGGCCAGGCACCGTGGCACACCGCATTCTGGGGGCTGTACGGCGCCTGCGAAGACAGCGCGGGCAACCTGATCTTGGCGGATACCGAGACCCATCGCGTTCGCCGGTGGGACAGGCGCACGGAAAACACGACCACCATTGCCGGCGACGGCTATCAGAACTGGCCCCGGAGTCGAGGTGACGGCAGGTACTGGGGCGATGGGGGGCCGGCCACGAGCGCCAGCATGTGGCAGGTCTACGATGTGGCGCTCGCCCCGGACGGGTCGGTGGCCATCGCCGACGCCGGCAACAAGCGGGTTCGCAGGGTTTCCGTGGAGCCTGCCCCCGCGACCACCTCACACCGCAACTTCTTGAGGCTGGGCAGGGGCTTCAACCTGCTGTCTGTGCCCCCACACCCGTCAACCAGCAGACCAGTGATGGCCAGCGAAGTGGCCCTGCTCACCGGCAGCCCTTTCGTGGTTCGAACGGTCGTCCGTGCCGGAGCGGCGCGCTTCGAGACCTTCATCCCAAGTTTGACCTCCCGCGATTTCGAGATCGCGGCTACTCACACCGTCGGGATCGTGTGCGGGAGCGCGCGCGTCGTCGAACTGACGAACCGCGCTGGCCTGCGGCCGGGTGACATGGTCACCGTCGCCGGCACCGGGCACCAGGGATTCTCGGGAGACGGCGGGCCGGCCGCGACGGCTGAGTTCTCGTGGCCGTACGGCATCGAACTGGACAGCCGCGGCCGCCTACTGGTCGCCGACTATGGCAATCGACGGCTTCGACGGATCGACTTCGCCTCCGGAAACATCGAAACAGTCGCGGGCGACGGTCGTGATGGCGTGGTGTACTGTCCGCGATACAACGAGAGCTATCTGTGCGGCATGCTGTCGCCCGATGGCGCGCCCGGTTCGCAGACTGTCCTGTCGCATCCCTATAGCGTGTGCGTCGATCTCCAGGACAACGTCTATCTGTACGACAGCGGCCTCGCCCGAGTGCTGCGTATCGATGGCCGAACAGGCATCTCGACGACGGTTGCCGACCTCACGGGGACTCTCGACGGGATCCGCACCAGGCCCCCGTTGATGGCCGATGTGATGACCGTGTCTCCCGCCGGGCAGCTCTACTTCTGGGATCCGAACCCCCGGGTCCTCGCCCGGCCGGGCAGCCGCCCCGAGCTGCTTCAGCGAGTTGCGAACTACTACATCGAACCGATCTCAGGTTCCGCCGAAACCACCGAGCCGAAACTGGTTACCGACGTCTGGGCGATCCAATGCTCCGAACCGAACAAGCTCCTCCTGTACGGCCCTACTGTACTCGAAGCCGACCTGACTACCCGTGCTGTGCGGACCACGGCCAGACGCTATACCAATCCGGGCCTGCGTAGCGCCAAGATACTTGCCGACGGGTCTTTGGTTGCTGCCGGAAACGCCCTCCCGCAAGTGTTTCACCTGTTGCCCGATGGTCCTTCAATCCGCCTCGCCGGAGATGGCTACGGGTATCCGGACGACGGTCGTTACGCGGGAGACGGTGGTCCCGCAACCCAGGCCAGCTTGAATTGGGGCAGCCACGCCACGATGGATCCCGACGGCAATGTCTACATCGCCGACTCGGGCAATCACGT
>CAZSVK010000100.1:0-15707 GCA_964610245.1 uncultured bacterium
GCTCGACGGAGAGCCACCTTCCGAGGACCTTCTGCAGGCTGGCCGACAGCTCCGCGCTGGCCCCGGGACCGAACATCACCACCGCCCGAGGCACTGAGAGGTAGTAGTCGTCGCCGCCCGGCAACGGCCCGACGACCCGGGCGAGCGCGTCGAGGCCAGTCTCCGGCAGGGCCGCTCCCAGCCCGGCCACGAGCCCGGCGGCAGGTGAGCCGGCCGGGGCGGGCCGGGCCACTCCTGCCACCTCGTCGCAGATCGCGGCCACCACGTCGTCCTGGGACGGCCTCGCCGCGAGCGACGCGTGCGGCAGGGTGCCCGGCAAGCTCGAGCTCAGCGCGGCCAGCGGCGCCTCGGCCGGGGCGGTCGACGCGCCGGTGACGGGCACCGGCAGGAACAGACGCCGCTCTTCCAGACCGCCGTCCCCGAGTTTCGTGGAGAGCAGAGACGACTCGATCCAGCCCAGCTCGCCGGCGTTGCGGAACAGCCAGTAGGCCCTGAAGTAACTGCTGGCGTTTATGCGCTGCTGGTCGAGGAACAGGCGGAAGTCGAAACCCTCCTGGTCGAGCCCGCAGGCACGCACGTACGACGGGTCCCGTGCCAGCGAGCCGGCGCCCCCCGCGCCGGGCAAGGCTACCGCGGCCTCCAGCCTCTGCGCCCGGTTGGAGACGAACAGCAGGTCTCCGACGAGGGCGAAGGCGAACTCCAGCGCCCCGTCCTCCCGGGCCTTGACGTACCAGGTCAGGCCCTTTTCGATCCGTCTGTCGAACTTGCCCCGTAACGGGGCCAGTACCGAGGCGGCGAAACGCGCGGGGTCGAGCCGGCTGACGTACAGGAACTCGAGAGCGCCGATGTCGTAGAGCGCCAGCGCCGACGTCCCTCCGGCGACGGTGCGCAGGTTCTTCAGGTTGAAGCCCACGCCGGCCAACCCCTCGGCCTCCTTCAGCCGGGCGCCGAGCTTCTGGGCCAGCTTGGTGTCCTGGAAGGCCTTGTAGCTTGCGGTGGCATACCAGGCGGCCATCGGCTTCGAGCCGTCGAGCGCGGCGAGGGAGGCCTCGAAATCCGAGGCTTCGAGGCAGAGCAACGGGCGGCCCGGGATGAGAGGTGCCATCTCGCCCGGACCGGCCCATGCGGCCCCGGCCAGCGCGGCGGCGAGCGCCATCGGCAGCAGCAGCAGTCTGTTCGCGTTCAATTCTGTATCCCTTCACCGAGCACCAGGTGCCCGGCCTCGCGCCCAAGATAGGCCTTCCGCTGGACCTCGACCTCCGCCAGCCGGCTCTTCAGGGCCCGCTGGGCGCCGGCGTCCTTGACCAGCCGCAGCGCGATCTCGAGGACGTTCCGAGCCGAGGTCCAGCGGCGGGTCGCGGCCAGGCAGGCCGCCGCGTCCAGCGAATACGCGTCGGCGCCCGAGTAGGCCGAGCCCTGGGCCTCCTCGATGCCCGACTGCAGTTCCGAGGAACCGTCCTCGTCACCCTCCGCGGTCTCCGGCTCGGCGTACGGATCGAACTCGCCGGTGCCGGGCAGCGGCCTCGCCGCGAGCGCCAGCTCGTACTTTCCGGTCGTGGCCAGCTTCCGGAACAGGAAGAGCGCCGCCACCGGGTCGCCCGAGAGTCGCCACCACCGCCGGGCGTCGGCCTCCGAGCCGGCCTCGCCCAGCTGCAGCAGGTCCCGAGCCGCCGCCCAGGAATCGGGCAACTTCGACGTCAGCGTTCGCAACGTCCGCGTTTGCTCGTCCTTCCGATCCACAGCGCCGAGGATCGCCGCTTCCGCGCGGCCGGCCAGCTCTTCGCCGAGCTTGGCCGCGGCGGTCCGGCAGAGCGCGAGTTCGGCCTCGAGCTTGCCTCCACCGTCTCGGACGCAGCGGCCCACGACCGCCATCGCGGCGTCGCGGTCGGCGTGGCTGCTGCCCGCCCCGAAGAGCACGTCCCTCGCCATCTCGAGGCCCTGCGCCGGCTTGCCGCTGCGCCGGAACACCTCGGCCAGCGCCACGACGTTGGCTCGATCCGAGGGGCGGCGCGCCCGCAGCCGCTCGCGGAAACCGGCCGCCGGCTCCAGATGCCCCGCCTCCTCGAGCAGCTCGGCCGAGCGGCGCAGGAGAGACTCGTTCTCGAGGTCGGCAAGCACGGAATCCTGCAGCAACCGGATCGCCTCGTCAGGGCGGTCGCGGCGCAGCAGCACCTTCGCAAGACCCAGCTCCGTGTCGGCGTCGCCCGGGTTCTCGAGCAGACGGGCCTCGAGATGGGCTTCCAGCAGACGATCGGCGGAGGCCTGGCGCCCCTCTTCGGCCAGCACGGTCGTGAGCCTGAGAACCGATTCTTCCTCGGCAAGGCGATCCTTGGTGGCTGCCTCGAGCCAGCCGTCGAGCCGGGCCGCGCCCGCGCCTCCGTCCCACATCCGCGCCAGCAGCCGAGTCTTCTCTGCCCGGGCGTCCTCGGAGCCGGCGTCGGCCTTCAACACGGCCTCGACCGCCTCGAGAGCGCCGGCCAGGTCGCCCCGCTCGCGGAGGAATGCGGCCAGCCGCAACTGCTGTTCGGCGATCACCTGCCGGTTCGGGAAGGCCCCGGAAGAGACTGCTTCGACCGCCCGGCGCAGATACGCGGCCGCGAAAGTGCCTCCGGCGAGCTTGCGATCGACCAGGAGGGTCAGCAGCTCCACCCGGCCGGGATCGGCCTGGGTCAACTTCGTGAAGAAGGCGTCCGGACCGGCCCAGTCGTCCGGTGCGAAGCCCTTGCGGTACTCCTCGAGCAGCTCGCCCAGAGAGTCGATGCCCAGGCGGCGATGGCGCTCCAGGATGAACTCCTCGAGCAGGCGGCGGGCCTCGGCGGCGAGCCCGGCCTCGCTCATCGAACGACAGGCCCGGAGCGCCTCGACCGGGCCGGCGTTCTTCGTCCCGGGCAAGCGTCGCCAGCAATCGACGGCCTCGCTCGTGCGGCCCATCCCCGCCAGGGCGCGGGCCCGCCCATCCAGGGCAGAGGTGTCGGCCGGCGACAGTTCGAGCGCGCAGTCGAATCGCGCCAGGGCGGCCTCGAAGCGCCGGTTCTCGAGGGCCCAGCGGCCCAGCTCGGCCTGGCGCGAGGCGTCCTTCGGGTGTTCCTCGCAAAGGGCACCGGCGTAGGCATCGGCCGTCGGGAGGTCAGCCTGCTTGGCAGCGAACTCCGCGCGCTTTCGCGCGTACCAGAACCAGGGCTGTCCCACGAGCACTTTCGTCGAATCGGGACGTGCCCCGAGCGAGGTCCCGATGGCTGCCGGTCCGAGCAGACGCTCGAAGAGGCCCGTGACGGCCGGCCCGGACTCACCGGCGTGCAACCTCACCAGGAGGGCCTTCGCGTCCTTCCAGACCGGTTCGCGGCCCGTCGCGCCGATGGCGGCCAGCGCCAGGTCGCGCAGGCCCGCCTCCAGGAACCAGTTGATCCGGAAGAGGGTCGGGGCGGCGGCCATGGCGGCGAGCGCGTCCACGTTGCCCGCGCTCTCGAGCAACCGCAGGCAGGCCTCCTCGACCCCGGTCTCGAGGTAATAGGTGCGGCCTTCGTAAACGTAGGTGAGAACTTGCTGCAGGCTGGCCAGCTCGGCCTCCGAGTTGCCCCGAAGGTGCTGCACGACGGCCCGCCGCAGAAGCAGCCCGGCCCGGCGGTCGCCGCTGGCCTCCGCGAGCAAGCTGTCGATCACCGGCTCTTCGCGTTCGAGCCAGCCCCGTGCCGCCAGGAAGGCCCGGAGGCTCTCGAGCGCCTCCGCGGTGCGCTCGCCGGAGGCACCCGCGGCAGCGGCCTCGAGCAGAGCCAGCTCGAGTGAACCCTCGCGGGAGGCCGCGGCCATCCGACGCAGCGCACCCCCCAGTTCGTCGCTGCTACCGGCCGCTTCCACGGCCTTGCGCCGCAACTCGCTCAGATCGTTGCCGACGGCATGGCGAGCCACGAGTTCGCCGAAGCGCTCGGCCAGAAAACGATCGAGCTGGCGCACCCCGTTCTCGAGCCGGCCGACCTGCACGTGATTCAGGCTGGGGCCGCCGCGCTCCTCGTCGAAGGAGCGCCGCATCGCCAGGGCCGCGTCGAGAGCGGCGTTCACGCCGGCCCAGCGGGCCACGAGTTCGAGCCCGCCGGCGACCACGTCGAAGGCGACTTCGCGGGAACGCCACGCCCCGCGCTCCAGTCCGAGCGCTTCCCGCGCCTCGACGAGCGTCTCGGCCGCCTGGCCCCAGTCGTCGTGCACGCGCGCGGCGGCGAGATGGGCGCGGGAATCCTGCGAGCCGAGCTTGACGAAGGCGGTCAACTCCTCGCCGGCCCCCTTCAGATCGCCCGACATCGCGAGCATCCGGGCCACGGTCTGCAGCCACGAGGTGTTGCGGTTGTCCAGCCGGTAGACCTGGCGATACTCGTCGGCCGCCTCGCGGTACCGGGCCACCTTCACCAGCAGCAAGGCCCGGGCCTGCAGCAACTCCAGCCTCTGCGGCTCCAGAGCGATCGCCCTGGAGTACTCGGCCGCGGCGGCCTCGAGCCGGCGATCGAATTCGCAGATGCGCGCCAGGACGACCATCCATCGATAGTCCTTGAAAGAGGTCGCGGAGGTCTTCCGACAGGCCTCCTCGAGGCGCGCCACCTGACCGGCCTTCGCTGCAACGTCGTAGGCGCGCCGCACGACGGTCTCGTCGAGCGGTTCGCGATTGACCAGCTCGATGTGCTGATCGATGGCGGCCGCCGGCAGTCCCAGCTTCAGCAGCTCCCCGGCGAGATCCAATCGCAACCGAGCGATGCGCGCCTTGCGGTCCGCAACCGCGAGCGGCGCGCGTCGCACCGCGGCGATCGCCTGGTCGTAGAGGGCGCCGAGACCGGCGGAATCCTTCGCCTTGACCGCCAGGAGCGCGAGGTCGTGGAAGAGATCGGCATCCAGCGGCTCCTCGACGAGCAGCGCTTGCAAGGTGGCTCGAGAATCGGCCTCGCGGCCCGCGGCGAGTTGCAGGCGGGCCAGCCGCTGGCGCAGTTCCTTGCGCCGGGGCGCCGTCGCCAGGCGGGCCGCCTCATCCAGAGCGGAGAACATCGGCTCGCCCGCGCCGCTGCGTTCCTCGAACGCCGCCAGGTCGGACAGCGCCGACACGAGTCCGCCGGTTCCCTCGCCCGCAGCCTGGGCCTTCCGGCCGAGCGCCACTCCTTCCTGGAGGATCGTGCGGGCACGATCCCGCTCGCCCCTTCGCTCCAGGCTGGCGGTGAGGCGGAGTCTCAGGTCGCGCTCGCCGCCGCTCAGCTCGAGCAATCGCTCCAGTGCCCGCGTTGCGGGGGCGGCCAGACCGGCGTTCTCGAAGTGGGCACAGATGCTCTCCAGGAGGTCGTAGTCGCGCGTCTTCTCGATCGCCTCGAGGTACAGCCGGCCCTTGCCGTCGGCATCCTCGACCAGGTCGAGCCACTCGGCGCAGGCCGCCACCAGCCGCGGTTCGCCCGGATGCTCGCCCAGCAGCTTCTGGAAGCGCGCGGCGACGGTGGGCTTCATCTTGCGCGCCCGGGACAGGTAGTTGAGGCGCCGGCGGGCCTCCTGGTCCCACAGGTCGACTTTCCAGAGCACCTGGATGTACTCGTCGATTGCCTTCTCGAAATCGCCCGCCGATTCGTGGACGGCTGCCAGCCGATTGGCGTGCAGTGCCGGGTCGCCGGTCACCTCTCGCGCCCGCTGCAACAGCGCGGCGGCACGGGGATAATCGAAGTAGTCCCAGAAGACGGTCGCGGCCTCCAGATAGCGCGCGGGGTCGCCAGGGCGCGACTCGACCAACCGCATCCAGTGGCTCGTGGCGCCGACCGAGTCGCCCGCCTCCAGCGCCAGCTCGCCCGCGAGGGTCAGCAGCTCGGCGTCGCCGGGCCAGCGCTCTCGCGCCTGCTCGAGCACCTTGCCGCCCTCGGCCGGTCGGCCGAAGGAGCGCTCGAGGGCCGCGACCCTCATCGGCCGGCGGCGATCGCCGGGGAAGTCGGCCAGCAGCGTCCGATGCACCGGCAGCGCCTCCTCGAAGCGGCAGTCCCAGTCCAGGGCGTCGGCCAGGAACCAGCGCGCCGCAACCGACTTCTCCCGCGAGGCCCGGGCGGTCGCGGCCGCCAGCGCGCCGGTGCGCGATAGCTCCTGCAAGTGGCGCAAGGCGAGCTGACGATCGCTGA
Source organism: uncultured bacterium (assembly GCA_964610245.1). GTDB lineage: Bacteria > Muiribacteriota > UBA6191 > JACPRK01 > JACPRK01 > CAZSVK01. The sequence goes on from CAZSVK010000100.1 coordinate 6,126, forward strand.
AGTGGTAGACGGCGAGCAGGTCGGCCAGTTCGCCGGTCGAGGAACGGGCCCGGTAGAAGCTCTCGAGCCCGGTCACGAAGGCCAGCTCGTGGGGGTAGCGCCTGAGCGCCTCCTGGTAGAGCGCGAGGTAGAGGCGATTGTCGGCCTGGGAGCTGGGGGCGTTTCCCCGGCGGGCGAACTCGGCCAGATAGGCCTTCAGCTCGGGGGCGGTGAACAGCCCCAGGACGCGCTGGCAGAGCTGTTCGTAGGCGTCGCGGCGCTTGTGGGACAGATACCAGCGCGCCAGGCGGTGATACCAGGAGCGGTCGCGGAAGGCCCGGGCCGCGCGCTCGTAGACCTGCAGCTCGGCCTCGACCAGCTTGTAACTCGAGAGATAGCGCAGGAACTTCTCGTAGAGCGGCGCGTCGCCTGGGTGGCGCTCCAGCTCGTCCCAGTACAGCCGCAGCACGTCCTCGTGGCGGCCGGCATCGGCCAGGCTGGCCGCCAGCAGCTCGAAGACGCTCTCCCGGCGGGCCGCGGGGGTCAGGGACTGAGGCTCGAGGCGCGAGGCGCGAGGCTCGGGGGCTGTGGACCGGGGCTCGGGGGACGAAGCCTCTTCGTCCGCCTCGGACACCTCTCGCTCCGGCGGGACGGCATCGGCCGGCAGTCCGTCGCCCTCCTTGGCGGCCTCCGCGAGCAGGGCCCGGTACTCGGCCCATTCATCCTGGCGTTTACCCGCCGCTCGCAGCGCCGCGGCCCGTCGCAGGCGCAGCGCGAACTTGCGCTCGGGCGGCGGCTTCAGCACCGCCAGGCGCTCCTCGATCAGCCGGGCGGCCCGGGCATGCTCGCCGGCCGTGGCCAGGAACTCGACGACGGCGAGGAACACCTCGTGCCCGCGGGCCGACGTGAGGAACTCCGTCGACATGGCGCGCGAGAGCGCCAGGAGCGAGCCCTGGCCCGACCACGTTCGCGAGGCCGAGCGCAGCTCTTCGAGCCTCGACACCGAGCCGGTCGCGTTGAACGCCAGCGAGAGCAGGCCGCCGACGGTGCCCGGCCGCGAATCGACCCGGCCGGGCGACACCAGCGCGCCCACCGGGTCCGGCGCGAGAGGTCCCAGCGCCGCGGGGTCGTCCTTCAGGGCCAGGAACAGGTGGTAGAGTGCCCCCTCGCGAGTGGCCGGGTCTGTCGACTCCAGATACGCTCCGAGGAACAGACGGGCGGCCTCGGGTTTCCGCTCCAGGCGTGCCTCCAGCTGCCCCAGGGCATCCCGGCCGAGCGCCTTGCGGACGCCGCGCCCCAGGCCGTCGAGCGCTTGCTGCGCCTCCTGGGCCCGGTTCTCCGACGCCAGCGCCCACGACAGCACGATCGCCTCGGCCGCCCCCAGCCGGCCCTCCCGGGACTGGGCCTCCAGCCGCTTGCGGAAGCTCTCCAGCTCCCGCCGGCCCCTCAGCCAGTCGAGGAAATCGTCGAGCACGCCCGCGTCCAGGTCGGCGCCGGCGCCAGGCAGGGACGCCGCCAGATAGGCCTCTCGGACCGCCTCGGACCTGCCCTGCCGCACCAGCGCGTCGCGGCGCATCGCCAGCAGCTCGCGGCGCCGGCCGGGGAAGGCCAGCTGGGCCTCGTCCAGGGCCTTCAGTGAAGCCTCGGGGGCCGCGCGGCGTCCCAGCTCCGCCAGCAGCGCCTGTCGCGCCGGCCAGTCGGCCGGGAACGCCTCGACGCGCTCGCGGTGCAGCGCCAGCAGGTCGAACTGCTGCAGCCGGAAGGTATCCAGGAGTTCGAGCATCCTCTCGTAGACGGAGCGGCGCTTCTGGACGCTCAGCTCTGCTAGCTGCTTTCGAAGCGTGAGGAACTCGTCGGCGATGGCCAGACGACCGTGAAGGAACGCAGCCAGCTCGCCCAGAGCCGCGGCCCGGGCTTCGCCTGCCTGCGCCTTCTCGACGCGGCGCTCCATCAGCTTGCGGGCGGCTTCGTACTCGCCGAGCTGCACGCGAACGTAGGCCAGCTCGAGCGTCAAGGCCGGGTCATCGGGCCGGGCCGAAAGCAGTTCGGTCAGCCGCGCCGCCCGGGCCGCCGCCGGGGCCGGGACGAACGCTCGACGGCCCAGGAACTCCTCGAGCCGCCAGGCGGTGAGACCGGTCGTGCCAGGCGCCTCGGCCGAGAAGGTCGTCCCGGTGGTCCAGGAGGCCATCGCGGCGGAAGTCGAGGCGGCAGGGACTGGACGCGCGACGAGCGGGACGTCGGCCGCCCACCCCACTGCGGGGGGCAGGAGAGTGGCCAGGAGCAGCAGACCGGCGGGGAGCGTGCTCATCGGACCTCCAGCGCCGTCTCGGCAAAGCTCACGTTATGGGCCAGATCCTCGGCCGTCAGCCGCACCGGGTATCGGCCGGCTGGCATCGAGGCAGGCAGGCGCACGAGCGCGACGGAGGCCTTCGCGCCGCTGTCGTAGCGCAGCTCGACCGGCGGCAGCCCGGGCACCCGGGCCGTCACTCGCCGGGTGTCGGCGTCGGCGTAGACCTCCAGTCTCACGTTCCGGCCGGGCGCGGAGGCGGCGAGCGGTCGCGCCAGACGCACGGCCGGCGGCCGGCTGTCGATGACGAAGCTCTTCTCTTCGAGCAGCTTGCGGCCGGCGCGGTCGGTGAGCACGAGCGATGCGCGGTAGGTGCCGTCTTTCATCGAGGCGGGCGCCAGGAACCGCACCTCCCAGAGCTTCGCGTCGGGCAGGAACCGGAGCGCTCGGGTCAGCCCGAACGGGAAGATGGCCGTGACCGCGACGATGTCGTCGGGGGTCTTGACCCGCAGGACCGGGTCGCCGGGCTTGATGATGCGGGGCCTGAGCAGGGCGCGTGGCGCCGCGAGGAAGCTGGTGTACGGGGTGACGAACTTGTGCTCGCGAGCCAGGGCGATGATCTCCTCGATCCAATCTTCCTGCTCGCCCTCCAGCGCGATGCGCTCGAGCAGGTGATCGACCCGCTCCCGGGCCCAGACACGCGCCAGCCAGGACCGCGCCGGGGCGGCCGCCGGCAGCTCGACCTTCTGCTCGCGCCGCACCGGCCCGCCGGGCCCCTCGCCCTCGAGCGTCAGGCCGGTGTCCGCGAGCGGCCCCTTGTAGCGGCCGACAAAGCGGATTGCCGAGCGGTCGTAGGCGACCTGCGGGCCCGCGGGATAGATCATCTCGACGTTATCAGGGACGGCGAACGCGAGCCGCACCTGCTCGACCGAGGCCCGGCCGAACCGATCGAGGAATCCCGCGAGAGGGACCGCCAGATCCTCGGTCTCGGCGGCCCAGACGAACTGGCCCTTGGACGCGGCGGCAAGTCTTCCGAGCAGGGTCCGGTTCGCATCGCTCCCGATGCCGAACGTCATCAGGCGCGCCCCGGTCTTGCGGTTGGCCTCGGCGAACGCCTTCTCCAGCGCGGCCAGGGCCAGCGGCGAATCGGTGGCGTGCCCGTCGCTGACGAGCAGCAACAGGCGCTGCGTGCCGGCCGGCGCCGATTCCAGCGGTTTCAATCCCTCCCGGAAAGCGGCGGCCAGATCGGTACCGCCCGCGAGCGACCCGGCGCGCACGAAGTCGAGCGCCTTCGTGGCCTCGGCCTCGCCTCCGGGTCTCAAGCCGCCCGCCATCGGAGCCACCCGGTCGTTGAAGAGGGCCATGGCGAACCGATCACGCGCGCCGAGACGGGCCAGGGCGGAACGGGCGACCTCGAACGCCTCGTCCAGCTTCTGCCAGCGCATCGACAGCGACGTGTCGAAGAGCACCGAGACCGCGACCGGAGAGCGCCCTTCCTCGCCCTGGCCGCGATCCGCGCCCAGGTTGAACTCGGTGTCGAGGAGGAAATAGCCGCGCTCGTCGGAGTAGACCCGGCCGGCCCCGAACGGCGAGAGATCTTTCCGGGCCCGGGCGGCGTCGCGATAGGTGAGGAAGACGCTGCGGGTCGGCCCGCGGGGGAACTCCAGGTCGAGCCAGAAGTCGTCGGCGAACTCGAACGGGGCGGCCTCGAAGACGCCGGCATGCTCGGCCGGACCGGTGGCGGAGGGCACCGCGCGGATCGAGGCGCCTCCCACGGTGAGCGCGGTCAGGGGCGACGGACAGCGCACGCGGTAGTCGACCCGGAGATGGCCGGCCGCCAGCTTGCGATACCGGGCCGGCTTCAGCGGCACCACCAGACGCGCGTGGCCCGACACCAGCCCCAGTTCCTGGGTGTACTCGAGTTCCAGCCGCTTGGAGCCGTAGCTCGGGACGGGGAACACCTTCACGCTGAAGGTGTTGGACTCCTCCGAATGCTCTGACTTCTCGAGCAGCCCGGGGTCGACCTTGTTGGCGGTCAGTTCCTCGTAGTGCATCCGGGCGCGGGCACGCTCCAGGATGACACCGGGAACGCGCACGCCGTCTTCCCAGATGGCGAAGTCGGACAGACTCGTCCCGGAAGGCAGCAGGAAGACGTATTCCGCCTCCAGCTCGCGCCCGACGTGGCTCGCGAACACCTGCACGTGGCGCACGCGCGCGAAACGGCCGTCCACCTCGATCTTCAGGTCCATCCGCTCCAGAGAGAGCACCGACGGGTCGGGCCGATCGGAGAGGTTGGACGGGATCAGAACACCGGGATCGGCGCACGACGCACGCGCGAGGCCGATCGCCAGAATGACCACCAGGAACGCACGCGAGCCGGGCATGTTCCTCCTGCGGCCATCGGCCGCTCCCGGAGGAGAACAGTACCAATCATGCCCTGGGGTCGCAAGGGTCTGTGGGGAACGAGTCGAGAGTCGGGAGTCCCGCGCCGACTCCGGCTCTCCGCTTCTCAACTCCGAACTCCCGCCTCCCGACTCCCCGCTAGAACCGGTTCGGCACGTCGAGCATGCGCTCGGGGTCGATCAGCTGACCATTGTGCTTCACGGCGAAGTGCAGGTGATCGCCGGTGGTGTACTGGCCGGTGCTGTTCACACCGGCGATCTGCTGCCCCGCCGAGACCTGGTCGCCCTCGCGGACCCGGAAGCTGCCGTGCTGTAGGTGCAGGTACTGCGTCTGGTAGCCGTTGCCGTGGTCGATGGTGATGGTGTTGCCGCCGCCGTAGGATGAGCCGACGAAGACGACCCTGCCAGGTCCGGTGGCGTAGACCGGCGTCCCGCGCCCGGCCCCGATGTCCAGCCCCTGATGGTAGGAGGAGCATCCGGCACAGGGAGACGGCCGCGGACCGAACCGGCTCGAGATGTGGCCGTGGGCGACGGGCAGCTTCTGGAAGGCGGCGTTACGGCCCTGGGCGTCGCGCCCCCCCACGGAAGCCTTGCCGGGCCCGCGGCCACCCGTGCCGCCGGTGCCACCGCCCGTGCCGCCGGGGAGCTTGAACTTCTGGCCCGGGTAGATCAGATTGGGATTGGAGATCTGGTCGCTGTTGGCGTCGAAGATCTCGGTCCAGCGAGAGCCGTCGCCCATGAATCGCTCGGCAATGGCCCACAGGCAGTCGCCCGGGACCACCTCGTACGTCTGGTCGTCCGCCCGGGCGCTCGTGGGCTTCCCGTTCTGCAGCGCCGCGAGCGGATCGAAGGGCGTGTCTCCCGCCAGCAGCGCCTCACCGGTCAGCAGGATGAGTGCTGCGACGGCCAGGACGAGGGCTACGGCGACACGGCCGGGCTTGGAGCTGGAGTGGGGCGACATCTGGGACCTCCTGGGGCTGGGCTGAGGACGCTGACTGTGGGGCCGGGCGATCGGCACGAGGCTAGTGCGGGAACCGATACTGAACGAGCGTGTAGCCGACCGCGGTGTGCGTGCGGTAGGCCAGGATGCGGCCGTCGAGGGTCGGCCTCCAGTGGCGGGGGGGCGACGTGTACTCCTCCTGGCACTGGGCGACTCGCAGCTCCCCCGCGGGCGCTCCGTCGGCGGTGAACCGCATCAGACGCACGTAGAGCCAGTGGCCGTCCTTGACCTCGATGACCTCGAGATAGACGCGGCCGGCGTCGTCGAGCCCGATCACGCGGGGTTCGGCCAGCTCGTGGTCGGGCCGATCGGGGGCGACCGTGGCCAGCACGCTCATCCTCGACGACTCGGGCGACACCGTCCTCAGCAGCGCGGCGCGTCGCGGACCGGTCAGTTGCTGACCGTAGAATCGGCCCTTGCCATCGCAGTAAACGGAGAAGAGCGTGCCCCGGCGCTCGCCGAGGAACTTGCCGGAGGCATCGAAGAGATCCACCGCCGGCAGCCCGGTGTCGCTCACCAGCACGCGGCCGTCCCGCGCGCAGGCCAGCTGCCGGCCGTTGCGAAGCACGCCGAAGCGCCCCAGCCCCTTGCCGCCAGGGCTCAGTCGCACGAGAGTGCCGGCCGTCTCGTCGAGCACCACGTAGCTGCCGTCCGGGGCCAGGTCGAAATCGACCAGGACGGAGTTGGGCTTCACGAGACCCGAGGACAGGAGGTCGAGCGGAGGAGGCCGCAGACCGGCGCCGTCCGCTCCGTGAACGATCCGGTGGGCCGCAGCGTCCAGCACGTGGACCCGGCCGGCGCGATCCAGCAGAAACGAGGTTGGAATCCCCTCTCCCGGGCCGGACGCGGGCGAGAACCTCAGCTCGCCGGGCCCCTCCCCCCAGGGGAAGGTGACCAGGGTCGTGGGCGTCGTCAGGTCCGCCGCCGCCGGTTCGGCAGCCGTCAAGGACGGGGCGGCAGCGAGCGCCGCCAGCAGGAGTGCGAGAAAGAGTCGCGTCGTCATCGAGGGCCTCCGATCGTTCTATGCCGGACCACTCCCGGAGTTTAGCGGAAGAGAGGCAAACGTGGTCGGCGCGGGGGCCACCTTCCCAGTCCCGCCTGGTTCGAGCCCGTTCCCGGTGAGCCCCCAGCCTCCGGCCTCCAGTCCCCGGCTCAGCGCGGCAGGGCCTCGAGTGGAATCACGGTCAGCCCGCCCTCGGTCGCGGCGTAGACGACCCGCTCGCCGGCGGCCAGCGCGGTCACGTCGGGGTGGCCCAAGCCGGCCTCGAGGAAGCGTGTTCGCAGGGAGGGCTCGGGAGAGCTGGCCGAGATGAGCAGGCCGCGCGAGAGCGTCCCGGCCAGGAGCAGCCCGTCGAGCGCGAGCACGGCGCCGTTGTTGAACTCGAGCCGTCCTGCGTCGGACGGGAAGGGCTGGACCGACCCGTCGGGAGCCATCAGACATCCTCCTCCTCCATAGGTCCCGACGAACATGCCCCCGGGCAATCCGGCGAGCGAGGTGACCCAGTTGGCGGGCAGCCCCCGTCGAGTGGCGGCAATGACCTTCACGACCTTCGTCCCCTCCAGGAGAACGAGCCCGCCCAGAGTTCCCACGGCGAGCCTGCCCTGGAAGGACGCGGCGCAGTAGACATGGTTGCTGGGCAGACCCTGGAAGCCGGAGAGGCTCTCGAGCCGGCCGGCCCGTTCGAAGGTGAGCCCCTTCTCGCAGCCGTAGAGGGCGCCGTCGGGCAGGGCCAGGCTGAACGCCACGTTGTCCCCGATCAGGCCGTCGCGTTCCCGCAGCGCGCGCGTCACGGCGACGCCGTCATGCTCGAGCAGTCCGCGCACCGTCGCCACGAGCATCTTGCCCTGGCGACGGTCCCAGCGCAGGTGGTTCACCTCCGGGCAGCTCTCCAGCCCCGGGGCGGGCGAGACGCGCAGGGTGGCAGCGTCCATCCGGTCGACGCCGCCGTCGAAGTAGCCGATCCACAGAGTCCCGCCACCATCGAGGGCCAGGCCGCTGACGTGCGCCCTGCGCAGACCGGCCAACTGTGCGAGACGGCGCCAGCCGCCGGTCTCCAGTACGTAGGCGCCCCGCTCGGTGGCGGCCGCAAGGCGCCCCTCTCGCTCGAGCAAGGCGCGGATCGAGCCGGGCAACCTCTTCCAGGGCCGGGCTAGACCACCGGCATCGCCCGGCCGCTCGACCCTCAGTCCGGCATGACGCCCGGTCCGGCCGCGCGCCGGCAGCCTGTGCAGGTCGCCCTCGAAGCTCCCGGCCAGCACCGCCCCATCCTGGTCGAGCGCCAGCGCGGTCACGTGGACGTCTGGCAGCTCGGTCGAGGCCCTGAGGCGCGAGTCGACCCGGTACAACCCGTAGGGAGTTCCAATCAGCAACTCGTCGCCGTCCGAGGCGAGCGCCGTGACCCGATCCATCGGGGGCCCCACTCGCTCTTGCCTCCCCCCTCGCAGCAGCCAGACGCCGCTCTCCGGGGTCCCCACGGCCAGTCCGGCGGGCAGCACGGCCAGGGCCGAGATCCGTGAGGCGTCGAAGGCATCGAGCGCGCAAGGCACGCGCCGGAACCGCAGCCCGTCGAACTGGACGAGGCCGCCGCCCAGGGTGCCCATGTAGAGCCGATCCTGGCTGACGGCGAGGGAGGTCACGTGGTCGAGCCCACCGTCGCCGAAGCGCAGGCAGCGCAACTGCTGCTCTCGCAGTTCCACGATTCCCTGACCGGCGGTGCCGAGCCAGAGCGAGCCCTGATAGGAGGCGAGAGCGGTCAGCCGGTTGGCCGGCAACCCTCCCAGGGCGCTGAGCAGGCGGGGCAATCCGTTCGCGAGCGGCACGGTGAGGAGCCCGCCGCCGGTGGACATGACGCAGTCGCTGCCCTGCAACAGGAGGCCGGTCACGTCTTCGCTGCACACGAGTTCGGAGGCGCCGGCGATCAATGGGACGCCTGCGGCCCGCCGGATCTCCCGTGGATGGAGCAGTCCGGCCTGGGCAGCCTCCAACCGGGCGAAGTCCAGCGATCGATTAGCAGGCTCGCCGCCCTCGCACCGATAGAGCCCCGCGACCATCCAGCCGGCCACCGCCAGCACGCCAGCCGCGCCCGCCAGGGCGCTCCAGCGCGAGAAGCCTCGAGGACTATGACAGATGAAGATCATGGAGGCCTCGATGGCGCGTTCATGGGCTGCATGACAATGCGGGCCGGAAGTATCCTGTCGTGGAGGGACTTTTTTTCGGTGGCCCGATTGACACCCCCCAGGACCGTTCCTATACTTTGGGTACGATTTCGAACAAGGACACTACACCACACCCCGGCCCGGGGTACCAAGGAGGCAGATGATGTATCGCAGGCTCGTTTCGGCCCTCACCCTGCTGGCTTTCGTGGGTTGCACCATGGTGTTGCCCGCCACGGCTTACGCACAGAACTACAACTACAACACCCAGGGTTCCGACCGCGGGATCAACTACTGGAACAACAACTACGGCACGAACGCCCAGATGATGCAGGGCGGCGGCTTGCTCCGCAAGATCGTCCCCGGCCTCATCGGCGGCGTCGCCGGCTTCTTCCTCGGCGCCCAGTTCGGCATCGTCGGCAAGATCGCCGGCGCGGCCGTGGGCTTCTTCCTGGCCAAGTGGGTCTTCGACAAGTTCTTCCCCAGCCGAGACGTCTACACCTACAGCGACTACCAGAACAACAACTCGTTCCAGTGGCAGCATCAGCAGAACAACGGCTACGGCTACGGCCACTACCCCCCGATGTATCGCGGCAGCGAGACCGGCGCGGCTGCTCCGACCGACAGCAATCTGCAGGCTCTCCGCGATTCCTGGTTCGCCGCCACCCGCGACTACCAGACGGCTCTGACGAGCAACGATCAGGCGCAGATCACGGCGACCCGCACGGCCTACGAAGCCGCTCGCACCGCCTACTACGGCG